>NZ_JBHSQS010000006.1:67670-436568 GCF_042658605.1 Micromonospora vulcania | reverse complement strand
TCGCTACTTATCGATCACCGCCACGCCGAAACTTCCTCACCCTCGGCATCCACAGCCGACTTCGACACAGGCCCTAGCCACCCGCCGATTCGAGCGTCGCGACCCGGCCGGCCGGCCCACTTTCGGGCCGGCCGGCCTCAGGGTCACCCCACCGTGCACTGATGTCAACGGCTGCTGACGTCGTCGTCCGTATCATCTGCGCATGGGGCTGAACGTGGGGCCACGAATCAGCCGGCGGGCGGTGCTCCTAGCGGCCGGCGGGCTCCTCGTCGGTTGCTCCCAGCGGCCCGAGGCCGACAAGGTCCACCTGCGACTGGCCACCGGGCCGGCGGGTGCGGTCTATCGGCGGATCGGCGGCGCGCTGGCCAAGCACATCTCCGAGCACGTGCCGGGCGCCTCGGTGACCACCGTGCCCAGCGGGGCGTCCACCGACAACATCCGGATGCTGCGGGCCGGCGAGGTGCACCTGGGGCTGACAAGCCTGGACGCGCTGATCAGGACCGACGGCAGCGGGCCCGAGGGGCTCTCGGCGGTCTGCCGGCTCTACGACAGCCACCTGCATCTCGTGGTGCTGGCCGACTCGGCGATCGACGAGTTCCGGGACCTTGAGGGCAGGCGCGTATCGCTCGGCGCCCGCGACTCGGGCACCGAGTTCACGTCGCTGCGGGCTCTGAAGCTCGGCCCGGTCCAGGCCGACGGTCGGTTCCTCAGCCAGGCCGAGTCGGCGGCGACACTGCGCGCGGGCACCATCGACGCGATGTTCTCCCTGACCGGCGTCCCGACACCGGCCATCACGGAGCTGGCGCAGCGGCACCCCATCCGGCTGATCCCGTTGGCCGCACAGGCGGATGCGCTCCTCACGGCCTACCCCGGTCCCTACGCCCCGGCCATGATCGCCGCGACCGCGTACGCCGGCGTCCCGGCGACCCGCACCGTCGCTGTGCCGAACGTGCTGCTCGTACGCAACGACCTCCCCGACGACCTGGTCTACGCGATCACCGACACGATCTTCACGCACACCGGCTCGATCGCCTCCGACAGCCGCGGCGACGCCGAAGCCGTTCCCGAGGCGTGGCAGATCAACGTGCGTACCGGAATCTCGACCGCGTCCATTCCGCTCCACCCGGGTGCGGCCGCCTGGTTCCGCGACCGCAAGCGCTGACCCTGAGGAAGCGACAGGCTGACGACCGGACCGGGTCCTCAGACCGGCGACCGCGGCGGGACGCCGGATGACGACGCCACCCCCGGGACGGCCGGCAGCGCGATCACCGCGGCGAACCCGTGCCCGGACCCGTCCGGACGTGGCAGGCCATCCTCCAGCCGCAGCTCGCCACCGGCCCCCCGGACCAGGTCCGCGCAGATCGCCAGTCCCAGGCCGGTCCCGGACACGTTCTGGTGCCGCGGCGACCGCCAGAAACGCCGCAGCGCCTGGGCCCGCTCGGAGACGTCGATCCCACGGCCGTCGTCCCGGACCATGATCGTGACCACGCCCTCGGCCGCCGAGCCGTCACCGGGTCCGGCGCCAGTGGCACCGGGGGCGACTCGGGCGGTCACCTCCACCTCCTGCGCGTCGGACAGCCGCAACGCGTTGCTGATCAGCTCGTCCAGGATGCTGCCCAGCCCGCCCGGGGGCTCCAGCAACCGCAGCCCCGGTGGCACGTCGACCGCCAGTGTCTGCCCCGCCGTCGCCGTCAACGCCCGCCACCGGTCCACCCGGGTCGCCAGCACCTCGTCGAGGTCCACCGGCGACGCGGTCCGCATGCTCTCCATCCGTGCACTGGCCTGTAGCGAGTTCAGCAGTCGCTGCATCGCCTTCAGCTCGTCGACCGCCACGTCGTACACCTGCCGGCCGTCGCCCTGCGGCCGTAGGTGCATCTCGAGGCTCTCCACCGCGAGCCGCAGGCTGGTCAACGGGTTGCGCAACTGGTGCGACGCGTCGGACACGAACGCCCGCTGTCGCTGCACGGCGTTCTCCACGGCGTCCATCATCGTGTTGAACGACTGTGCCAGCCGCCGCAGCTCAACAGGGCCGGCCTCGGCGTCGGCGCGGATCGTCAGGTCACCCTCGGAGATCCGCGAGGTCGCCGCGTCCAGCTTCCGCACCGGCCGCAGCACCCACGCCGACACCGGCCAGGCGACGGCCGCCAGCGCGATCAATGGCAGCAGTCCGAGGCCGGCGAGCCGGGCCCAGCGTACGAGGATTCGTTCGCGCGTCCTCGACAGGTCGGAGATCGTCACGACCGCGCCGACGACCGCGCTGTCCCGGCCCACCGGCTCGGCCACGACCAGCGCCGAATCGTCCCACGGCGCCCACGCGCCGGACGGTTCGGACCGGGCCCCGGCCAGCGCCGCGGTGACGATCCGGGGCAACGCCGGCTCGTCGCGCGCCGCCTCCTGGTAGGCATCGACCGATCCGAGCAGCACCCGGCCCGACGTGTCGATCACCGCGACCGGAATGCCGTACAGCCGGTGGTAGCGCGCCAACTCCTGGTGCAGCGCCTCGGTCCGCCCGGTCGACAACGCGGTCTCGGCCAGCGAGGCGAACCGGCCGACGTCATTGAGCCGGTCGACGTACGTCTCCTGCATCTCACGCTCGGCCACCGTGACGCTGAGCGGCAGCCCGAGCGCCGCGACGAGCAGCACCGCGAGCGGCACCAGGACGACGAGCAGGCGGCGGTGCACGGCAGGTCAGCCGATCAGCTCCGGCTGGTCGGCCAGGAGCCGATAGCCGACCCCGTGGATCGTACGGATGAGCACGGCCGGCCCGAGCTTGTGCCGCAACGCCGCGATGTGGGTGTCCAGGGTGCGACTGGAGGACTCCCAGGTCGCGCCCCAGATCTGGTCGAGGATGACGTCGCGGCTCACCACGTTCGGTGCCCGTCGGGCCAGCAGCAGGAGCAGCTCGAACTCCTTGCGCGTCAACGTCAGCGGCACGTCGCCGACGGCGACCTCCCGGGTGCCCACACCGATCCGCATCGGGCCGAGGACGAGCGGCTCGTCCGGGTGGCTCAGCGCACGGGCCACCCGGGTACGCCGCAGAACCGCGTCGATCCGGGCCATCAACTCCGGGATGCCGAACGGCTTCACGATGTAGTCGTCGGCGCCGGCGCGCAGGCCACGAACCCTCTCGTGCTCCTCGGATCGCGCTGTCACGGCGATGACGGCCGTCTCCGGACGGTCCCGCAGCCTGCGGATCACGTCGAGCCCGTCGCCGTCGGGCAGACCAAGGTCGACCAGGACCACATCGGACGGCGCGGCCCGCACGGCCTCCGCGGCGGTGGCGATGCGGTGGACCTCGAAGCCCGCCTGGGCGAGGACGGTCACCAGACCGCGTGCCACGCGGTCGTCGTCCTCGATGACGGTGATCCGCATACCGGCGAATTCTACGCCGGATCGATGACCGTAATGGTCCGCCAGTTCTTTGGATTCCTCTGACATCCGACACGTTCCTTGGGATTTCTCTGACACCATCCGCGTCCCTGCCAGCCGAGACTGAGGCGCGCGCTCGCCGACGAATGCGCACGCGCCGACGAGGAGGCCGCGATATGGGAACGACCATCAGGTACGGGGCCGCCACGCGGATGATCGCCGCGATCGGCCTCGTCTCGCTCGTCGCCGCCTGCTCCGGTGACGGTGGTGCCACCGGTGGAGGCGACGCCGCCGGCTATCCGGACCAGAACATCACGTTCGTCGTGCCGTTCAGCGCGGGCGGCCCGACGGACACGGTCACCCGCATGATCGCCGAACCGATGGCCGCCAAACTCGGCGCCAAGATCGTCGTCCAGAACGTCGAGGGCGCGGGCGGCACGGTCGGCGCCGGCGAGGTCGCGCGAGCCGAACCCGACGGCTACACCGTGCTCATGCACCACATCGGCATGTCCACGGCCCCGGCCCTCTATCAGAAGCTGGGCTACAAGCCGCTCGACGACTTCGAGACGGTCGGGCTCGTCACCGAGGTGCCGATGACGGTCGTCGCCCGCAAGGACTTCGCACCGGCCACACTCCAGGACCTCGTCACCTACGTGAAGGCCAACTCCAAGAAGGTCACGCTCGCCAACGCCGGCATCGGCGCCGCGTCCCACCTCTGCGGCCTGCTGTTCCAGAGCGCCGCCGGTGTCAAGCTCCAAGAAGTTCCGTACCAGGGCACCGGCCCCGCGCTGACCGACCTCGTCGGCGGCCAGGTCGACTTCATGTGTGACCAGACGACCAACACTAGCGGCCAGATCTCCGCGGGCAAGGTGAAGGCGTACGCGGTCACCACCCCGGAGCGGGTGAAGAGCCTGCCCGACCTTCCCACCACGGCCGAGGCCGGGCTTCCCCAGCTCCAGGTCAGCGTGTGGCACGGTCTCTACGTCCCGGCCGACACACCGCAGGAGATCGTGCAGAAGCTGTCCGAGGCGCTGAAGGTGGCACTGGCCGACCAGGGCGTCATCGACCAGATGGCCAAGCTCGGCACCGCGCCGGTCCCGGCCGACGCTGCGACCCCGCAGGCGCACCGGACCAAGCTCGAAGAGCAACTCGGCACCTGGGCAAAGGTCATCGCCGACGCCGGGGTCAAGGCATCCTGAGGTGTTGCGTCACCGGTCCTTCCCGGACGTCCTCGCCGGGGGAGTCTTCGTTCTGATCGGGGGCGCGTTCGTGGTGGGAGCGCTCGGCTACGAGCTGGGCACCCCACTACGAATGGGCCCCGGCGCCTTCCCGCTGCTGGTCGGCGCGACGGTGGCCGCCCTGGGTCTGGCGATCGTCATCAAGGGCCTGATCGCCGGCGAGGTGATCTCGTTCGGGACGATTCCCTGGCGCGCCGTCGCCGCCATCGCGCTCGCGGTCCTGTTCTTCGGATTCACCGTCCGACGCCTCGGATTCGTGCCGACGTCGGCGGTGACCGCCCTGCTCACCACACTGGCCAGCTCGCGCGTACGGCTGCTCACGGCGGTGGCCGTGGCGGCCGGGCTGACCGTGGCCAGCACCCTCATCTTCGTCGTCGGGCTTCAGCTGCGGATCCCGCTCTGGGGCCCCTGGCTCGGCGTCTGACGCGGCTGCCGGACTGACGCATGGAACTCCTCGACAACCTCGCGCTGGGCTTCTCGACCGCCTTCCTGGTCCAGAACGTCCTCTACTGCTTCGTCGGCGTGCTGCTCGGAACGGCCGTTGGCGTGCTGCCCGGCATCGGGCCGACGGCGACCGTGGCGATGCTGCTACCCATCACCTTCAACTTCGAGCCGGTGACCGCGCTGATCATGCTGGCCGGCATCTACTACGGCGCACAGTACGGCGGCTCGACCACCGCCATCCTGATCAACCTGCCCGGCGAGTCGTCGGCGGCGGTCACCGCACTGGACGGCCACGAGATGGCCCGGCAGGGCCGGGCCGGCCCGGCGCTCGCCGCCGCGGCGGTCGGGTCCTTCATCGCGGGTACGGTGGCCACCGTCGTGCTGGCCGTCGCGGCACCACCGTTGGCCAGCGTCGCGTTGAAGTTCGGCCCGGCCGAATACTTCGCACTGGTGCTGTTCGGGCTCATCGTCTCGATCGCGCTGGCGCGCGGCACGGCGCTCAAGGCACTGGCGATGATCGCGCTCGGCGTCCTGCTCGGCACGGTCGGCCAGGACATCTACACCGGCACACCCCGGTTCGTTTTCGACCAGCGCGAGCTGTACGGCGGCATCGACTTCGTGTCGGTCGCGGTCGGCATGTTCGGGGTGGCCGAGATCCTGCGGAACCTGGAGAACGAGCAGACCCGTACGGCGGTCATCAGCAAGGTGACGAACCTCTGGCCGACCCGTGCGGACCGGCGCCGTACCGTCGGCCCGATCCTGCGGGGCACCGGCCTCGGCGCCGCGCTCGGCGTCCTGCCCGGTGGTGGCCACGTCCTGGCCTCGTTCACCTCGTACGCCGTCGAGAAGCGGATCTCCAAGCGGCCACAGGAGTTCGGGCGCGGAGCGATCGAGGGCGTGGCCGGCCCCGAGTCAGCCAACAACGCAGCCGCGCAGACGTCGTTCATCCCACTGCTCACCCTGGGACTGCCCGCCCACCCGGTGATGGCACTGATGGTCGGCGCGTTCATCGTGCACGGCATCACCCCCGGCCCGAAGGTCATCGACGACGAACCGGCGCTGTTCTGGGGCCTGATCGCGTCGATGTGGATCGGCAACGTGCTACTCCTGCTGCTGAACCTGCCGCTCATCGGGCTCTGGGTACGCATGCTGCGCATCCCGTACCAGGTGTTGTTCCCGATGATCATCCTGTTCGCCGCGATCGGCACGTACTCCCTGGCATTCAACGCGTTCGACGTCTACGCCATCGCGTTCTTCGGAATCCTGGGCTATCTCCTGATCAAGTGCGGCTGCGAGCCCGCGCCCCTGCTGCTCGGCTTCGTCCTCGGCCCCCTGCTCGAGGAGAACCTACGGCGGGCGCTCATCATCTCCCGCGGCGACCCGTCGGTCTTCCTGACCCGACCGATCTCCGCAGTTCTCCTGGCGCTGGCCGTGGCGGCGCTCGTCTTCGCCATCCTCCCGACGATCCGCAAGCGCCGCGAGATGGTGTTCGCCGAGGAGGAGTAGGAACCGGACGTTGCACCACCGTGCGGCCCGTCACTCGTACCGGTACCGCAGCGCGTCCGCCTCCCTCTGCTCGATGTCAGCGATCGTCAGCTCCGGCATCCGCAGCTGGGCCAGCGTCACCTCGGCCGAGGTCGGCTGGGCTTCCGCCGGCAGCCACTGCTCCGGCTTCCACGCCCCGCCGCGCAGCAGCGCCTTGGGGCAGTGCGGGTAGACCTCCTCGATCCCCAGCACCAGCGCACTGGCCGGCGGCTTGCCCACGGCGGTCAGCTGGGACAGCAGCTCGGGACGAGTGGAGACGCAGGCCCGGCCGTTCACCCTCAGCGTCGTGGTGCGGCCCGGGATGACGACCAGCAACGCCGCCCGCCCAGTGGCGATGACGTTCTGCAGGGTGTCCAGACGCTTGTTGCCGGTCGCGTCCGGTATCGCCACCGTCCGCGCGTCCAGGACCGCGACGAACCCGGCGGGGCCGCCGCGCGGGGAGACGTCACAGTTGCCCTCAGCGTCCACGCTGGCGACCAGGACCAGCGACGAACACCCGATCAGCCGCCGGGTCTGCTCGGTGAGTTCGGTCATCTGCTTGCGCACAGCGGCGTCACCGGGGAGTTCGTACGCCCGGCGCAGCGTCTCCTGGTCGGGCACGGCGTCGACAAGCAGCGAGTCGAAGGCGCTGGTGGCAAGGGATGGCGTCATATCGCCGACCCTAATGGACCGCCGTGATCCAGACCCCCGCCTGCCAGAACCTTCGCGCAATTTGCGACGCAGTGTTCGATCGGCATGGTGAGGCGGTGCCGAACCTGGTACGGCAGCCGCCGTTCAGGATCTTGCTGGTCCGGTGGGGTGGACGCGAGACGCCCACCGTTCAATCGTTGTCCGTTGTGGACACAACGTCAGAAGCGGCCGAGGCCATAGGCCACCAGGGCGGCGTCGAGCATGCGTTCCTGCTGATCCGCCGGGTAGGCAGCGGGATCCGCGGCGGCGAGAGCCGCGACACCCTCGGTCATTGCGATCAGCCCCAGGGCGACCGCGCCGACCCGGTCGACCGGCCAGTCCGGGGCGGCCGCGGCAACCAAGCGCTCGGCCCGTTGCCGCCAGGCTCGGTTGTTGCGGCGGTGCATGCCGATTAGTTCGGCGTCCGCCACCGCCGCAGCCAGGAAGCCCAACCAGACGATGCTCCAGTTGGTCGTCTCCGGATCGGTCGCCATGCCCTGGCGGAGGACCGCGTGCAGTGCTGCCCGCGGCGAGGTGGCCGCGGCCTCGAGTGCCTCAACCCGCTGCCGGGTGGTGTCGTGCAGCAGTTGCCGGGCGTGCAGCAGCAGCGCTCGACGGTTCGGGAAGCGGTGCATAACCAGGCCCGTCGTGCAGCCGGCCGCCGCGGCGACCGCGCGTACTGTCAGCTTTTCCAGGCCCTGCTGCGCGAGCACGTCCCAGACCGCGCGCGACAGTGCCTCGCCCTGGGCCGTTCGGTCTGCAGGCATTGTCACGACTCTCACCTCTTCATGGTCGTAACGAATGTTACCGTAACGCTTGTTACGGAGTACTGGTGAGGAGCGGCATGACCTGGATCATCACGCAGCGGCCGTGGACCGACCCGGTGGGCGAGGCGTTACGTGTGGCACAGAAGGCCGAGCTCGACCTCCGCTACGGTACCGACGACCATGAGCCCGGCACGCCGCCGACGGCCGAGAACATCGACCTGTTCCTGGTCGCGGTCGAGGAAGCCACCGGCCAACCGCTCGGCTGCGCCGCGCTGCGCCGCCTCGACCCGGTCACCGTCGAGGTGAAGCGGATGTACGTGGTACCGAAGAGCCGCGGCTCGGGGGTGGCGATCGACTTGCTTCGGGGGCTGGAGGAGGCCGCACAGGAGCGCGGTTGGACGACCATCCGGCTGGAGACCGGCTCGGCCCAGCCGGACGCGATGCGCTTCTATGAGCGCGAGGGCTACCGCGAGATCCCGCTGTTCGGCGCGTACGTGGGCTCCGACAACTCGGTCTGCTACGAACGCGTCCTCCCTGACGGAGCACCTGGCCTCGGCCCACAGCGCGGCTCCGATCACGCGGTGGCCGCCCCTGCATCCACCGGCCCTGACTCAGATCCCCAAAGACGGCTGCCGTAGTGGACTTCTACGCTGCCGAAGACGATTGGCCCGCGGTGCTTCGAACCGTGTTCGACTTGGGCCTTTTCCGCGTCTTCGAGTCTGACTCGCGACCCGACAGTGAGCTGCGCGAGTTCCGAACCATCGACGAGGTTGCTCCTGGCCGCCATGGGCGGCATCTCATGCTGCTGGTCGTGGGCGCCGGCCCCGAACCTGTGGTGCGACGCATCGACTTCGCGCCGGGAATCTCCGACGCCACCCATCGATACGAATGTCGGGGCTGGGGCCTTATCCAACTGGACTACGGCGGGCTCTTCGGAGCACAGGAACTACGCTGGACCCACACCAACCACAACAGCGAGAAACGCGCGTTGACCTGGGCGCCGACCCTACCCGAACTCGGTGATCCCGCCGCGTGGGATTGGCCGGCCGTCACCAGCGCTTCCAGCAAGTTGAATCGGGCGATTCGCCGGATGGCCGTCAACAAGATCGGCTCGCATCCGGTGCTGCCGCACGCCGCACAGGTCATGACGGCGGCGAACCTGCGATACGAATACGGAACAGGGGTCCACGCGACACCGTTGTTCGGCATGCTGCAGCCCTAGGGCATGTTTCATAAGAACTGGCCGGCCTGCGGCGGGCCCGGACGACGACCGGCGGCGTTGCGGTTTCGTCCGGATACAACACCGGTATCCGGACGAAACCGCGCCTTGCCGGATCGCCGCCCGGACTCCGCCTCGGCTCGACCGCCCTTATGAGACATGCCCTAGCAGGGTCGACGGCGAACACCCCGCGCTGACACCGTTCGTCGGCCTAATGCCCGCCCAGGGGTGGAGCCACGGGGACTCGAACCCCTGACCTTCTGAGCGAAACAGATGCCCTACCAACTGCGCCACCCACTGTGGAGTTGAGAGAGTGCGACGCTTCCGCACCTCGACGGCAGGTATCTCGGCTTCGAATCGGACACCGATCCGGCCCGGCTGCCGGACGCCTGGCCCGAACCGACCCGGAGCAGACTGCGCGCCGTCAAGGCCACGTACGACCCGAGCAACGTCTCCAACCGCAACGTCCCCATCCCACCGGCGGACAGCGCCGACGGTGCAGAAGGGGAACGCGGCAAGATGGACACATGTCGGTGACGCAGATGATGGTGCACGCAGTGGTGTCCGGTGCGGAACACCTCGATCGGCTGACCGCCCTGGTCGGTGAGTGAATCGTGGTGCAGATACCCGAGATGTTCGCCGACGAGGTCCGTCACCAGCGAGCCACCCTGTCGGGGATGGTCGATCAGGCCGCGGCCCTGGCGAAGGCCGGTGACCTGGCAGGTCTGCGGGCCCACGCCAGGCAGATCCGTCGTGCGGTGGATGCCGGCAACAGCATCGACCGCACCGGCGAGCATCTGGGCTCGAACATCGGTGACATCTACGCCGCGCTGGACGGCATCTACGACGGGGCGTTTCCCGTACCGAATCCCGACGATCCGGCAGACGTCCTGGACACCCCGTGGCCGACCGTCAGCCGTGCGGCCCTGCTCGCCCGCATCGTGGACCATCCGGGCTGGCCGGAGCCACCGCTCGAATCGGTGGCCGACCGGGCGATCAATGCCGACGACGTCCACCTGCTGCGGCTGCTGGTCCGCACTCCGCTGGGCCGCGCACGTCGGGAGACCGTGGTGCGGGTCCTGGACGCTCTGCACGAGCTGGGGGCGCTCGATGTCGAGGTCATCGAGCAGGCGTTCACCGACGACGAATACCTGGGGAACGCCATCGTCGAACGGCCCCCGGCGGACGGCGCCGCCGGGTCGAGGCCGCACGCCTGCACGCCGGCCGTACGCGACTACTTCGACGAACTGGCCTGGCGTTTGACCTCGACAACCGAACCAGACTGGGCCGCGTTACCCGAGGTGCTGGTGCCACGTGGCCTGCGGTTCGTGCTTCGGGCCGTCGAACGGCCAACGGATCGCCGGATGGCCGAGCGCCTCGGCGCGGCCGAGCTGACCGATGACGAGCGGACGGCGCTGGTGGAACACCTGCGCGAGCGGCCGGCCGAGGAGCAGCGGTACGCCTTCGACCTGCGGCTGCCGGCGGGTGACGCCGAGGTGTTGCTGCCGCTGCTCGGGCTGCCCGGCGCGGCGCCGTTGCTGCGGCTGGTGCAGGCGACCCCCACAACCGAGGCGGTACGGCAGGACCGGAACAGCATCCTCGCCGCCGTACGGCAGGCCGGTGTCGACGGTGCGCGCCTGCTCTTGCAGCTCTGCCCGAACGAGATCGTCTCCGCCGCTCTGGGCTGGAACCGCGCGGCCGTCGCCAAACGCGTCAAGCACAACGCGCTGGCGGGCATCGCCGCCTTCGGCCTGCTGCCGCTGGCCGACGGGGAGACGGTGCTCGACCGTTATCTGACGTTGCGGGAGGTGGCGAAGCGGGGCTCGAAGTTGGGTCCGAACCGTAGGCACAGCCACGCCGCCGCCGTCGCCGTCGCCCTCGACCATCTCGCCCAGGTGACCGCCTTCCCGGACGCCGAGCGCCTGGAGTGGGACTGCGAGGCCCGCGTCGCCAGTGCGGCGCCCGACGACTGGCACACCGGCGACTACACCGTCGCGCTGCGGCTGTCCGAGGCCGAGCCGCTCATCACGATCAGCAAGGCGGGGAGGCAGCTGGCGTCGGTGCCTGCTGCCGTACGCGCCGACCCACGGTACCCCGAGTTCCGCGAACATCAGGAGCGGCTGCGCGACCAGGCCCGTCGGATGCGTACCGGGCTGATTGAACGACTCGTCGCCACCGGCGGCACCCTCACGCCCGACGAGCTCGCTCGCCTGCGGGGCCTGCCGGCCGGGGCGGCGATGCTCCCCGCGTTGATCTGGCAGGACCGGGCGGGCACGGTCGCCCTGCTCGACCAGGTCGATCTCGACGGTCCGGTCACGGTGGTGCACCCGTCGCTGCTGCACGAGCGGGGCCTGCTCGCCCACTGGCAGGAGAAGATGGTCCAGGACGGGATCCAACAACCCGTGCAGCAGGTCTTCCGGGAGCTGTATCTGATGACCTCGGCCGAACGCGAGGCTGTCGACGTGTCCCGACGGTTCGCCGGCCACACGGTCGACGGCAAGGTGGCGGGTCAGCTGCTGTCCGGGCGCGGCTGGTCGACCCACGGCCAGTACCAGGAACACCAGGCGACCCGACCCGCCAACACCGAGGTCACCGCCGCGCTGGTCTGCGACCTCCCCGGCCACTTCGGCGGGGGAGAGGTGGTCCTCGGCGAGCTGCGGTTCCTGAGAGCCGGCTCGGTGGTACCCCTGGCCGAGGTGCCGTCGGTGGCGTTCTCCGAGGTCATGCGGGATCTGGACCTCGTCGTGTCGGTGGCCGGGAGCGCGCGGGGTTCGGTACACCGCACCGTCGACGCCTAGACGAGAACCGCGAGTACGGCGGTCAGTGAAGTGATCCAGGTCACTCGGGGTGAACTTTCACCGGCCAGCCACGTCCGGTACACCGGACAGCTCTCGCGTTCAGCTAGGGAGAATGATGCGATCAGTTCGCAAGATGTCGGCGCTGGCACTGCTGGTGCTGGGCGTCTCGGCGGTGGCTCCGGGCGGTTTACCGGCCTCGGCCCAGCCGCGCGCCGCGAAGCCGGCGACAACACCCACGGTCGCCGCCAAACCCCAGACGGTCACCCTGGTCACCGGCGACACCGTCCACGTCAGCACGGTGGACGGCCAGACGGCGGTGAACGTCGTGCCGGGCAAGGGACGGGAGAAGATTCCGTTCATCACCCACAGTGCGGGCAAGGACGTGCGGGTCATCCCCGCCGACGCCGTCGGCCTGCTCAACCGGGGCAAGCTCGACTCTCGGCTCTTCGACATCTCGACGCTGGTCGCCTTCGGTTACGACGACACCCGGGCCACCCTGCCGCTCATCGTCCAGCACGGCGGCGCCGCCCCCGCCGGCCTCGCCGGTGCCCGGACCACCCGGGCGCTCACCGGGGCGAGCGCCGTCGCGGAGAACCGCTCGGACGCGGTCTCCTTCTGGAACAGCATCACGTCCGCCACGAAGGGCACCGAGCGGCAACTGCGGTCCGGGTTCGACAAGATCTGGCTCGACGGTCTGCGTCGCCCCACCCTCGACGTCAGCGTCCCGCTGACCGGTGCACCGGAGGCCTGGCAGGCCGGCTGGACGGGAGCGGGGGTGAAGGTCGGCGTGATCGACACCGGCGTCGACCAGACTCACCCCGACCTGGTCGACCGCGTCGCCGCCGCGGCGAACTTCACCGCCGACCCCGACACCTTCGACCGGGTCGGCCACGGCACGCACGTCGCCTCCACCATCGCTGGCACCGCGGCCGCGTCCGAGGGCCGGTACAAGGGCATGGCTCCCGGCGCGTCCCTCTACAGTGCCAAGGTCTGCGTCGAGGAGGGCTGCCCGGAATCGGCGATCCTGGCCGGCATGACCTGGGTGGCGCAGCAGGGCGTCAAGGTCGCCAACATGAGCCTCGGCGGCCCGGACAGCCCGGAGACGGACCCGATCGAGGCGGCCCTGGCCGACCTCACCCACCGCTACGGCGTGCTCTTCGTGGTCGCCGCGGGCAACAGCGGCGAGGGCGGCGAGTCCACCATCAACTCGCCCGGCAGCGTGGCCGAGGCGCTGACCGTGGGCGCCGTGACCAAGACGGGTGAGCTGGCCGAGTTCTCGAGCCGGGGTCCGCGCTCGGGCGACGCCGGCATCAAGCCGGACGTCACCGCGCCCGGCGTCGGCATCGTCGCCGCTCGCAGCTCGACCTCCGAGCTGTGGCCGGCCGAGAACCCGCAGTACACCAGCTTGAACGGCACCTCGATGGCGACGCCGCACGTGGCCGGCGCGGCGGCGCTGCTGACCCAGCAGCACCCGGACTGGACGCCCGAGCGGATCAAGTCCACGCTGATGGCCGCCGCGAAGCCGAACGCTGCCGTCGGAGTCTACGAGCAGGGCGCGGGCTTCCTCGACGTCGCCCGGGCGACCCGGCAGTCGGTCACGGCCAGCCCGGTCAGCGCCGCCTTCGAGCGGAGCAGCGCCGCGCAGACCCGCACCATCACGTACGCCAACGGCGGCTCCACCGCCGTGACCCTGGCTCTCGCCCTCGACGCCAAGGACGCCGACGGTGCCCCGGGGCCGGCCGGCCTGTTCAGCCTCAGCGCCTCCTCGGTGACGATTCCGGCCGGCGGTACCGCCTCCGTCGTCGTCACGGTGCAGGCCGGTGCCAGCCTGCCGGACCGCTACGTCGGCGGCGAGCTGACCGCCACCGGCGGCGGCACGCAGGTGCAGACCCCGATCGCGCTCGACATCGTCCGACACCAGCTGGCCCTCAAGCTCATCGGGCCGGACGGCGGGGCGCCCACGCCCGAGCAGGGCTGGGTGACCGTTCTGACCGACCTGGACCGGCAGACCCTCCTGGTGCTCGACGATCCGACGGCTACCACGTACCGCGTCCGCGCGGGCCGCTACCTGGTCCAGACGTACATGGAGAGCGGCGACCCGAACGTCCCGCAGATCACGTCGCTGGTGCGTCCGAGCCTCGACCTGACCCGGGACCAGGCGCTCACCATGGACACCCGCCTGGCCGAGCCGATCGCGGTGTCGGTGCCGAACCCGAAGGCCACCGCGGTCTTCCAGGATTCGGGCTGGACGATCCGGACCGAGCAGCCGCAGATCTGGGGCAGCAACGACCCGTACGGCACGCTGATGAACATCCCCTTCGAGTACGTGCGGACCGCGCAGATCGGAGCTGGCAAGACGCCCGGCTTCGTCTCGTACGTCACCGGAATGTGGGGGCAGGTCGCCCAGGACGGCAGCCTGCACAACAGCCCGTACGTCTACCGGGTCTATCTCTACGAGCCGGAGAAGATGATGACCGGGCTGACCCGCAAGCTGCGCGCGGGCGACTTCGCCACGGTCCGCTCGCGGATCAGCGCGGACGTGGCCGACGTGCCGGTGTCGCGACTCGCGGTGGCGCACGCGCCGGGCAACTCGCCGATCAGCCGGTCGACCGACGGGCGGCAGACCCCGCCGAGCTTCACCTACGACGTGCCGAACACCATCACCGAGTACTACAACCAGGACAAGAAGGCCGTGTGGCAGTCGGCCTCTGCCCAGCAGGGGTACACCTACTACCAGTCGCCGTGGAGCAGCTTCAAGCCTGGGCGTACGTACACGGTGGCGTGGGCCAACGGCGTGATCGGCCCGGTCTTCCCGGAGCCGAACTTCGGCCAGCAGTACTCCACCCGCTACTGGGGCGACACGATCGGCGGGCCGGGGCCGCTGCACGGCGACGGTGCCGGACACATGGGCTTCCGGCACGTCGTCGGCGGCAGCGTGCAGGTGAACCTGTATCGCAACGGAGTCAAGATCGGCGACGCGGACCAGGCTCCGTGGACGTGGGACGTGCCGGCAGCCAAGGGTGACTACCGGCTGACGGCCACCTTCCGCAGCGACCCGGCGTTCACCCTGTCCACCGTGGTCGACGCGGAGTGGACCTTCAAGTCCGGCCACGTGGGCGACGGGGAGCTGGTCAAGCTGCCGATGACGTCGATCCGGTACACCCCGGAGCTCGACCTGGACAACCGGGCTCCGGCGGCTCGGCTGTTCGCGATCCCGGTCTCGCTCGACCGTCAGGTCGGGGCGGCACCGGGTCGGACCAGGACCTTGACCGTCGAGGCGTCCTTCGACGACGGCAAGACCTGGCGGAAGCTGACCGTGCAGCGTCTTGGCGAGAAGGGGGTCGCCTGGGTGCACAACCCGACCGGCCACGGTTTCGTCTCGCTGCGCGGCGCCGCGACGGACACCAGCGGTAACACGGTCAAGCAGACCGTCATCCGCGCCTACCGGTACTGACGGCCGGTTCCCGGACGCGGCGCCCACCGGCGCCTCGTCCGGGTCACCGGTGCCAGTGCAACCGTTCGCGGATCCGCCGAACCATCGGCGAGTCCGTGCCGTCGAGCTCGGCGAGGGCCTCGTTCCAGGCCCGCCCGGCCAGGGCCGGGTCGCCGTTGGCCGAGTGGAAGTCGCCGATGGAGACCAGCACTTCAGCGATGTGGTGGGTGGCCCGGACGGCACGGAAGGTGTCGATCGCCTGCTGCCACGTCGTCATCGCGTGCGGCAGGTCGTTGATCATCGAGTACGTGTGCGCCAGCCAGGCCTGGGTCGTGCCCACCCCGTGCAGGTCGCCGAGGATCTCGAACTGCCGCCGCGCCTCGACGAACATGCCCAACGCCTCCAGGTGCCGACCGAGCCAGCCCGTCGCCCGCGCGATGGCCAGCAGGGCGGTGGTGGCGCCCCGTACGTTGCCCTCGGCGCTCAGCAGCGTCCGCGCGGCCTCGGCATGCCCGATCGCCTCGTGGTAGCGCCGCTGCTCCAGCCGGATCTCGGCCATGTTGTTCTCCACATGGCCCTGCTCGGTACGCCGGCCCAGCCGGTCGAAGAGCGTCCGGGCACGCCGCAGGTGCGACAGACCACGGTCCAGATCGGCCAGGAAATAGCAGGCACCGGCGAGGCTACGGTGCAGCAGCGCCTGGGCGGCGGGGTCGTCACCGGTCGCGCCGAGGCTGGTACCCACCACCGCCGCCCACTGCTTGAACTGCGCGGTGTCCTGGAAGTAGTTCTGCAGGGCCAACGCGATCTGCCAGGTCGTGTCGGGCTGGCCGCGTTCCCCGGCCCGCGCCACGATGTCGGTCAGCACCCGCTGCTCGGCGGCGAACCAGGCCATCGCGTCGGCCCGGCCGGTGAAGCTGCGCCCGACGACCCCGTGCGAGGACGGCTCCGGCTCCGGCAGCGGCACCTGCGGCAGCAGAGGCAGCTGCGCCGCGTACGCACTGAGCCGGTAGAAGTCGTGGACCCGTTCGATGGCGGCGTCCCGCTCGGCGTCGTCGTCGTGTTCCTCCCCGAGCTCCACCGCGTAGGCGCGCAGCAGATCATGCATTCGCCACCGGCCGTCGCCGGGCTGGACCATCAGCTGCGCCCCGAGTTCGGCGAGCAGGCCGCGAGCGGAGCGCAGCGACAACCCACCCAGGGCGGCGGTGGCTTCCGCGCTCAACTCTCCGTTCGGGTGCAACGGCAGCAGCCGGAAGAGCCGGGCCGCCCCCGGAGTCAGAGCCCGGTAGGACCAGGAGAAGATCGCCTCCAGATCCGCGTGTGCGTCCCCGAAGCCGGCCAGCCGACCGTCGGCCTCGGCCAGCTCACCGGCGACCGCGGGCAGGCTGAGCCCCGGCCGGCCGACGCTGCGGGTGGCGACCAGCGCCAGCGCCAACGGCAGCCGGCCACATCGTCTGATGATCTCGTCGACGGCGGCCGGGGCGGCGGCCGTCGCGTCGCCGAGCCGGCGGGTGAGCAACTCGCGGGCCTCGGCGTCGGTCAGCAGGTCGAGGTGCAACGGATGCGCGCCGGCCGGTCCGGCCACGCCGGTGATCCGGCGGCGGCTGGTGGCGATGACGAGGCTGCCGCCAGCGCCGGGCAGCAGGTGCCGGATCTGGTCCCAGTCGCGGCAGTTGTCGAGCAGGATCAGCATCCGGCGCTCGGCCAGGATGCTGCGGTACAGGCCGGCCTGGGCGTGCAGCTCGGCCGGGATGGCGGCGGGAGCGACCCCGAGCGACCACAGGAAGCCGCGTAGCGCCTCCGCCGGTGTCAGCACCGAATCGTCGTTGTCGAAACCGCGCAGGTCGGCGTGCAACTGCCCGTCCGGATAGCGGGCGGCCAACCGGTGGGCCAGGTGCACCGCGAAGGTGGTTTTCCCGACGCCGGGCATGCCGTCGATGACCAGCGTGGTGGTCCGGTGTTCTCCGGCCAGCAGCTCGTGCGCGGCGGCCACGACGTCGCGGCGGCCGGTGAAGTAGGGGTGGTCGGCCGGCAACTGGGTCGGCGGCGCGGCCCGGCTCGGCTGCGACAACTCCAGCGCGCCCGGCGGCCACGATCCGGCCTCCGTACCGTTGGACGGCGCTCCGGGCCGAGTGCGTGCCGGGCCGCGCCGTGACCGGGAGCCGTCGTGGTCGAGGAGGCTGTCCCGCGCCGCGCGGAGGTCAGCGCCGGGCGCGATGCCGAGTTCGTCGGCGAGCCGATGCTCGATGTCGGCATAGGCCGCGAGGGCCTCGGCCCGCCGACCGTCCGCGGCGAGCGCGAGCAGCAGCCGCGACTGTAGCGCCTCGTCCAGCGGCTCGTACTCGGCGGCCAGCCTGATCGCGGGCAGCACCAGGTGCACGCACCCGGCCCGTAGGGCGGCGTCGGTCGCCGCCCGGACGGCCGCGAACCGCTCTCCGTCGACGGCGACGAACTCCGGATGAATCCGGCCGCCGGCCTGCAGACCGGCGGCGCAACGGTCGCGCCACAGCGCCAGGGCCTCGCGGTAGAACTCGACGGCCGGCTCGCCGGAGCTGCCCTCGGCCTCGGCGACCAGGCGCCGGAATCGCAGCAGGTCGAGCGACTCCCCGTCGACGCGCAGCCGGTACTCGGCGCCGTCGCGGATCAGCACCGAGCCGCTTTCCCGGGTCGCCAGACCCGGCTCGAAGCGCCGCCGGAGAATCCCGACGTGCCGGTGCACCACGTTGTTCGCGCTGGGTGGAGGGTCGGACTCCCACAGCAGGTCGACGAGTTCGGTGACGCTGACCGCGCTTCCGGCACGGACGAGCAGCATCGTCAGGATCAGTCGCTGCTGCCGGGTGCCCAGGTCGATCTCGGACTGGCCGCGCCAGGCCCGCACCGGGCCGAGGACGGCGAAAGAGAGCACGCTGGTCATCGTGATGCGATCCATGGGGGCTGGTTTGCCGCGATCGCCGTAGCTTGGCAGGGTCTGCACCACGACGCCGGTGCGCGTCATGGCAATGTGATCCTCGGCTCAGTGTGGCCGTTCGAGTTGCCCCTGCTCAGGCCGCCTCAAGGCCGGTACGCAGAGCGCGCAGCGCGTAGTGGGTCCGGGATTTCACCGTGCCGATCGGCAAGCCCAGCCGGCCCGCGACCTCTTCCGGTGACCGCCCCACCAGATAGACCTCGGACAGCAGACTGCGCTGCGCCGCGCTCAGCCGGTCGAGCGCGTGCCGGATGGCGTACGACGCCAGCGCGCTGCCGGTGGTGTCGTCACCGGAGGGAATCCAGGTCATGTCGACCAGATGCACCTCGTCCGGACGGCCCTGGCGCAGCCGGACGCCGTCGATGACGAGCCGCCGGGCGACGGTGCAGAGCCACCGGCGGGCGGCATCGGGCTCGGCGGGCACCGAGTCGAGGTGCCGCCAGGCCCGCAGCATCGTCTCCTGGAGCAGATCCTCGGCGGTCTGCCGCTGGCCGTGGGTCAGCACAAGGAGGAGACGCAGCACGGCACGGGCGTGGCCGGCATGCAGCGCGGTCAGGCGCTCGGCGCGACCGGCCGGTGATTCGTCGGATGCCCGGAGCACGGTTTACCCCCATGGACAGGAGTATCGGTGGGTGCGGCACGAGCCTAGGGACGATCGATGTGATTGGACTGACGTGTGAGTGCGAATCGAGTGCCGTCGCCGATCGCGGTCGCTCACGGACCCGACGTGACCGCCGCGAGCAGGCCGGCCAGCCGCTGTCCGGTACGGCTCTGCGCGTACGGGATGAGGGCCACCGCCTCCTGCCACGCCCGTACCGCGTCGTCCTGCTCGCCGGCGGCGGCGAGGGCGTCGCCGAGCATCGCCAACACCTCCGCGGCCGGCGCCGGCGCGGAGGCCTCCTGGTACGCGGCGGCCGCCTCGCGCCAGCAGGCGACCGCCGTGCCGAGCTCGTGGCGAGCGAGTCGGGCCTGGCCGAGCACCTCCCACGCCTCGGCGACGCCCAGCCGGTACTGCGCCTCGCGCGACAGCGCCATCGCCTGTTCGGCGCAGTGCACGGCCTCGTCCGCCCGGCCCAGCGCGGCGTTGCTGGCGGCCATGATGACCAAAGCGTCCGCGAGCAGCTTGTCGTCTCCGACCTCCCGGGCCGGCCCCAGCGCCGTGGAGAGCGTCCGGACGACCTCCTCGTGTCGCCCCTGAGCGCCGAGGATCATCACTCGGTTGATCCTGGCCCGGGTCAGCTCGCCGGGCAGACCGACCCGGGCGAGCAGCTCGAGCGCCCGGTCGAGATGAGCGATCGCGGTCTCGTGCTCGTGCCGGAAGTAGGCGGCTCCGGCCAGGCTGCGGTGCATCCTGGCCTGCCCGACCAGGTCGTCGGCGGCCCGTGCGGCGTCGAGGGCCACCTCGCCGGTGGTCGTCCAATCGGCCCACCGGCCACTGCGGTCGAAGAAGTGCTGCATCCCCAGGGCGAGCTGCCAGGCCTCGGTGTGCCGACCGCGCCGGGCGGCTCGACCGACCAGCGCGATCAGTACCGGACGTTCGGCGGCGAACCAACGCATGGCGTCGTCGTGGCCGGTGAAGCGCAGCGGTGTCTCGCCCGGCCCCGGCTCGATCATCGGGTGGTACTCGGAGGTCAGCAGCCGCCGGTCCGCCTGATAGCTGGTGGCCAGGTAGAAGTGCAGGCAGCGTAGTTCGGCAGCGGCGCGTACGGCCGGGCTGTCGTGCTCCTCGCCCAGCTCGGTGGCGTACGTCAGCAGCAGGTCGTGGGTGCGGTAGCGGCCTGACCGGTCCTCGCTGACCAGGTGGGCGCGGCTCAGCTCGCCGATCAGCGCCCGACCGGTGCGCAGCGGCACGCCGGCCAGACCCGCCGCCCCGGCGATCGAGATGTCGGGGCCCGGGTGAATCGGTAGCAGCCGGAAGAGGCGGGCCGCCGGGGCGGAGAGTGTCCGGTAGGACCAGGAGAAGACGGCACGCAGGCCGGTCTGCGGGTCGTCGCCGTCGAACCCGTCCAAGCTGCCGGGCAGGTTGGTGAGCTCGGCGACGACCTGCGCCAGTGGCGTTCGCGGCAGGCTCGCCGCGCGGGCGGCCACCACGGTGAGCGCGAGCGGTAGCCGCCCGCAGCCGGCGATGATGGCATCGACCGCGGCCAGGTCCGCAGCGCTGCGGTCGGTGCCGAGCAGCCGTAGGAACGTCGCGCGAGCCTCCTCGACGCTCGGCGGGCCGACCGGCAGCGGGTGGGCACCGGCCGTGGTCAGCAGGGTGTTGAGTCGGCTGCGGCTGGTGACGATCACCAAGCAGCCCGTACCGCCCGGCAGCAGGTGCCGGATCTGCTCGGCGTCCCGGCAGTTGTCGAGCACGATCAGCAGGCGCCGGCCGGCGAGGCTGCTGCGGTACATGCCCGCCAGGGCGTGCAGCTCGGCGGGGATGCCGTCCTGGGGCACCCCGAGCGAGCCGAGGAAGCCACGCAGCGCCTCGGCAGGGCTCATCGCCGAATCCCGTCCGTCGTACCCGCGCAGGTCGACGTAGAGCTGCCCGTCCGGGTAACCGGCGGCGAACTCGTGCGCGAGGTGCACGGCCAGGGAGGTCTTGCCGATCCCGGGCATCCCGTCGATCGCGAGCACCGTCGGCCCGCCCGTGCGCGCCACCATCGCACGGGCCTCGGCGAGCAGGTCGTCCCGGCCGGTGAAGAAGGGCAGGTCCGGCGGCAGCTGCGCGGGCCGGGGGAGCGGCGGCGGCGATGCGGTACGCGCCGGCGGGGTGCGCTGGTGCAGCAGCCGGTCGTACGCCTCGCGCAGCTCCTCGCCGGGATCGATGCCCAGCTCCTCGGCGAGCCGGCGGCGCACCACCCGGTACATCTCGACAGCTTCCGCCTGGCGGCCGTCGGCGGCCAGGGCCAGAAGCAGTCGGCTCTGCAGTGACTCGTCGAGCGGGTGCTGCTCGGCGGCCTGCCGCAACGGCACCAGCACCGCGCCGAGCCGGCCGCAGCGCTCGGCGGCGTCGGCGGCCTCGCGCACGGCCTGGGCGCGTTCGGCCTCCACGGCGAGGAACGCGGGATGCAGGCGGGAGGCCGGTTCCAGGCCCGCGGCGCACCGACCGCGCCACAGTCGCAGCCCGTCGAGGGAGTGCCGCAGCGCCGACTCCGGGTCGCCGTCCTGCAGACTCCGGCTGGCCAGCCGGCTCAGCGACCGGAACTTCAGCAGGTCGAGGGATTCCTCGTCAGCGTGCAGCCGATAGCCGGAGAGCTCCCGGAGGATGTACCGCCCCGCCGACCGGGTCGGCAGGCCGGGCTCGAACAGCCGCCGGAGCACCCCGACGTGTCGGTGCACGACGTTCGCGGCGCTGGCCGGGGAATCCTCGTTCCAGAGCAGATCGACCAGCTCGGTCAGGGACACCGGTGAACCGGCCCGGGCCAGCAGCATCGCGAGCACCAGGCGCTGTTGGCGGGCGCCCAGATTCAGCTCCGCGCCGGCGCGGACGACCCGGACCGAGCCCAGCACCGAGAAGCCCACTGTCTCGCCCGCCTGCACCTGCACGCCGGCAACGGTAACGGCCGGTCCGCCGCCGGAGCTCGCGACCACCGGTTCAGCGTGGTCTGGGCTACGCCCCGGCCGGTTGGCCGCTACGCAGGAGTACGGCACCTGGGTCGCCGAATGGCACTTTGTGCCCGACGGCGGTCCCGCGCAGCCAGATCGAGGTCCCCGACGATGCGACACTTCCTCCGTGGCGATCCCCAACCTGACGGAACTCCGTGAGCAGATTCGCGCTCGCAATGGGGAGCGGCCCACGGGGCCCGAGTTGTCACTCGTGGAGGACCTCCCGGGGCCCGGAGGGCTCGCGTTGCGCCGGTACGGGCACGGCGAGAGGCGCCCGGTGCTGGTGTTCGTGCACGGAGGGGCGTGGGTGCTCGGCGATCTTGATTCACACGATCGCACCTGCCGGCGCATCGCCGCCGCCTGCGGAGTCGAGGTGCTCGCGGTGGACTATCGGCTCGCACCCGAGCATCCGTGCCCGACCGGCATCGACGACGTCGCCGCGGTGCTGCGTTGGGCGCGGCCGTGGGCGGTTGCGGGCGACAGCGCGGGCGGCTACCTGGCGACGCTGGCGTGCCTGCGGCTGCGTGACGCGGGCGAGCCCGTCCCGGCCGCGCAGATACTGTTGTGCCCCAACACCGACCTGACGCTCGGACAGCCCAGCGTCCAGGAGAAGGGCACCGGTTACGGGCTCGACGCGGAATTCCTGGCCTGGGCGGTCGAGCAGTGGGCGCCCGACCAGGAGCAGCGGCTCGATCCCATGGTGAGCCCGATCCTGGTTCCCGACCTCCGGGGTCTGCCGCGGACCGTGCTCGTCACCGCCGAGCACGACGCGCTGCGGGACGAGGGCGAGGTCTACGCCAAGCGCCTGGCCGAGGCGGGAGTCTCGGTGACCTATCGGTGCGAGCCGGGACTGGTCCACGGGTTCATCCAGGGCATGGACCTGACGTCACCCGAGGCGGCGTCCGCTCACGAGCGTGTGTTCGCCGACATCCGCGCGCTGGTCGACGAGATTCCCCAACCGGACACCGTGGACGGACCGACGAGTGGCGAGCCCGTACGGTCGGACGACGAAGATTAAGGTTTCCTCAAGGTCTCGGCACTGCCATCCGCGTTCCACTGATCCCGTGACAGTTTGATCTGAGCAACGAGTGAGTCTGCATCGCCATTATCTGGCGCCGGCTCGTCCGCCGGTGGTCGCCCACCTGACGGGTCCGGCGCCATGGCCCGGCAGCAACGCGGTGCCGGCTTACGACGCCACGCCATCCGCAGCCGGCTACCCGTGGTCCGGACCTGGCTGGGCTGTGCCGATCGAGGTCGCCTCCGGTTTGGTGTGGAGCACGGCCCGGGCCTGTTCGGCGGCGCGGGTGATGCTCTCGCTCATGAAGTCGAGGAAGCGGGCGATGTTCTCCAGGCGATTGGCGGCGGGAGTGTGTGGGCCGAGGATGGCGACGCCCTGGCGGGCGGTTTCGACGAGTTGGTCGTTGGCCCGGGCGCTGGCGATCGTCGCCTGGTAGAAGAGTTCGTTGTCGACGACGTAGCGGTCACGGCGGCGCTCGTCGCGTTCGCGGCGGACGAGGCTCTGGCTCTCCAGGAAGGCGATCGCCTTGGAGATGGACGCCGGGCTGACCTGGAGGTGCTGGGCGAGTTGGGACGCGGTGAGGCTGCCGGAGTCGTCGGTGAACAGGCAGGTCAGCACCCGGGCCGACATCTTGTTCAGGCCCGAGGCCATGAGGACGGTGGTGAACGTCTCCTCGTACTCGGCCATGGCCTCGGCGTCGCGTCCGTGTGGCTGGGGGGCTGACTCCACCCCTCGGGTGGAGGTGGGCCTGCGCCGGTGGGCACGGCGCTCGGTCGCGCGGTGGGCCAGGTCGGCGCGGTAGGCGGTCGGACCGCCGTTGCGCAGCACCTCGCGAGTGATCGTCGAGGTCGGACGGTCGAGGCGCCGGGCGATCTCGGCGTAGGGGAGGCTGTCGGCCAGCCCCAGCGCGATCTGCTGGCGTTCCTGCTGGGTGAGCCTGCCTCCCGGCATCGCGATCTCCTCGTGGTCCTGCGCGACTGGTCCCTGATCGTCCTCACTATAGCGTTCACTTCTGAACCATTGCAATGATCCCGCCTGCCTCTGTTGCGTTAGCTTCACGCTTGTTGCAACAGTTTCGGTGCCTTCACCTGGGCATATGCACCGCGAGTGCAACGTAGTTGTTGCCATGTTCTGGAAAGCAACGTAGCGTTTCCGTTGTCAGAAACACTGAACGAGCACGGGAGAGCATGATGCAGAAGTTCGACACCCCCACCCCGATCTCCGCCGTCCTGGACATCCCCGCCGGACGTATCCAGTTCATCGCCGCCGACCGCGCCGACACCACCGTCGAGGTCCGGCCCGCCGACGCCTCCAAGAGCCGCGACATCAAGGCCGCTGAGCAGACCACCATCACCTACGCCGACGGCGTGCTGCGGATCAGCGCGTCGACCGCCAGCAACAAGCTCATCGGACCCACCGGGTCCCTGGAGGTCACCGTCCAACTGCCCGCCGACTCGCGCGTCGAGGCCAAGGCCGCCAGCGCGGAGCTGCGCGGCGTCGGACGCCTCGGCGACGTCGCCTTCGAAGGCGCGTACCGCCAGATCAAGATCGACGAGGCCGGGAGCGTCCGCCTCACCGCGATCGACGGCGACGTCGAGGTCGGTCGGCTCAACGGCCCCGCGGAGATCAGCACCGCACGGGGTGACATCCGGATCCTCGAAGCCCACCGCGGCACGGTCGTGCTCAGCACCGAGTCCGGCGACATCTCGGTCGCCGCTACCGCTGGCGTGTCGGCGGCCCTCGACGCCGGCACCGGCCACGGCCGCATCAGCAACTCCCTCAAGAACAGTGGCGTCGTCGAACTCGACATCCGCGCCACCACCTCCCACGGCGACATCACCGCCCGCAGCCTCTGAAGAAGCAGTACCAGAACCGTCCCGCCCGGCAGCAAGAACACGACCAGGAGTGGAACATGACGAAGAACAGCACTGCCTCGACGAGTTCGACGTGGACCGGCAAGGTGCCGGTCGACGACACGGCCCTGGCCGTGACCGACACCGGTGGTCCCGGTATCCCCGTGGTCTACCTCAACGGCCAGTTCGCCACCCAGGGCTACTGGCGACGGGTCATCGCCGACCTGGGGACGGGGTGGCGGCACATCACCTACGACGAGCGGGCTCGCGGCAGATCGGAGCGCTCGGCGGACTATTCCTTCGAGGTCGCCGTCCGGGATGTCGACGCCGTCCTGGCGGCCCGGGGCGTGCAGCGGGCGCTGCTGGTCGGCTGGTCCTACGGAGCCGTCGTCGGGGCGCACTGGGCCAGCCGCAACCCGGAGCGTGCCCTGGGCGCGGTCCTGGTGGACGGCGCGTTCCCGTACGACTGGCTCGACGACGCCATGGAGCAGCGGATCCGGAAGCTGTTCCGGCGGATGAGCTGGTTCCTGCCGCTGCTACGCCCGACCGGTCTGGCTCCGCGGATGACCGCCGAACAGCAGGCCGACAGCAACATCGAGCTCGGCCGGCTCTCCCGCGAGCGCGAGCTGGGCCCGGTGCTGGACAGCATCACGGTCCCGGTGCGGTACGTGGTCGCCTCGGGCACGTCCTTCGGCAGCAAGGGCGACGAGCAGGAGAGGATCCGCACCAGCCTCGACGCGGTGACCGCCCGCAACCCGAACATCCAGATCGCCGCCAAGGTCGCCAGCAACCACGGTGCGCTCCTCAAGAAGGACTTTGCGGCCATCACCAAGGCCGTACGCGAGATCGCCGCGCTCGACGACGGCGGGCGCTGACCTCATGACCAGCGGACGAGGGCGGTGGGTCGCACCCCCACCGCCCTCGCGCGGACCTGTGGCGCACGGCCTCCTCAGCCGGCGCGCCACTTCTGGTTGGCGGTGCCGGCGCAATCCCAGATGATCAGCCGGGCGCCGTCGTTGCCGTTCCAGCCGTCGATGTCGACGCACTTGTTGGCCTGCGGATTGACCAGGTCGCCGGCCGCCGAGAGGACGAACTGCTGGGCACCCGTGCCGTTGCAGGACCAGAGCTGGACCACCGTTCCGCTGGCGGTGGACCCGCCGGCGACGTCCATGCACTTGTTGTTCTGGGTGCGCAGCGCGCCGCCCGTGAACGTCCACGCCTGGGCGGCGGTTCCATTGCATCCCCAGGTCTGCAGCGGTACGCCGTCGGAGAAGTTGGACGAGGGCACGTCGATGCACTTGTTGTTCCAGTTGCTGATCAAGCGGGTGCTCCCACCACCGCCGCCGGTGGTGACCAGGCTGAGACCGTACGTGCTGAGGATCTCGTTGACCGGCTGGAACCACATGGTGGCACCGGAGCTGCAGTTGCCGGACCCGCCCGAGGTCACCCCCTGGGCCTGGTTGCCCGAGATCCACGAGCCGCCGGAGTCTCCGGGCTCGGCGCACGCGTTGCTGCGGCTCAGGCCGGAGACGGCACCCTGGGCGTAGTTGATCGTCTCGTTGCGGCCCAGAATCGTGCCGCAGCGCCAGCCGGTCGTACGGCCCGACCGGCAGACCGAGCTGCCGATCGCGGCGTCCTGCGAGCCCGCCACCGTCACGTTGCCGCCGGAGTAGTTGTTGACCCACGGCTGTGGGGTCCACGAGGCGTTGGTGCGGATCCACGAGTAGTCGTTTCCGGGGAAGGACGAGCCGGCGAAGCTGCCCTGTGCGACGTTGTTGTAGCCGAGCGTCGGGCTGCCGGTGCCGCCGCAGTGTCCGGCGCTGACGAACCCGCCGACAACCGCGAAGCCGACGGAGCAGAGCGTGTTGCCGTTGATGACGTACTGGTCGCCGCCACGGATGTCGTACAGCGGCCGGGGAGCTTCGGGGGTCTCGACGACGGTGACGGCGTCGGCGGCGACACCACTGTCGCGGGCGAACGACCGGGCCGCCTGCTCGCCACCGGGCCGTACCGTCACGACGACGCGGTTGGTCGGGACGTCGACGTACCAGCCGTGGACGCTCCGACCGGCTGTGGCGCCGCGCCGGTCGAGCGCCGTGAGTGTGGCGTTGAGCTGCCTCTCGCTGTGCGAGACCACCGTGCCGTCGGCGCCCTCGACGCGTACCACGTGGAGAGCGGACGTGTCGGTGACCGCGACGGTCAGGCGGTTGCCGCCCGGCGGGATCCAGGCGCCGGCGAAGGCCGTGCCGAGCCGTTCGCGGAGCCGCCTCTCGACGGCGGGCGCGGCCGCCTCGACCCGCACCCGCCGGTCGATCTGGGCGTCGGTGAGGTGCAGATCCCGCCGCATGGCGGCGACCATCCCGGGATCCATGTCCCGGCCGGGTGCTGCGGCCGGAGTGGTCGGAGGCGGCCCCGGGGCGGCGTGGCCGACGGTCGGTGTGAGACCGAGTACGGCGAGCACCACGGCGGCCACGCCGAGCGTCTTCGATGAACGGTTCATGGTGAGTCCTTCCAGCTCCCGGCCGCGTGTCGACAGCGGAGCGGCGGTGGTGGAGGAGGTGCCGGGACGGGGGAGAGAGCGCTCTCTCGTCATTCGAGTCTGGCCCGTACGTAGACGTGTGTCAATCTCCTGCGGTGGTTGGCAGGGTTCGGGCGGCCGTCCGGGCTCCGACGGCCGCCCGAACCGCGTCAGCTGCCGTAGACCTCCAGCTCGAAGACGCGGGCCGCCTGGTCGGTGGTCTGCGTCGGGGTGAGGACGTTCAGTCGCAGGTACCTGCCGCTGGCCGTCAGCTGATGGGTGCTGACGTTGGCGGTGTTGCCCCGCACCTGCGCCACGGTCGTCCAGGCAGAGCCGTCCGGCGACACCTGCAGGTCGAAGTCCCGCGTGTTCCAGGCGCTGTCCTCACCGCCGGCCCCGGCGTGGCGCACGGTGACGGACCCGATGGTGTGGCTGGCGCCCAGGTCGACCCGGAGGAACTTGGTGCCACCCAGCGAGCACCACTTGTCGGAGACGCCGCCGGACGTGCTGCCGTTGACGGCCTTCTCCGGTCCTTCGGTGCTCGCGCACTGGGAGTCGGCGGTGGCCGGCCGGTTGAGCGCCAGGTTGGTCGGGCCGCTGCCCCCGTACACCTCGAACTCGTCGATCCGCGCCGCGCCGTTCCCGTCGTTGGCGGGTGTGGTGACGTTGAGGCGGACGTAGCGGGCCGACACCGTCGAGATCGGATGGTACGTGCGGCTGGCGCGGTTGCCGGAGACGGTCGTCCGGGTGGTCCAGGTGCTGGCGTCGGTGCTGGTCTGGATGGTGAACGCGCCGGTGTTCCAGGCGGTGTTCTCGCCACCGAGGCCGGCGTGTTTCACGACGAAGGACCCGACGTTCTGGTTGGAACCCAGGTCGACCTGGAGAACCTTGGTGCCGGCCGCGAGGGAGCACCACTTGCTGGTGCTGCCGAGCTTGCTGTCGAAGGCCTTCTCCGGGCCCTCGGTCGCACCGCACGGTGCGGATCCGGTGGCTGGCTTGCCGGCGGCCAGGTTGGCGCCCAGTTCGGGCGCGGCGGGCGGCGGGGTGGACCCGTCGGTGAACGACGGGGGTACGTTGGCCGGGTTGGTGCCCCAGGACGACGGCGAACCGCCCATGCTGTACGACAGGGTGGCCCCGCCCGCGATGTCGCCGTACCGCAGCCAGGTGCGCTGCGTGGCCGTGCCGTTGACCGACAGGCTCTGCACGTACTGCGCGGATGGTCCGGCGTTGGTGCCGTTGATCTGGACGTCACCGCTCGGCCGGTCGACGAGGATCGACGGGAAGAGCGGGCCGTGCAGCGCGAGCGTGTCCGCTCCCGGGGTGGGCGGATACATGCCCAGCGCCGCCCAGACGTACCAGGCTGAGGTGGCGCCGAGGTCGTCGTTGCCGGGCAGGCCGCCGGCGCCGGTGGTGAACGACTCGTTCATCACCCGTCGAACCGCCGCACTGGTGCCGGCCGGGGCCGCCGCGAAGTGGTACGCCCATGGCACGCCGTGCTCCGGCTCGTTGCCGATGTAGAAGTACGGCTGCGACTGGCCGCCGTTCGTCTGGGTGAAGTGGTGGTCCAACCGCTGGATGGCGGTCTGCCGGCCGCCCATCAGGTTGATCAGGCCGGCGAAGTTGTACGGGATCATCCAGGTGTACTGCGCCGCGTTGCCCTCGACGTAGCCGGACTGGTTGGCCGGGTCGAGTGGCCAGGGCCAGGTGCCGTCGGCGTTGCGCCGGTGGACGTAGCTCGACTCGGTGTTGAAGACGTTGCGCCACCACTGGGCGCGCGTCATGTGGGTGTTGTACTTCGCGGTGTCGCCCAGGGCCCGGGCGAACTGGGCGACGGCGAAGTCGCTCGCCGAGTACTCCAACGAGTCGGACGGGTCACCGTCGATGTACTGCCGCTGCACGTAGCCGCTCTGCCGACCACGGATCGGGTTGCCCTGGGTGGTGCCACCGTTGGAGCTCTTCTCCATCAGGGCGAGAGCGGCCGCGGTGTCGAAGTCACGGGCGCCGAACTGGTAGAGGCTGTCGACGACGATCGGACCGGGATCGCCGGTCATCACGAACGCCTCGTTGGTGTTGTGCGACCACTTGGGCAGCAGGCCGCCCTGCTGGCCGTCGAGCACCATCGACTTTGCGATGTCCGAGGCCTCCACCGGCGCGATGAACGCGATCAGCGCCGACCACGATCGGTAGATGTCCCACCCGGAGTAGTTCTGGTACACGGGATGGCTGGCGGTGTGGATGGCGTTGTCGAAGCCGCGGTACTGCCCGTTGACGTCGTTGGAAACGTTGGGGTTGATCAGGACGCGGTAGAGCGCGGTGTAGAACTTCTGCAGGTCGGCGACGGACCCACCGGTGGCCTGCACGCGGTTGAGGATCGCGTTCCACTGCGCGTCGGCGTTGGTCCGTACCGTGGTGAACCCGAAGCCGGACTGCTCGCTGGCGAGGTTGGCCTGGGCGCCCGCCTGGCTGACGAACGAAATGCCGATCTTGACCTGTACGACCGGGTTGCTGGACGTGTCGAAGGTCAGATAGCCGCCGGAGTTGGTGCCGCTGGTGGTGGAGGAACCAGCGCTCACGGTGCCGCCGAGCCAGGTGCCGACGCCGGTGGGGGCGCGGTCGAACTCCATCCGGTAGAAGATCTGGTACGTCCTGCTGTTGCCACAGAAGCCACCGCCGGTGACGCTTCCGGTCACCGTGGAGCCGCTGATCGCGACCGAGCCGTTCCGGCTGCCGGTCGCGCTGCGACTGGTGTTGATCAGCACGCGTGCCGCGTTGGTCGACGGGTAGGTCAGGCGCAGGGCTGCCGTACGCGTGGTGGCCGACGCCTCGACCTTGGTGTTGCCGTAGTTGCTGAGCACCGCCTGGTAGAAGCCGGGACGGGCCTGTTCCTGGCTCTTGTCCTGGGTGGCGCGGTAGGACGTCCAGGAAGTGCCCGGTGAGGCGCCGATCGCGCCGGTGATCGGCAGGATGCCGAGGTCCTCGTTGTTGGAGCAGCCCGCGCCGTTGAAATGGGTGAGGCTGAACTCCTCGATCTGGTTGTCACCGAACCGGTAGCCCGAAGGTGCCGCGGTTGGCGTGTCCGGGCTGAGCTGGACCATGCCGAAGGGCTGCACCGGTCCGGGAACGGTACTGCCGCCGGCGCCGCCCGGGACGGGGTTGGGAGCGTTGCTGTCGTCGGTGCCGATGAACGGGTTCACGTACCCGGTGAGGCTCAGGGGTGCGGCCGTGGCGGGTGCGGCGACCGCGATGAGCAGGGACGTGCCGGTGAGGGCGGTGGCCAGCAGGCTGAGCAGACGGGACGGGCCTGGTCGGAGCATGGCGGGGTTCCTCCTTCGGAGGCGCGCGCGGGGGGTGGCTCCTGACATCGTTGTCATCGAACGATGTCGACTGATGTCTAGCCCTCGAAAAGACGCCTGTCAATGCGTCGTTCGGTGCTGGTCTCCGGTACGCCGGGCTTCTTCGAACTCAAGCGCGGTCGGACCGGCAGCCCGCGGGTCGACTGACCGGCCCGGGTCCTCTATGCCACCTCGCCGCCGGCGTCCAGAACGCGGGCGAGCGCTCGTTGACCGCCCTGGAGAATTTCTGGCGCGTGCACCTGGAGGGCCTGCGCGACGCGTCCGAGGCGGCGCTGCAGCACACCGCGCGTCGGGCTCCGAGGAAGTCTTCGGAGCCCGGGAAAGTCGGGGATCAGCTGTTCGACACGCATGGGACGTGCTCCGGCGACCTGCACCCACACCACGAGCTCACGTTCCAACCAGTCCGCCTGGACGGTGATGGTGACCGTCGCGTTGGCCACGACGACGTCAGCGCCTCTCTCCCATTCCAGGCGCGCCGCACCCACTCGAAAGCCATACCTGTCCAGGACCGCGAATGCCGTGACGGTCGCATTCCAGAGCCGCCGGCCTTGGTAGTTGCCGACATCAGCCATGTCTCTCATCGTGTCGAAGCCCCGCCACCGTGGCCGCCGGACCGCGCTGCCCCGAAATGTCACACCCCGGTGCGAACGTGCGGACGGCAGCGCGACGAGCGCGAAACGCCGAACTGTCCGTGCGTACGGACCGGTGGCTGGCCGACGAGTCTGGGATGATGCGCCGGTCTATCCACCGACACCACCCGACTCGAAGGGATCACCGCGATGGCGAAGGTCATTTCGACGCTGTTCATCTCGGCCGATGGTGTGGCCGAGATCGACCCCGACTGGCACTTCCCGTACTTCGACGAGAACATGGGTCGCGCCGTCACCGAAGACTATGAGACCGCCGACGTCCTGCTCATCGGCCGCGAGACGTACGACAGCTTCGCCGGAGCCTGGCCCGACCGTGAGGCCGCGGGTGGGGAGGACGCACCGTTCGCCAAGCAACTCGGGGACATGCGCAAGGTCGTCGCCTCGCGCCAGCCGCTGGAGTTCTCCTGGCGCAACTCCGAGCTGATCGAGGGTGATCTCGTCGGTGCGGTCACCGCGCTCAAGGCCGATGCCGGCGTCCGGGGCATCCTCATCCCCGGGTCGATCTCCGTGGTGCAGCAACTGCTCGCCGCGGGGCTGGTCGACGAGCTGCGCCTGCTGGTGCATCCGGTAGCGGCGCGCAAGGGCCGCAAGCTGTTCGACGAGGGCGACACGGCGTACCACCTGAAGGTGACGGCCACCGAGGCGTTCCCGACGGGCGTGCTCCGCGTGATCTACGCGCCCAGCGCGGCACCGGGCCAGGTCGGCTACGACGACGTGAAGGGCCAGGTTCCCGGCACGAACGCCTAGCGGACCGTCGGCGGTCCCGGGGCGCTCTCGGAAGCGTCGAGCTGGCTCCGCCGCGCCGCGGCGGAGCCAGCTCGGGCCAGTGTGAAGTCTGGTCAGCTGTTCAGCGTGGCCAGCAGAGCCGTGGCCATGCCCTGTTCGCCACGGGCGTTCGGGTGGAACGGGGCGGCCGAGTTCTGCGGCACCAGTCCCTCGACCCACCGCGTGCCGCTGCTCTTGCACGCGTCGCGCCCGATGGACGGGGTGTAGACGTCCGCGTAGGTGGCGCCGTTCGCCGCCGCGGTGCGCGCCAGTGTCGCGTTCAGCGACTTCTCGATGGTCCGCAGATATGGCACGTCCTGGTAGGCGATCGGGACCACGGGCCAGCAGCCGTAGCCGGTGTCCGGGAGGATCGCCGGGTATCCGAGCACCACGATCCGTGCGCCCGGCGCGGCCTGGCGGACCGCCTGTAGCACGGCGGTGACCTTCGGCGCGGCGGCGGCGATCCTGGCCTGCAACTGGTCGGTCCCTCCGGCGGTGTACCGGTCCTTGCACGGCGATCCGAGCGGGCTGCTGAGGCTCGCCTCCGCGCAGTCGCCGATGATGCCGGAGAACCCGATGTCGTTGCCGCCGATCTGCACCGTCACCAGCGCCGTGTTCGACGTGACCGCGCTGAGCTGCGGTGGCACCGCGATGCCCAGGGTTCCGCTGCCGGGATAGAGGATGTCGTCGGTGGTGGCCCCCGAGCAGCTCACGTCGACGAACGGCGACGAGCCGGCCGACGCTGCGACCAGGGACGGGTAGTTGCGGTTGGAGCGTAGGCAGTTCAGGTCGACCTGGGTGGGGATCAGCGGACCAGCCGTGTACGAGTCACCCAGCGCGACGTAGCGTCCGGCCGGCACGGCGGCGTTCGCGGGTGTGGTGACGGTGAGCAGCACGCCGACGGTCGCCGCGGCGAGAGCAGCCAACCGGGTGGCTGCCCGCAGGAGCGGCAGGCGGGGACGGGTCATGGCGCCTCCCAGACGGGATCATGGTGGTGGTGGTGCCGAGATTCTGTCGGCACCGACGCCAGGCGTCAATATAGATGGCACTCATTCTTTGCTGGTCGGGGCTGTGGATCGGGGCTGCTCGGGGCGAGCTCGAAGCAGGGCCTCGGTCGCCACTCTGGCGGCGCGGCTCGCGGTGCAACCTCCGGGGCAGTCCGGTGGCGGAGGGCTGCGGTAGCCTTCCCGGGCGCCAAGGTCATCGCGACGAGCGGCGCGTCGGTCTGGACAGGAGGGTCGTGGACGCGGGTTTCCTACGGGGTCCACGCCAGCGGGTCGACCCAGCGCGAGGCGGGCCGGACGACCAGCCACGGCAGTGGTGGTGAGGTCGTGGCAGACGGTCTGCGGGTCGACACCGACGAGATCCGCGCGCACGCGCGCAAGATCGAGGCGTTGCGGGAGCAGTTCGACGCGATCAAAGCCGCCAGCGCGCACATCAAGCAGGACGATCGGGCGTACGGGCTGCTGTGCGGGTGGATCGCCGGGATCCTGGAGGGCAGACACACCCGCCAGGACGAGCTGATCGCGTACGTCGAGGAGAACCTCTGGCTGGTCGTCGACGGCCTGTACCGCACCGGTGAGGCCTACGACGCCGTCGAGGGCGACAACAACGCCATGATGGGCAAGCTGGGCAACCAGTTGGATCCGGGGTGAGTGGGGGGCAATGACCGACGGCTCACTGATCGCGGACGTCGTGTCGAGCCGCAGGGCCTGGACCGGCTCGTCGATGGGCGAGGGCATCCAGGGAATGGTCGACGCCATCCACAGCAGAGGCTGGGTCGACGACCTGCTGGCCGGCGCCGGCCTCGGCGTGGAGGTCGCCGCAACCGTGATGGACCCGTTCAGCGCGCTGCTGGCCAACGGGCTCGGCTGGGCGATGGAATACTTCGAGCCGTTACGGCAGATGCTCGACGAGTTGACCGGCATGCCCGACGTCGTCGCCTCACACGCGGCCACCTGGAACAACATGGCCGAGGCGCTGTACCGGATGGCGGACGACCTGCGGGCGGCACTCGGTTCGGACATGCCGAGCTGGCAGGGTCAGGCCTCCGACGCCTATCACAGCCTGATGGCCAACAACTTCGACGCGTTGGGCGGGCTCGGCACCATCTCGGTCGCGATGGCGGAGGCCACGCGGGCGGCCGGAGACCTGGTGACGTTCACCCGCGAAATCGTGCGCGACCTCATCGCCGACCTGGTCGCGCGCGTCATCGTGTGGGCGGTCGAGGCGATCTTCGTCGTCACGATCCCGGTGATCGCGACGCAGATCGCGGCAGCCGTGGTCAAGTGGGCCGGGCGGATCGTGACCTTCATCGGCGCATTGATCATGAGCCTCACCAACCTCACCCGGCTGTTGAACGGTTAGGGCGAGGGCGATGGCCAAACCACCCGGGACGCCGAAACCCCACGGCGACACCGACAGCTCTGGTTCGCCTCGGCGGGTCCCCTCCGGCGACGCCCAGAGCCTTTCCCACGCACAGGACATCACCGGGCAGGCCGCCAATTTGGGCCGCCCGCCCTCGCAGCGTGCCCTACCGCCGGGCAGCACCAGCCGCACGCTCAGCCAGATACGCAATACCAAGGACAAGAGAAAGCGGTGGCAACGCGCTGAGGAGTACGTCCGCGAAATGTACGGCGGCGGTTCCGAATCGCATTATCCGGTGGCGACCAACTCGGATCCCGATTTCCCGGTGAGCACGACCGGCGGGCGGAAGGTGGACGTGCCCGTCGAGTCGAACGGCCGCACCGTTGCGGTCGAGGTAAAGATGTACCAGCAGTACCGAACGGTCGAGGTCGCACCGGGGCAAAATGTGACACACCAGGTCGAGGTGCCGCTCAGTTCCCATATCAGGGAGCAGATCAACAAGGATGTCGCGCTCCGCAGATCGGATCCGAACTACGATCCGCGCTGGGCATTTCTCAACGCCGGGCCGTCACAGGAGCTGCGGGACTATCTGGCCAAGGCTGGTATTATTTTCCTCGAATATCATTAAGTGAATGACGGGAACGCAATGAGTGGCAATGGTTTGGCTGAAGCGCGGGACGAACTGCCGACGTGGGCGAGTGAATCGCATCAGAACTTCGAGGAGTTCGCCAAGGAGTTGAACGCCCCCGCGCAGGCGCTCGCCGGCGACCCGTTCGCGCTGGTGCCGTACCTGCAGGCATACCTGTCCGAGCTCCCGCTCAGCCAGTTCGAACAGGACGACTGGGTCACGCTGCACACCGACCTCGCGTCGTTCCTCGCGGAGTTCATGATCAGGAATCACGCGGCGAGCTGGGTCGTCCGGGAGGCCCCGAACTCGCCCCGGGGTTTCCGGTACGTGCTCGCGGTCGACCAGCCCGTGGCCGGCGCCGGTGTCGTCGACCCCTTCGAGGTTGTGGCGACTGAGATCCGCGCGCTGCCCATCGAGGTCACCCGCATGATCGCCAACGCGGAGTTGACCGCCGGCGTCACCCGTCGATACGACCAGTAGCGCGAACGAGTTCAGACCCGGGTGATCCGCACGGCGTCGGCGACCACCAACCCGGTGCCACCGGTCCAGCGGCTCACACCGACCGTGTTGCCCGTGCCCGCCGCCAGGGTGAACACGCCGATCGAGACCCACCGGCCACCGTTGATCCGCTGGTTGACGGACACGGGCCGGTTCCCGGTGGTGGTCGCCACGAGATATGGCGTCTGGTCGTTGTAGCCGGCGTCGGCCGGGTACCACACCGAGATCTCGTAGCTTCCACTCGCCGGAATGGTTGACCGGAACCAGGCGACGTCACTGGACGACACCGGACTGCTGAACCGGTAGTCGGTGCCGAACCGTTGACCGGAGTAGGCCGACGTGCCCCAGCCGGTGCTCGCCGTGAACCCGCCCGCGGTGTTGTTGTCGATGGTCGTGCTCCACTGCTGCGGCGGGGTCTGCGCCAATCGCACGTCGAGGTAGTTGCGGTCGATGTTCATCGTCACCCCGCCCCACGTCTCGGTGACGTTGCCGGCGTACTGGTGCAGGCGTTGCTGGTTCGCGTAGTGGGCGTCGGCGCAGTAACTTCCGGCCTGGGTGTCGGCCACCCCGTTCCACCAGGCGATCCAGATCTGGTCGAGTCGGGTGTAGCTCGGATTGTCGTACGCGTCGCAGACGTCCTTGATGCCGGACGAACCGCTGGAGTACATCCCGGCGAGATAGCCGCGTACGTGCAGTTGCTCGACCCAGCCGGACAGGAACGACAGCACGGCGGCTCGGCAGGACGCGCTCGACGGGTACTGCTCGATGTCGTTGTAGATGGTGCTCGCGCTACCGATGCCCAGTGCCTGGGCGGCACTCGCGGCGCTGTTCGCGGCGGAGACGCCCTGCGACCGGGCGGTGCTGGGGTCGGCGGACATCTTCGGCGTACGGGTGCCGCACGGCGCCTGGTATCCCAACTCGATGGGGAGCAGCCGCCACCCGTTGCTGGTCTGGTTGGCCACCCAGGTCGCGGTGAGGTTGGGTTGGGCGCAGGAGCGGCTGCCGCCGCTGATGTAGATGCCGATCGCGCCGTAGGGCGAGCTGGCCCGCCACGCGTTCATCGCCGCCTGCGACGGGGCGGTGCAGGTGTCGAACCCCCGGCCGGTGAAGGTGCCGGGTTGTGGGCCGATGGCCACCGGCGTCATCGCGGTCGAGGCTCGCGGGGGTGGCGCGGCCGCGGCGATCGAGTCCGCCGGTGCCACCAGAGCTGCGGCGACGGTGAGACCCGCCAGCCATCCGACACGGTTTCTCATCGCGGCCTCCGGTTGAAGAAAACTTTTCCGGTGAACGGGCGGCACGAAGGATTTCTAGCATGAATTGATGATCAGCAATAGGGGTGCGGCTCGCGGTGGTCGGTGGCTCCGGTGGCCTGTGACCAGGGTCGCTGGATCTTGCATTGACCTGAAGTTAGGTTGAGGTTCTAGCGTGTGGTGCGTGAGTGCGTCGCCGAGCGGCGCCAAGGAGCAGAGGAACACGCCATGGATCGCCCTGTGCGGGTCGCCATCGTCGGTGCCGGGCCGGCCGGCATCTACGCCGCCGACATCCTCACCAAGGCCGCCGAGGCGGCCACGGTGGACATCTTCGACCGGCTGCCGACGCCGTACGGTCTGATCCGGTACGGCGTGGCACCCGACCATCCGCGGATCAAGGAGATCGTCACCGCGCTGCACCAGGTGCTGGACAACCCCCGGATCCGGTTCATCGGCAACGTCGACTACGGCATGGACGTGAAGCCGGAGGAGCTCGACCCGTTCTACGACGCGACCGTCATCGCCACCGGCGCCGACCGGGACCGCGACCTGAGCGTCCCCGGGGTCGGCCTGCCCGGTAGCTTCGGCGCCGCCGACTTCGTCTCCTGGTACGACGGGCACCCCGACGCCCCGCGCGACTGGCCGATGACCGCCTCCAGGGTGGCCGTCATCGGAGCGGGAAACGTCGCGGTGGACGTCGCCCGGATCCTCGCGAAGACCGCCGACGAACTGCTCGAGACCGACATCCCGGACAACGTCCATCGGCGGCTCCTGACCAGCCCGGTGACCGACGTGCACGTGTTCTCCCGGCGCGGCCCCGGGCAGGTCAAGTTCACCCCGCAGGAACTCCGGGAACTCGACGAGTCGCCGAACGTGGAGGTCGTCGTCCATCCCGAGGGCATGGAGTTCGACGAGGCGAGCCTGGCCACGATCCGTGCCCGACGGTCGGTCAAGATGTGCGTGGACATCCTGCAGAACTGGGTGGCGCGCGAGCCTCGCGGTCGTACCCGCCGCCTGCACCTGCACTTCCTACAGGCGCCGGTGGCGATCCTGGGCGCGGACCGGGTGACGGGCCTGCGCACCGAGACGCAGCAACTGACCGGCGACGGCTGGGTACGCGGCACCGGCGAGTTCACCGACTGGGACGTACAGGCGGTCTACCGCGCGATCGGCTATCTCAGCCGTCCGATCGCGGACCTGCCGTTCGACCCCGCGACGGGGACCATCCCGCACGCCGCCGGCCGGGTGTTGGACCTCGACGGCAACCAGATCCCCGGGCGGTACGTGACGGGCTGGATCAAGCGCGGCCCGGTCGGCCTGATCGGCCACACGAAGAAGGACGCGAACGAGACGATCACCAGCCTGCTGGCCGACCTGCACACCCTGCCAGCCGCCACCCACCCCGACCCGGCCGACGTGCTCACCTACCTCGGTCGCCGGAACCTCGATCACACCACCTGGGCGGGCTGGCAGAGGTTGGACCGACACGAGGTCGACCTTGGCCGCCCGCAGGGTCGCAAGCGGGTCAAGGTCGTACCTCGCGACGAAATGATCGAGATCAGCAACCCGCGGAGCGCGCGGTAGACCAGACGCATGTTCCGTGCGGGGCGTACGCCCTCACGAGTCGGCGGAGGGCAGCGTGTCCATGAAGGAACTGACCGAGAACACGGCCCGGCCGGGTCCGGCCGGGCCGTAGCCGGGCGGGCTGGACAGGCCGTGGGCATCCATGGTCGCCCGGTAGACCTCGAGCAGGCGCACGTGGTATTCCAGCGGCGCACCCTGCGGGTTGGCCCGGCCGAGTGGAGTGGTGGGCTCCGGGCACCAGGTGGTGAACCGTGGCGTGATCCCTCGCGACATGAAGTAGTCGAGCCCCTCGGCGGTGGAGTCGATCGCCTCGTTCACGCTGGTGAAGCCGTGTGGGGCGGCCATCTCGACGCCCGCCACGAAGTTGGGGATCACGTTGCGCGGGCCGAACACCTCGGCGGAGTCGAGGATGCGGCGGTGCCATTCCTCCCGGCCGACGTACCGCTCCTTGCCCGGGCAGTACAACTCGAACAGCCGCTTGTCCCACACCTCGTAGTTGGGGTGGTAGATGCGGATTCCGTAGTCGTGGAACCGTTGCACGTCGGCCCGGGGTAGGGCCTGCGCGACGACCTTGCCGATCCACCGTCCGGGGAACCGTTCCTCGATCGCCTGCGCGTACTGACCGTAGAAGTCGGCCTCGGCCAGCCCGCCGACGTGCGAGGTGATGCTGCCACCGGTGAGGGTGTACGCCCGCGAAGCCCGGTCGGTGTCGTGCCGATCGATGATCTCCAGGGCCTCCAGCACCTCGTCGACGGGCTTGACCCCGGTGTAGGGGCGGCCGGCCTTCTTGTGCTGCCGCCAGTTGTGGTTGATGTCGCAGTACTGGCACTCCTCCTTGGCGCCGAAGTACTGACAGACCCGGAACGCGGTCAGGTAGATGAGGTAGCCCCACTGGATCGTCGGGGCAACCTCCATCACCGACTTTCCGTTGGCCAGGGTGTGGCGGTAGTAGGCCGGCATCGGAGGTAGCCCGACATCGGCGATCGGTCGGCCGTCCAGGAACAGGCGCAGCAGCCCGTCGCTGTCGGCTCGGACGCGGTACGGCGAGTCGGGGTTGGTGCGGACCGAGACCACCGTGCGGCGCAGCCCGTACGGGCCGCCGGTGAGCACGATCTCCTCCGGCGGCCGGCGCAGCGCGGCCGTCCCCAGCTCCGGCAGCGTCCGGTGGTCGAAGGAGAAGATGAAGTACGACTTCGGCTTGATGTCGCCGTTCTCGTTGTCGGTCAGTGCCGCGTCGTCGAAGGCGAGCCCGCCGCGCAGCAGGTCCTCCTTGATGACCGCCTCTCGCGGCACCTGCGGGAGGCGGCTCATCAGGTCTTCGACGAGGTCGGTGCGCAACTCCATACGGTCCTTTCGAACGGGCGCGGAACCGGGTGGCAGGAGCCACCCGGTTCCGACGGATCAGCTCTGCTTGGTCTCCCAGAAGATTGTCGAGATCTCCTCGATCTTCGCCAGGAGCTGCTCCGCGACGGCCGGGTCCGCGCTTCCCTTCGCGCCGCCGGCGCCGGCCAGCTTGGTGGCCTCGTTGAAGAGGCCGTGCAGCTGCGGGTACTTCTCGAAGTGCGGTGCCTTGAAGTAGTCGGTCCACAGCACCCAGAGGTGGTGCTTGACCAGTTCGGCGCGCTGCTCCTTGATGATCAGCGATCGAGTCCGGAACTCGGGGTCGTCGCTGGCCTGGTACTTCTCGGAGATCGCCTTGATCGACTCGGCCTCGATGCGGGCCTGCGCCGGGTCATAGACGCCGCAGGGCAGATCGCAGTGTGCGCTCACGGTGGTGCGCGGACGCAGAAGGCGTGGCAGGTGCATCAGAACCCTTCCGACAACAGTGCTGAAGTTGATCAACAAGAACGATAGAACCTCAACCGCACTTCATGTCAACCCTGCCGTCAACGGCTCGCCCCGCGAGGGCTATCTCGTTAAACATCATATGTGTTACGTTCGCAACCAAGCTGGGTAGCGCTGCCCGCCACAGTCGACGACCGATATCGAACTCGGGAGATGATCAATGGCAATCAGCCGTAGACAGATGCTGATGGGGGCGATGGTCGCTGCCGTCGCGGGTGGCCTGGCCGACTTCGCCCGTCCTGCCCTCGCGGACGGCGGCGGCGCGGACGACGAGTCGGCCCGTCTGTGGTATTCGGCGCCGGCGAGCCGGTGGCTGGAGGCGCTGCCGATCGGCAACGGCCGTCTCGGGGCGATGGTCTTCGGCGGGGTGGACCAGGAACTGCTGCAGTTGAACGAGGAGACGATCACCGCCGGTGGTCCGCACAACCCGGTGAACCCCGCGGCGCGGGACGCGCTGCCCACGGTGCGGCAACTGATCTTCGAGGGCCGGTACGACGAGGCCCAGCAACTCGCCCGGGACAGCGTCGTGTCCGACTACTACGAGATGTGCTACCAGCCGCTGGGCAACCTGCGGATCTCCTCCGGCGACGGCGGCGAGGTCGCCGACTACGTCCGCGAACTGGACCTCGGCCGAGCCGTCGCGACGACCCGCCTCCGTCGCGCCGACGTCACCTTCACCCGCGAATCGTTCGTGTCCCCCGTGCACCAGGCGATCGTCCTGCGCTACACCGCCGATCACCCGGGCGAGCTGGACCTCGACGTCGCGCTGGACGGGCCGCCCCCGGTGGGCAAACCCCCGTGGGCGGCCGCGCCGACGGTCTCACCGACCTGGTCGACCACCGTCGACGCGAGCGGCGACCTCGTCCTCACCGGAAACCCGTCGCCCCTGTTCGGCGTCGACGCGGCGATCCGCTTCGTGAGCCGGGTCCGGCTGCTGACCACCGGGGGCGTGCGGACCCGGACCGCGGACTCGATCTCGGTGCGCGGCGCGGACGAGGCGGTTCTGCTCGTGACGGCGGCGACCAACTACCCGGTGGACCGTCCGTCGGGTCCAGGACCGGACGCGCTGGCGCTGACCCGGATCACGCGGGCCGCCGCGGTCCCCTACCGACGGCTGCTCGCCGACCACGTCCGGGCGCACCGCGAGCTGTACGGCCGCGTCTCGATCGACCTCGGCACCAGTGCGGCGGCCAGCCTGCCCACCGACCAGCGGGTGAAGGAGTCGGCCACCCTGGACGACCCGGCGTTCGCCGCGCTCTACTTCCAGTACGGCCGCTACCTGCTCATCTCGAGCTCGCGGGAGGGCAGCCAGGCCGCGAACCTGCAGGGCATCTGGAACGATCGCGTCGCGCCACCCTGGCAGAGCAACTACACGTTGAACATCAACACCGAGATGAACTACTGGCTGGCCGAGCCGACGGCGCTGGCGGAATGCGTCGAACCGCTCGTGGGCCTGGTCCGTGGCCTTGCCGAGAGCGGCGCCCGGACGGCGAGAGAGATGTACGGAGCCCGCGGCTGGGTGGCGCACCACAACTCGGACCTGTGGCGGGGGACCGCCGCGTACGACGGCCCGCAGGGCATCTGGCCGATGGGCGGTGCCTGGCTCTGCCTGCACCTGTGGGACCGGTACGACTACGGTCGGGACCGGGCCTACCTCGCGGACGTCTATCCGTTGCTGCGGGGGGCCTGTGAGTTCTTCCTCGACACGCTGGTCTCGCATCCCCAGCACGGCTGGCTGGTGACCAATCCGTCGAACTCGCCGGAGAACAGCCACCACAGCGGGCAGATGCTCTGTGCGGGGCCGGCGATGGACACGCAGATTCTGCGCGACCTCTTCACCAACACGGCTCGTGCCGCGCAGATCCTGCACACCGACGGCGATCTGCGCCGCCGGCTCGCGGAGGCTGGTGAGCGGCTGGCGCCGCACCAGATCGGCAGCGCCGGCCAGTTGCAGGAGTGGCTTGAGGACTGGGACACGACGGCACCGGAGCCCGCGCACCGGCATGTCTCGCACCTGTACGCCGTCTATCCGAGCGGCCAGATCGACGTCCACCGGACGCCCGCCCTGGCGGCGGCGGCCCGGCGCTCGCTGGAGTTGCGGGGCGAGGGCGTCAACGACGATGGCTGGGCCGTCGCGCTCCGCGCGATCCTCTGGGCGCGTCTCGGCGATGCGGAGCGGGCGCACCAGACGCTTCGGCTGCTGTTCGCGCCGAAGCGCCACAACCCGAACGTCCTCAACGGCACGACCTATTACCAGATCGACGCGAACCTCGGCGGGCCCACGGCGGTCGTCGAGATGCTCCTGCAAAGTGTCGGTGACGAGGTGCGTCTTCTCCCGGCGCTGCCGGCGGCGTGGGCGCAGGGGTCCGTCCGTGGTCTACGGGCGCGCGGTGGCTTCGTCGTGGACGCGGCGTGGCGCGCCGGGCGGCTGGATACGGCGACGCTGACGTCGCGGTTCGGCAACCGGGCGCGGGTACGGACACCCGGCCCGGTCTCCGTCACGTCACACGCCAGGGCTCGGGCGGTCAGCCACCCGGAGCCGAACGTCGTCGAGTTCGACACCGTGCCCAACGCCGTCTACCGGCTGGAGCTGAGGTAACCACCACCACTGTGGAGCATTTCGGATAGGTGCGCCGCAGCGGCGGCGGACTGCGGGCGGTGGCGTTGGACGTCACCGCCCGCAACGCATCGATCACCCCGGCTCTACGGCGTTTCTCCGAGGTTACGAGCCCGTTGCCACGCGCGCCGTCATACGTCAGTATTCATACATCACATGTTTCGTCGCCGAGTGGCGGCGCCTGGAACCAGGTGTTCCGCGCCCTGACCTCGGGTCGTCTGACGGCGAGGCTCCGAACGAGCGGAGAGGTGAAGATCATGTTAAGAGGATGGCCCGGCAGAGGCATTCTGGCCTCGATGCTGGTGATCGGCTCCATGACGGCAACGCAGTCGGCGTCGGCCGCGGCCGCCGCACCGGGTCAGCACGGCAAATCCGCACCCGGGCCCGTCGTCTACGTGGCGACCACCGGCGACGACGCGAACCCCGGCACCAAGGCGGCCCCGCTCCGCACGATCGCCGCGGCGCGGGATGCGCTCGCGGGGCACACCACGTCCAAGCGGCGGGGAACGGTGTGGATCCGTGGCGGCGAGTACGCGCTCGCCGACACGATCGCCCTCTCCGGCGCGAAGAACTCGTGGGTCACGTACGCGGCGTACGCCGGCGAGAAGGTCAAGCTCACCGGCTCGCACGAGCTGCCGGCGGCCGGCTGGAAGAAGCTGAGCGAGTTGTCGGCGCAGGAGTTGGCCGAACCGCGGTTCTCGTCGAACGCCCGGCTCGGCTCGGAAACCCGTGCGGGCGCGTGGGTCTACGACCTCGGCGCCGCCGGAATCGACCCCGGCGCCCTGTACAAGAACGGGTTCAACTGGCAGCAGCAGCCGTTCGCGCCCGAGCTGGTCGTGGACGGAAGCACCCAGACCCTGGCCGAGTATCCGAACGGGAAGTCGTGCGCCAGCGGGGACGCGAGCTGCTACCTGTACGGGGACGGCAGCAAGTGGCGGGTGGACGGGCCCCGCGACCTGATGCAGCCGGACGTGGACGCGCGGTTCGGCCTGCAGAACGACTGGCAGTGGAACGGGACGACGCCGCGGGCGCAGTTCGAGGACAAGAAGCAGCAGCTTCCCGACCCGGCCGACCGGAACACCTGGTCCCAGGCCGAGATGTGGAAGATGACGCCCTCGATCTACGAGGTCGGCGGGCGGGCGCTGGAGGGCAACCGCTACCAGGGGTGGGCGCCCGAGACGGTGCCGGTCGTGCACGACTGGGGCACGCGCGGCTCGGGCAGCTACTCGTCGCTGCCGATCCAGGCCGATCCCGAGTGGATCGAGACGATCGACAACACCAGGTACGAGACCGAGGGGTGGCTCTCCGGATACCTGGGCAACAACTACGCCGTCGACATGGTCCGGATGTTGTCGTGGAGCGGCACCAAGCTCTACACCAAGTACCCGGCGATGTACGTCCCGCAGAACGGCTACACGATGGTCAAGGCCCTCAACGTGCTGTCTGAGATGGACGCGCCCGGCGAGTACTACCTCGACCGCTACAACGACAACGACGTGCTCTACTACCTGCCGGCCGGCGGCTCGGTCGAGGGCAAGCAGATCACCCTGACGACGTTCGACCGGAACTTCTTCCGGCTGGAGGGCACGACCGGCGTGCAGCTGCGCGGGCTGGCCATGGCGGACTCGCTCGCGAACGGCGTCCAACTGCTCGACGCGAACGACACCCTGATCGACGGCGTGGAGATCTCCAACGTCAGCATGGACGCGATCCGAATCGGCACGCCCACCGAGACGATCACCGCACTGCCGGACTACGAGACCGTCCGGGGTGGCCACGGCAACGTGGTCCGGAACTCGTACCTGCACGACCTCGGAGGCGGCGGCGTGCTGCTCGGTGGCGGCAACCGAAGCACACTCGAACGGGGCGACAACGTCGCGCGCAACAACGAGATCGCGCGGTTCTCCAAGCTCGCGACCTACACGCCGGCCGGATACCTCTACGGCGTCGGGAACACCTTCGAGTACAACTACGTGCACGACGCGCCGCACATGGCTGTCCAGATCATGGGCAACGACATGAAGGTCAACCACAACTACTTCTACGACCTGGTGAAGAACGCCGGCGACCAGGGCGTGGTCTACACCGGGCGGGACTACACCTTTCTCGGCAACGAGGTCGCCTACAACCTGTTCGACAAGATCGGCGGCAACAACGACGCCTTCTACATGGACGACGGTGTGTCGGGCATGCGCTTTCACCACAACGTGGTGAAGGACGCGCACTCCGGTGTCTTCTTCCAGTCCGGGCACAGCAACAAGGCCAACGACAACGTCTTCATCGACGTCGCCCAGACCGGGCACGACATGATGTACCACCGCAACGGCGAGAAGGGTCTGCCGGTCCCCAACGCCTGGGTCGTGCAGAGCCGCTACAACGCCTTCCTGGACGTCCGCGAGGGCGAGAAGTACAGCGCCACGCCCGAGCATGTGGCCACCTGGGTCCGGCACTACACGAGCGGTCGGTACAAGTACTCGGACGGCACTCCGATCGTCTATCCGGAGATCAACGACTGGTACGTTCCCCGCGTGCGGAGCACGGGGGTGGACTGCCAGGCGGCGGACTACGCGACGGAGGCCACCAACGGTTGCGACCGGGCCACCGTCTGGGACAACGCCAACTCGCTGTACGTGCCGGCCCGCATCGAGATCGACCATTCGGTGATCGTCGGCGGTGGCGAGTTCAAGACCAGCCCCGTCACGTTCGGCAATCCGACCTCGACCTTCCAGTTGTCCCGGTGGAGTGACAAGATCAATACCAACCTGGTGAAGCCGGCCTCGGTCGAGGACGCGGGGTTGGACATGGGGACGCTGAAGTTCTCCTCGTCCGGCGCGGTCGCGCAGGCCTTCGGCAAGGAGTGGGTGAAGACGTGGAACCGGCTGGTGTCGCGCGACGGCATCGGCCGGCCGGCTGGCCCGGCTGCGGGCTGAGAGGTGGCGGGTGTGGACCGACGCGGTCTGGTGGTGAACGTTCGGCCCGAGCGGCGCGAGGAGTACCTCGCCCTGCACCGGGCGGTGTGGCCCCGGGTGGAGCAGACCCTGCGCGAGGCGCACGTCACGAACTACACGATCTTCGCGATCGATGACACCCTCATCGCCTACTACGAGTACCTCGGCTCGGACCACGACGCCGATATGGCACGGATCGCCGAGGACCCGGTGACCCGGGAGTGGTGGACCCACACTGACCCGTGTCAGACGCCGTTCGGCGGCGACGGGACGCGGGACGGCGGCTGGCGCGAGGCCGCCGAGGTCTGGCACCTCGACTGACCCCGTACCCGAGTCGCGGGGTCGCGTGGCAGTACGCCGCGCGGCCCCGCGACACGGACTGCCGGGCGCGTCGCTCGGCCCGGCGGTCGCCGTAGTTCAGCGCCGGCGAAAGCTCGGCGGACGCCGTTCGGCGAATGCCCGCCGGCCTTCGGCGGCGTCGGCGGTGGCGAAGCAGATCGTCTGCAGGTCTCGCTCGTACTCCAGCGCCTGGTCCTCCGACATGCTGGTGGCGGCGCGGAGGTTGATCTTCGCGGTCTCGACCGCGATCGGTGCGCGCGCGGCGATCGTGGTGGCGAGTTCACGAGCCCGGGGGAGCAGGCCGTCGGGCGGAAGCACCTCCGAGACCAGGTGCCACCGCAGCGCCTGCTCGGCGTCGATCGGGTCGCCGGTCATCAGCATCTGCGCCGCGTTGCTCGGCCCGGCCGCCCGGGCGAGGAAGGCCGACATGCCCCCGCCGCCGATCCAGCCGAGCTTCACCTCGGGTGCGCCGAAGCTCGCGGTGCTCGCGGAGAGGCGGATGTCGCAGCTCAGTGCCGTTTCGAGGCCGCCGCCGAGGGCGTAGCCGTTGATCGCGGCCAGGGACGGCTTGCGCAGCCGTCGCAGTGCGTCGCAGTAGTCGATCCGGTTGCGGAAGTCCCAGGGCGTCGCGTACCCGTCGAGCGCCCTGATGTCCGACCCGACGCTGAACGCCCGGTCGCCCGCACCGGTCAGCACGACGGCTCGTACCTCGTCGTCGCCGTTGCACGCCTCGACCGCGCTGACCAGGTCGCGGGCCATGGTGGGCGTGACGGCGTTGAGCTTGGCCGGTCGGTCGAGCGTGATCATGGCGATCCGCGCCTCGCGGTCGACCTCGAAGCGCACTCGGCCGTCCGACTCGGCGGGGACAGGGGTGGTCATCGGCTTCTCCTCGCGGGGGTGTGGATCCCGTTCGACCGGGTCGGACGAACGCCTTGACTATATGAATATGACGTCATACGTTTCAAGCGTCCGTGCTCGGCCACCAGAGGGAGAAGTCGGTGCAGATCGTCAGAGCCACCGTCGCGGGAGGCGAGCCCGACCGCGCCGCCGTGCGGACCGAACGCGGCCTGCACCTGCTCCCCAGCGCACTGCACGAGCTGCTTGCCCTGCCGGCGAGCGAGCTCCGCCAGATCGTCGAGGCCGCCGCGGCCGCGGATCCGGTGCCGACGCCCGCCACTGTCGCCCTGCGGGCGCCCGTCAGTGGGCTCACCGAGGTCTGGGCCGCCGGGGTGACCTACGAACGTTCGCGTACCGCCCGGATGGCCGAGAGCGAGCGTGAGGCGGACATCTACGACCGCGTGTACGACGCCGAGCGACCCGAGCTGTTCTTCAAGGCGGCGTCCTGGCGCGTCGTCGGCCCGGGCGGGGCCGTCAGCATCCGGTCGGACTCCGCGGTCAACGTCCCCGAACCCGAACTCGCCGTCGTCGTCAACCGGCACGGCGAGATCGTCGGCTACACGATCTGCGACGACGTGAGCTCGCGCAGCATCGAGGGGGAGAACCCGCTCTACCTGCCGCAGGCGAAGACCTACCTCGGTGCCTGCGCCGTCGGGCCGGGGATCACTCCGGCGTGGGAGGTGCCCGAACCGTACGCGCTGCCGATCCACCTCTCGATCGAGCGGGGCGGCGAGGTCGTCTGGAGCGGCGCGGCGAGCACCGCGCAGCTGCACCGGAAACTGCCCACGCTCGTCGAGTTCCTGTTCCGCGCCGACGAGTTCCCGCACGGTGTCGTGCTCGCCACCGGCACCAGCCTGGTGCCCGACCTTCCGTTCACCCTGCGGGAGGGCGACACCGTCGCCATCGAGATCACCGGTCTGGGCGTACTCACCAATTCGGTCGTCGTGGGCAAGGCCGGCGTGGCCGCGCTCGTCGCGGAGGTGGCCCGATGACCACGGCGTACGTCGAAACCACGAGCGACGAGGTCGCCCGCATCTGTGCGGCCGGCGCGGCGGCCGCGCCCGGCTGGGCGGCAACCCACCGCGAGGACCGCGCCGGTCTGCTCGAAGTGGCGGCGTCGGCCCTCGAATCCCGGGGACCGGAGATCGTCGCGGCCGCCCACGCCGAGACGGCACTCGGTACCCCGCGCCTTACCGGGGAGCTGAAGCGCACCTGTTTCCAGCTGCGCTTCTTCGCTCAGGTGCTGCGCGAAGGCTCGTACCTTGAGGCCACCATCGACCACGCCGACGACTCGCCGATGGGCCCCCGGCCGGATCTGCGCCGGATGCTCGTGCCGATCGGGCCGGTCGCGGTCTTCGGCGCCAGCAACTTCCCCCTGGCGTTCTCGGTGCCGGGCGGCGACACCGTGTCCGCGCTCGCCGCCGGCTGCCCGGTGATCGTCAAGGCCCACGAAGCCCATCCGGCCACGTCCCAGCTCTGCTTCGACGTGCTGAGCGAGGTGCTGCCCGAGGACGTCCTCGGTCTGGTGACGGGTCGCCTGGCCGGTGTCGACCTGGTCCGCGACCCGCATGTCCGGGCGGTCGGCTTCACCGGGTCCACCGCCGGCGGTCGTGCCCTCGCCGACCTCGCCGCCGCCCGGCCCGATCCGATCCCGTTCTATGGCGAACTCGGCAGCGTGAACGCCTTCGTGGTGACACCCGCCGCGGCCGCGGCTCGCGCCACCGAGATCGGCACCGAACTCGCCGGCTCGTTCACGCTGGGCGCCGGCCAGTTCTGCACCAGGCCGGGCCTCGCGTTGGTGCCGACCGGCCGGTACGGCGACACGCTGCGCGACGCGTTGGTCGGGGCCGCGGATGGCCGCACGTTCACCATGCTCACCGACGGCATCCGCCGCTCCTACGCCGAAGCGGTCGGCCGGGACGAGCCGCAGGGCTCGGTCACGCCGACGATCGTCGAGCTGCCGGCGGCCGACCTGCCCGAGAACGCCTTCGACGAGGTCTTCGGTCCCTACGTCATCGTGGTCCGCTACGCCGGCACCGCCGAACTCGACGCCGTCGTGCGTCGGCTGCCCGGCGCGCTCACCGCGACGGTGCACGGCGAGGACGACGACGACCTCGCGGTCGAGCTCGCCCGTACGCTGCCCGCCCGGGTCGGCCGGCTGGTGTGGAACGGCTACCCGACCGGAGTGTCGGTGGGCTGGGCCCAGCAGCACGGCGGCCCCTGGCCCGGTACCAACACCCTGCACACGTCCGTGGGCGCCACCGCGATCCGCCGCTTCCTGCGCCCGGTCGCCTGGCAGTCAGCCCCGTACGCCGTCCTGCCCGCGGAGCTGCGGGACGACTACGACCGTATTCCGCGTCGTGTCGACGGCACTCTCCGTCTTCCCTCCGAGAACCAGAGGTAGCCGTGTCCGTACTGGGTGGATATCGCGTGCTGGACCTGTCGATCGCGATGGCCGGGCCACTGGCCGCCATGCGCCTCGGCGACCTGGGCGCGGACGTGGTCAAGATCGAACCTGTCACGGGGGAGTGGCAGCGTCACACCTCGGCGGGCGGCGCGGTGGGCAACGAGGTCAACGCGTCGTTCCTGTCGCTCAACCGCAACAAGCGCAGCCTCGCCGTCGACCTCAAGAGTGAGGCGGGGCGTGCGCTGGTGCTGCGGCTGGCCGCCGAGGCCGACGTCGTGCTGCAGAACTACCGACCGGGCGTCGCGGCCCGGCTCGGCATGGACTACGAGTCGATCCGCGCGATCAATCCCGAGATCGTCTACGTCTCCATCAGCGGCTACGGCGAATCCGGCCCGTACACCCACCGGCCCGGCCAGGACCTGCTGTTGCAGAGCCTCAGTGGCGCTCTCTACAGCGCCGGCCGCAGCGAGGACCCGCCCCAGGCCGGCCCCTACTTCGTGGCCGACGCGATCACCGCGTACTCGGCCTTCGAGGGCGTGTTGGCCGCGCTGTTGCATCGCGAGCGTACGGGCGTGGGCCAGAAGGTCGAGGTCAACATGCTCGACGCGATGATCGCGATGCAGATGCAGGAGCTGTCGGTGCGTACGGTCGGTGGCGTCCGACAGTCCCGTGGGCACGAGATCCACGCGCACTCCTACATCCGCGCGCCGTACGGGATCTTCCCCACCAGCGACGGGTACGTCGCGCTGGCGTTCGCCGATCTCTCGGTGCTCGGCGAGGTCTTCGGTGACCCCGAGCTCGGCCGGTGGGACGCCGAGCGGGACGGCTTTCGGCACCGCGACGCCATCTCCGCGGCGGTGGGGCGGCACCTGCGTACCAACACCACGGCGTTCTGGCTCGAGTGTCTCGGCGGCCGGGGCGTCTGGGTCGGTCCGGTGAACTCCTACGACGAAGTGCTGGACGACCCGCAGGTCCGGCACAACGGCAGCTTCGTCACCTACGACCACCCGACCGAGGGCAGCGTCACCACGCCGGGCTTCGCGTTCCGCCTGACCGCGACGCCCCCGGCCGTCGAGCGCGGCGCCCCGACGGCCGGACAGCACACCGCCGAACTCCTCGGGGAGCTCGGGCTCACCGAGGACCAGATCGACGCGCTTCTGCAGGACAAGGTCGTCGCGTGACCCTCACCGGGATGACCTGGGACCATCCGCGCGCGTGGCTCGGGCTGGAGGCGTTCGAGGCCAGCGGCGTAGCTCCGCTGGTGGCGTGGGACCGGCAGCCGCTGTCGGCGTTCGAGGCGTACCCGATCGCCCGGCTCGCCGAGACCCACGACTTCATGGTCGTCGACCACCCGGGGCTCGGTGCCGCGGTCCGCGCCGGGGCGCTGGTGGCCTTCGAGGACCTGGTGGATCCGGCGCTCGTGGACCAGTGGCTGCGCAGCGCCGTCGGCGCCAGCGGCGCGAGCTACGAGGTCGGTGGCCGCACCTGGGCCGTGCCGATCGACGCCGCCGCGCAGGTTTCGGTCCGCCGTCCCGACGCCGGCGTGCCGGTCGTACGACGGTGGGAGGACGTGCCGGCGGTCGCCGCCGAGCATCCCGTGGCGCTCTGCCTGGCCGGACCGCACGCCGGTCTGACGCTGCTGGCGATGTGCTCGGGTGTCGCGTCGGAGCACCTGCTCGACCCGGCGACCGCGACCGACGCCGTCGACCTGCTGCGTGCGGTGTTCAGGATCGCCGACCGGGAACTGTCGTTGCTGGACCCGATCGGCATCCATGACGGCCTCGCCGACGGCTCGGGCGCGACCTGGTGCCCGCTGGCCTACGGCTACGTCACCTACGCCGACCGCCTGGCCTGGTCGGACGCGCCGAGTTGGCGCGGCGATCACCCGCTGAGCGTGCTCGGCGGCACCGGTCTCGCCGTCGCCGCCCGGTCGGCCGGCGACCCCGAGGTCCGCGCCTGGGTGCACGCGTTCCTCGACGAGCGGGTGCAGACCGGGCTGGTGCCGCGGGCCGGCGGCCAGCCCGCGCACCGTGCGGTGTGGACCGGGACCAGGCCGTTCTACGCCGACACGGTCGCGACCCTCGACGCAGCGTGGGTTCGACCCCGCGTCCCGGGCTGGATCCCGCTCCAGGACGAGCTCTCGGAGCTGGTCCGGGAGGCCATTGTCGAGGACCGGGACGCGGCGGCGGCGGTCGACAAGGTCAACGCGGCCTACGCGGACCTGCTGCGGGTAGCCCACCACGAGAAAGGAGAGCGGTCATGGGTGTTGCCGTCGTAACCGGCGCGGGCGGGTCGCTCGGCCACGCGATCGCGCAGCGGCTGGCGCACGACGGGCAGCGGCTGGCCATCACCGATGTCGCCGAGCACACGCTGAAGGAGACCGTCGACGCGCTCGGCGGCGACGTGTTCGCACGGGTCGTGGACCTGCGCGACGCGGACGCGCTGGCGGCGTTCTTCACCGACGCCCGCCGCGAGGTCGGCCCGGTGACCGCGCTGGTCAACAACGCCGCGATCTATCCGACCGTGCCGTTCCTCGAGATGGAACTCGCCGACTACGAGTCGGTCCACGCGGTGAACCAACGGGGCTACTGGCTGTGCGCGCAGCTCGCCGGCCGGCAGATGGTCGAGGCCGGGACCGACGAGGACCGCTCGATCGTCAACATCGCCTCGATCACCATGCACGGAGGCTGGGAGAAGCTGGCGGCCTACGTCACCACCAAGGGTGGTGCGGTCGCGCTGACGCGGGCGCTCGCGCGCGAACTCGGACCGCGCGGCATCCGCGTCAACGCGGTCTCGCCCGGTGCGTTCAAGACCGCCGCCGAGGAGATCTACGACGACCCGGAGGCGTACAGCGCCATGGTCGTCGAGCGGCAGGCGCTCAAGCGTCGGGGTACGCCCGCCGAACTCGCCGCAGTCGTGTCGTTCCTGACCGGTCCGGACGCCGCCTTCGTCACCGGTCAGACCCTCGAAGTCAACGGCGGCTGGGTGATGGCATGAGCGAGCAGACGCACCGCACTCCGACCCGTCGCGATCTCGCGCGCCACACCGGCGACATCCGCGCCTACGGTGGGGTGCGCGCCGTGGTGCTCGACGACGGCGTCGAGCGCGGCATCCGTGTGCTGGAGTTCAGCACGGGCGGTGGCCTCTATTTCGAGGTTCTCGTCGATCGTGCGATGGACATCGGCGTGGCCGAGTTCGACGGCGTGTCCGTCGGCTGGCGTTCGCGTACCGGCTTTCGGCACCCCGGGCTGCACGAGTACGCCGACGAGGAGGGCCTGTCCTGGCTGCGCAGCATGTCCGGGCTGGTCGTCACCGGCGGGCTCGACCACACGCTGTTCGGCGGTGACGTCGACGCCACCCACTATCGGTACCCGCCCAAGCAGACGGTGCGTCACGGTCTGCACGGTCGGGTCGCCAACATCCCCGCGCGGTTGACCGGCTACGGCGAGCAGTGGGTGAGCGACGACCGCTGCGTGCTCTGGGCCGAGGGTGAGGTGGTGCAGGCCACCAACTTTGGTGAGCACCTGGTGCTGCGCCGTCGTATCGAGGCCGACCTGGGCGGCACCGAGATCCGGCTGACCGACCGGGTGACCAACGCCGGGTTCGATCCGACACCGCACATGTTCCTCTACCACGTCAACGTCGGCTGGCCGTTCCTCGACGAGGGCACCCGCTTCGTCGCCGACGTCGAGGAGACGGTGTGGCAGACCGAGAGTGTGGACGAGCAGGGCGTCGACCACCGGACGTTCCACGCGCCGCTGCCCGGCTTTGTCGAGCAGGTCTACGAGCACCGACTCCGCGCCGACGAGAAGGGGCGGCACCGGGTCGGCCTGGTCAACGACGTACGCGCGATGGCGTTCGAGCTCGACGTCGACGCGTCCGCGTTCCCGTGCTTCTTCCAGTGGCTGAACCTGCGTGAGGGCGGCTGGGCGGTCGGGCTGGAGCCGTCCACCCACCACGTCGCGGGCGACGCCGCCGCGCGCGCGGACGGCAGCATGATCTGGCTCGAACACGGCGAGGAGCGCCGCTACGAGTCGGTGTTCCGCTTCGGCCGGACCGGGCGCTAGGAGTGCTTGGGCTGCTTCCCGGCATGGTCCGGGAGCCGGCGACGACGCCACGAGTCGAGGATGTGCCCGTTCATGGCGTCCTGCGCGCGGACGGCGTCCTGACCGGTGATGGCGGCGTGGATGGCCTCGTGTTCGTGCAGGGTGATGGCGAACGCGTCGGGCGTGTCCACGCCGTGGTAGCGCCAGCTCTCCAGGGCACGCTCCATCAGGATGCGGGCGATGCTCTCCGCGAGCCGGTTGCCGGAGATGTCCATCACGACCCCGTGGAACTCCAGGTCCGCGGTGCGGAAGGCCGCCTGGTCGTCGACCGTCTCGCGCATTCGCTGCAGGGCGCGGTCGAGCCGCTCCAGCTCGGCGTCGGTACGCGCGCGCGCCGCCTCGGCGGCCATGACCGACTCCAGTTGGGCCCGGACGACGCTGAGCTCGTCGAGGATGCCCAGGGTCTCGTCGTGCTTGATCAGCGAGGTCAGCACCACCCGGTCCAGGAGGTTCCAGGACGTCATGGAGCGGACCTGGGTGCCGCGGCCCCGCGCGATGGTGACGAGGCCCTTCTCCTCGACCCGCTTGACCGACTCGCGGATAACCGTCCGGCTCACGCCGAACTGTTCGCTGAGCGGCCCCTCGGGCGGCAGCGACTCGCCGGGCCGCAGCTTGCCGGAGACGACGGCGTCGACGAGGTCTTCCACGACGGCGACGCCGAGCATTGGGGCAGGGGGGCGCTTCTCGGCCAACACCATCCTGGGGGCACCCTCGTCGCGTTCACGCGCCATCCCCGAAGTGTAGGACCTCATACCCCACCCCACTGTGCTCTGCCGCTCGTGGCGGAACCTCCATCGACCCAACATCAGACATCATACGTTATGCTTCCCGGTATCCCCGCCGGACACGCCTGCCTCCGCCTCGGACTGCACGGGGAGGCACGCGCCCTCGGCAGTTCTCGTCGTGTCACCTCGGCACCGCCCGTCGTCGGTGCCCGGCCGACCCGGCCACTCTTCTCGGCCGCCGCGGCGTGACCGTGCCCGGCCGTGGGCCGGGAGCCACTGCTGATCCACCGAACGAAAGCGAGTTCAGGAATGCTGAGCGCGTCCTACGTCGGGAACCGCACCTTCGACGTCGGCGAGACCGATGCCGCGCGGCCCGGCCGAGGCCAGGTGCAGATCGCCGTCGCCTACGCCGGCATCTGCGGGACCGACCTGCACATCTTCCACGGCGACATGGACGCCCGGGTACGCGCGCCAGCGGTCATCGGTCACGAGATGTCCGGCACCGTGGCCGCGCTCGGTGACGGCGTCAGCGGCTGGTCGGTCGGCGACCCGGTGACGGTGATGCCGCTGGAGTGGGACGACACCTGCCCCGCGTGTCGCGCCGGCCACCGGCACATCTGCCAGAACCTGGTCTTCGTCGGCATCGACTCACCGGGTGCGCTCCAGGGTCGCTGGAACGTGCGCGCCGACCTGCTCGTCCCGCTCCCCGAAGGGCTGTCCCTCCAACACGCCGCGCTGGTCGAGCCGGTCGCTGTCGCCGTGCACGACGTACGTCGCTCCGGGCTGGCCGCCGGGGACCGTACCGTCGTCCTCGGAGGCGGACCGATCGGCGTGCTGATCGCGGTCGTCGCGCGTGAGGCCGGTGCCGAGGTGCTGCTCGCCGAGCCTGACGAGCGCCGCCGTGCGACCGCTGCCGAGCTCGGTTTCCGTACCGCCGACCCGGGCGACCTGGTCGAACTGGTGCAGGAGTGGACCGGCGGGGCCGGTGCCGACGTGGCCTTCGAGGTGTCCGGCGCCGCGCCGGCGGTGCTCGCGGCGACGGACGTCGTCCGGGTCCGCGGCACGGTCGTCGTCGTGGCGATCCACCCACAGCCCCGGCCGATGAACCTGCAGCGGGTGTTCTGGCGGGAGCTGACGATCCTCGGCGCCCGCGTGTACGAGCGCGCCGACTTCGAGCGGGCCGTCGAGCTGCTCGCCGCCGGCGTCGTCCCCGCCGACGCCGTGATCACCACGGTGGTGCCGCTCACCGAGGTCGCGGACGCGTTCGCGACTCTGGAGTCCGGGCGAGCCATGAAGATTCTGGTCGACTGTGGAGGTGCCCCGTGAGTGGCTTCGACCTGACCGGGAAGCTCGCCGTCGTCACCGGCGCCCGGCGCGGCATCGGGCTCGCCATGGCCGTCGCGCTCGCCGAGGCAGGCGCGGACGTCGTCGGCGTCAGCGCCCAGCTCGAGGCGCGTAGCGAGGTCGGTGACCGGGTCGCGGCGACCGGTCGTACGTTCGAGGGCCGTCGCTGCGACTTCGCCGACCGGCAGGCCGTCCTCGCCCTCGGCGCGGAGCTCGCCGAGCGGCGGCCCGACATCCTGCTCAACAACGCCGGCACCATCCGCCGTCAGCCGGCTGCCGAGCACGCCCTGGATCTGTGGGACGAGGTGCTCGCGGTGAACCTCTCCGCGCAGTTCGCGTTCACCCAGCTCATTGCCCGACCGATGCTCGAACGTGGATCGGGCAAGGTGGTCTTCACCGCCTCGCTGCTGAGCTTTCAGGGCGGGGTCAACGTCCCGGGGTACGCCGCGTCCAAGTCCGGGATCGCCGGCCTCACCCGCGCACTCGCCAACGAGTGGGCACCCCGCGGCGTGAACGTCAACGCGATCGCGCCCGGATACATCGCCACCGACAACACGCAGGCGCTGCGGGACGATCCGGAGCGCCGCCGCTCGATCCTCGAACGCATTCCGGCGGGCCGTTGGGGAGCGGCCGCCGATCTCGCCGGGGCCACGGTGTTCCTGTGCGGCCCGGCCTCGGACTACGTGCACGGCGTGGTGCTCCCGGTCGACGGCGGCTGGCTGGGCCGATGATCCAGGCCCGACCGGTCCGTGGCACTTCACATCAGACGTCATACCTTTTAGGATGAGCTGGCGATGCCAACAGGAGAACTGATGTTGAGGGTCTTCCCGAGAATCGGTGGGAGCGGAGGTGCCACATGCGTATCACGGGCTACCGCACGCTGAGCACGCTGCACCGGTGGAACCGACCGATCGGCGATGTCAACGGGTACGTCGAGTCCGGCGTGACGAGCATTCCGCTCGTACTGGTCGACACCGACGACGGGCTGACCGGCGTGGGGCTCGGCAACCACGACCGGCTGGGGTCGGTGTTCCCGGCGCTGCTCGGTGAGGACCCCCGTGCCGTCACCGCGCTCTACGACCGGATGCTGGCCTGGGCCTTCAAGACCGGTCACGGTGGCGCGACATTCGGCGCGATCGGCGCCCTCGACATGGCCCTGTGGGACCTCAAGGCGAAGGCCGCCGATCAGCCGCTGTGGCGGATGCTCGGGGCCCGCGACCGGGTCGTGCCGGGCTACGCCTCCAGCCTCGACGGGCCGCTCGACGACGACGAGCTGATCCGGGTGCAGACCGCGTTCGCCGAACGCGGCTTCCGCGCCGTCAAGCTGAAGGGCGGCCTCGACCTCGACGGCGACCTGCGTCGGCTCGCGCTGCTGCGGGACGTCTACACGTCGACGACGGGCAGCGTGCCGCGTCTCATGCTCGACGCGAACGAGTCGTGGTCCCGCAAGGAGGCCGTCGCCTACGTCCACCGGCTCGAACAGCAGATCGATCTGGCCTGGATCGAGGAGCCGGTGCGCCGGTGGGACGTCGACGGCCACGCGATGATCAGTCGGGCGGTCCGCGCCGCGGTCGCCACCGGCGAGAACCTCACCGGCCTGGAGCAGTTCCGCCCGCTGATCCAGGCCGGCGCCGTCGACGTGCTGCAGACCGGGAGTGTCTGGGGCATCACCCACTTCCTGCGGGTGGCCGCGCTGGCCCATGCGTTCGACCTGCCGGTCAGCCCGGTCGGCTACAACGCGAACCCACTCGCGCACGCCGCGGCCAGCATCCCGAACCATCTCGCCATCGAGGTGCAGGACCTGACGTTCCCGGTCGGCCTCACCGTCGACCAGGAGATCGTGGACGGATCGCTGCTCCTCGGTGACTCACCCGGGCTGGGGTACGACGTCGACGAGGCGGCGATCGCCGCGTTGGCCGACTCCATGAACTGGGGTGGTGCGGCCGGTCCGCACGTACGCCCGGACCGGGCCGGCAAGCGGCTGCTGGCCCCCGAGCCGCACCTCTTCGCGTCCACGTCGAGCGCCGTCGACCCGACCCAGGATGGCCATGTCCATCCGCATTGACGCCCACCACCACGTCTGGGACCTGACCCGCCGGCCCCAGCCGTGGACCGAGGAGCTGCCGGCGTTGCGGCGATCCTTCGGCTTCGACGAGCTCGCACCCGAGCTGCGTAGGACGGAGATCGCGGGCACCGTCGTGGTGCACACTGTCGCGAGCCTCGCGGAGACCCACGAACTGCTGGCGCTCGCGGAGCGCGAAGAGCTCGTCCGTGGCGTCGTCGGATGGTTCGACCTTGAAGCGCTCGACCTCCCCGACGTCCTCGCCGCGGCCCGATGCCTTCCCGGTGGTCGGCATCTGGTCGGTGCCCGTCACCAGTTGCAGTCAGAGCCGGACCAGGACTGGCTGGACCGGCCGGACGTCCGCCGTGGACTCCAGGAACTCGCCCAGCACGGTCTCGTCTATGACCTCGTGGTCGCACCCGGGCAGTTGCCGCTGGTGACCCGCGTCGTGGCCGACCTGCCGGACGTCTCGTTCGTACTCGACCACGCCGGCAAGCCGGCGATCGTGCACGGTGACACCGAGGGCTGGGCCAGCGACATCGCCGCGCTGGCCCGGCTCGACAACGTCGCGGTCAAGCTCTCCGGCCTCGTCACCGAGGCGTCCTGGACGTCGTGGACCCCGGACGACCTGCGGCCGGTGGCCGACACGGTGCTCACGGCCTTCGGCGCCGACCGGGTCATGTTCGGGTCGGACTGGCCGGTCTGCCTGCTCGCCGAGGCGCCCTACGACCGGGTGGTGACCACCTTCGAGGAGCTGATCGCGGTGTTGGACCCGACCGAGCGCGATCTCGTCTGGGGCGGCACCGCCCAGCGTGTCTACGGGCTGGAGGTCGCGTGAGGTCCCGCATCCTCGACCGGACCGGAGTCGCCGTCACCGAACTCGGCTTCGGCGGGGCCTCCCTCGGCAACCTCTACAAGGCGACCGAGGACGCCGTCGGTCAAGCAGCCGTCGCCGCGGCCTACGCGGCCGGCATCCGCTACTTCGACACCGCGCCACACTACGGCCTCGGCCTGTCCGAGCGGCGCCTCGGCCGGGCGCTGGCCGGCCTGCCACGTGCGGATTACGTCGTGTCGACCAAGGTCGGCCGTGCCCTCGACCGCAATCCCCACCCGACCGGCTCGGACCTCGCCACCGGTGGTTTCGACGTACCCGACGATCTGGTTCGCCGCTGGGACTTCTCCGCCGGTGGCGTGCGGCGCAGCCTGGCCGCGAGCCGTGAGCGACTCGGGTTGGAGCACATCGACATCGTCTACGTCCACGACCCCGACCACCACGTCGACCAGGCGATCGCCGAGGCGATCCCCGCCCTGGTGGAGCTGCGCGACCAGGGGGTGATCGGCGCGGTCGGCGTCGGTATGAACCAGTGGCAGGCACCGCTGCGGATGGTCCAGGAGACCGACCTCGACGTGGTGATGCTGGCCGGGCGGTGGACGTTGCTGGACCGTACCGGCCAGCGGCTCCTCGACGCCTGCGCCGCACGAGGCGTGTCGGTCGTCGCGGCCGCACCGTTCAACTCGGGCCTGCTCGCCCGGCCACGGCCCACCGCCGACGCGATGTACGACTACCAGCGGACCCCGGATGATCTGCTGCGTCGGGTCAACGTGCTCGCCGACACCTGCGAGCGCTGGGGCGCGACCCTCCCCGACGCCGCGGTCCAGTTTCCGCTGCGCCATCGGGCCGTCGCCGCCGTCGTCGCCGGTTTGCGGAGCCCCACCCAGGTCTCCCAACTCGTCGCCCGCCACCACGCGGCCCTACCCGAGGCGGCCTGGGCCGAACTCGACTCCTGACACCGACCCACCGTTCGTCGAACCATCAGAAGGAGACGCCTTGCGGCTCGCACGCCTCGGACCCTCGGGCGCGGAGGTCCCCACCGTCGTCGTCGACGGCACCTACCTGGACCTGCGTCCGATCACCGACGACATCGGCCCGGCCTTTCTCGCCTCCAACGGCATCGAACGCGTCGCCGCGGCCGTGGCCGCCGACTCGCTCCAACCGCTTGCCGGCGCAGCGGACCTCCGGATCGGCGCACCGATCTCCCGTCCCGGCAAGATTGTCTGCATCGGGCTCAACTACCGCGACCACGCGGCCGAGACCGGTGCCGCGATCCCGACCGAACCAGTCGTGTTCATGAAGGATCCCTGCACGGTCGTCGGCCCCTTCGACACCGTGTTGATTCCGCGCCGGTCCGCCAAGACCGACTGGGAGGTCGAACTCGGCGTTGTCATCGGCCGTGCGGCGCGCTACCTCGAAACACCGGCGGACGCCCTCGCCTGCGTCGCGGGTTACCTGGTCTCGCACGACGTGTCCGAGCGTGAGTTCCAGCTTGAGCGCGGCGGCCAGTGGGACAAGGGCAAGAGCTGCGAGACCTTCAACCCGGTTGGTCCCGAGCTCGTGACCGCCGACGAGGTCGGCGATCCACAGGACCTCCGGCTGAACCTCTCGGTCAACGGGGTGCGGCGCCAGGACGGCACCACCGCCGACATGGTCTTCCCCGTCGACCACGTGATCTGGTACCTCAGCCAGTTCATGGTCCTGCAACCCGGTGACCTCATCAACACCGGGACCCCGGCCGGCGTCGCGATGGGCCTGGCCGGCCAGCCCTACCTGCGCGCGGGTGACGTGGTCGAGCTCGGGATCACCGGCCTCGGCACCGCCCGGCAGCCGATCGGACAGGCGTGATGGGCGAGTTCAGCGGTCTTGTCGCCGCGGTCACCGGGGGAGCCGCCGGCATCGGCCTCGCGACCGCCGAGCTGTTGGCCGAGCGAGGTTGCCGCGTGGTGGCACTCGACCTTGCGCCCGGCGACGTGCCGACCGGGATCACCGGCGCCTTCTGCGACGTCACCGACCGTGCCTCCGTACGCGCGGCGCTGGCGATGATCCAGGAGACCGAGGGCGGCCTCGACATCCTGGTCAACAACGCGGGTATCAGCGCGGTGGGCACCGTGGAGCAGAACGGCGACGACGAGTGGCACCGGGTGCTCGACGTGAACGTGGTGGGGATGGCCCGAGCGACCGCAGAGGCGCTCCCGATGCTGCGCGCGTCCGAGCACGCGGCCGTCGTCAACGTCTGCTCCATCGCCGCCCTCAACGGCCTGTCCCAGCGGGCGCTCTACAGCGCGAGCAAGGGTGCGGTGCTGGCGCTGACCTTCGCGATGGCGACCGACCACATCCGTGACGGAATCCGGGTCAACTGCGTGTCCCCGGGCACCGTACACACCGGATTCGTCGACCGGATGCTGCAGAAGTTCGACGACCCGGTGGCCGAGAAGGCGGCGCTGGATGCCCGCCAGGCGACCGGCCGCATGGTCGCCCCGGAGGAGGTCGCAGCGGCGATCGCCTATCTCGCCAGCCCGCTGGCGGTCTCGACGACCGGCACCGCGCTCGACGTCGATGGCGGCGTGACGCATCTGCGGGTGCGTCCGACCAGGTCGTAGAGTCTGTCCGCCGCCGGCTTGTTGCCTGCTCCGAAAGGAACCACGTGCGTCCGCCCGCTGTGTTCGTCATGCGCCCCGCGTCGCTCGTCCGGCAGATCTTCGACGCAGAGGCGACCGCGGAGTTGGCCGAGATGCTCGACATCGACCCGGAGCACACCATCACCGACCTGGCGAGTGCCGAGTCACGGCTGCGGCTGCGGCGCGCCGAGGTCGTCATCGGTGGCTGGGGCGCCGAGCCGATCAGCACCGAACTGGCCGCCAGCGTGCGGGCGGTCATCTACGCCGGGGGCGTCGCCGCCACCTGTCTCGACCGGCCAGCGGACTTCGCGGCCAGGGGCGTCGTGGCCGCGAACGCCCGCAGCGCCAATGCCGTCCCGGTCGCCGAGTACGCCCTCGCCATGATCCTGCTGGCCAACAAGCAGACCTTCGCGGCGGAACGTGCCTACCGCGGGACCCGGCAGGCGCCCGACCGGGCGACGCAGCTGACCGACGTCGGCAACTATCGGCGGACGGTGGGCATCGTCGGTGCCGGTCTCATCGCCACCGAGCTGATCGGCAGGCTACGGGGGTTCGACCTCGACGTCATCGTCTTCGATCCGCTCCTGACCGCCGACCGTGCCGCGAGGCTCGGCGTACGCAGGGGCTCGCTGCGGGAGGTGATGGCGACCAGCGACGTGGTCTCCCTGCACCAGGCGGTGACGCCGGAGACGGTCGGGCAGATCGACGCGCACCTGCTCGGCCTGATGCGCGACGGCGCGACGCTGCTGAACACCGCCCGTGGCGCCGTGGTCGACCAGCAGGCGCTCGTGGCCGAGCTGCGGACCGGCCGTATCCACGCGGTCCTGGACGTCACCGAGCCAGAGCCGCTGCCGGCGGACTCCGAGTTGTGGCAGGTGCCCAACCTCGTGCTGACGCCACACATCGCCGGGTCGATGGGCAACGAGCTGCACCGCATCGGGGCGAGCGTCGTCGCCGAGGTCCGTCGGTTCGTCGCGGGCGAGCCGTTCGAACACCCCGAGAAGCTCGGCTGAGAGCGGTGCCGGAAGGGAGGACGACACATGAGCGAACGGAACGCGCTGATCGTACGCGGGGGCTGGGAGGGCCACGATCCCGTCGGGTGTACGGAGGTCTTCCTACCGTTCCTGCGGCGGAGCGGCTTCGCCGTGACCATCAGCGAGGATCTGAGCGTCTACGAGGACGTCCAACTCCTTGAACGGCAGGACCTCATCGTGCACAGCTGGTCCGGCGGCACGTTGACCGCCGGGCAGGAGCAGCACCTCGTCGACGCCGTCGAGGCGGGCGTGGGCTTCGCCGGTTGGCATGGCGGCGTCATCGGGACGAACGTCGCGAACGCCCGCTACCTGCGAATGGTCGGCGGCCGGTTCCTCTGGCACCCCGACGGTCTGCAGCGCTACACGGTGAATGTCGTACCCGACCCGCCGCGCGACGCGGCCATCGTCGCCGGCCTCACCGACTTCGCGGTGGAGACCGAGCAGTACTGGGTCCTCGCCGACGACTACAACACGGTCCTGGCGACCACCCGGTTCGACCTCGACAGCGGGGCGCCCTGGGACCGGCCGGTCGACATGCCCGTGACCTGGACCAGACGCTGGGCCCGTGGCCGGGTGTTCGTCTGCGTGCTCGGCCACCGCGTCGCCGATCTCAAGGTGCCCGAGACGACAACCATGATCGAGCGCGGCCTGCTCTGGGCCGCCCGTCGCGACCCACGATAGGAAGCGGTAACAGTGGTAACCAACGAACGGACGAACCCCGACGTCTCCGCGCTCGCGCGGTGGATGCGGACCTGGATCTCCGACCAGGGGGCGATCCACGGGTTCCACAACCACAGCGTCTGGGGGACCAACCCGTTCACCTTCCTCGACTTCACCAGTGGCCATGCCGCCTTCTCGGCACCGGCGCTGATCGCGTACGCGCGGGCGCTGGCGCGACGCCCCGACGACCGTGGGCTCGAGCTGTGGCGTCGGGCCATGGGGTACCAGTCGCAGGCGGTGCAGCCCGATGGCCAGTACAAGCACATCGGCTTCCAGGTGGGGGAGTCGGCCACCACCGGTCTGATCCACAACGTCGTCGGATCGTTGGGCCTGCTCGGCGCGCTGCAGCACGCCGGCCACCTGCTGCCCGAGGCGATGGTCGGGGACATCCTGACGACCGTGCGTCGCAACCTCGACGCCTGCGAGCGGTACGGGGGAGGCCGCCCGGGTGAGGAGGGCACCTGCAACCAGGAGTACGCGCGAGTCTGGGTCAAGCTGCTCTATTCACAGCTGTCCGGCGACGCGACCTACGTGGACCAGATCGTCGACGACCTCGACACGCTGATCGCCCTGCACCATCACCGTGGCGTACCCGACGAGGAGTGCGTCGCCACCTTCCGCACGGCCCAGGACAAGAACAAGGGTGGGATCCTCGAACCGACCGAGTACTACGGCTTGATGATCGCGCCCCTGGTCCTGGCCTACCGCACCTACGGCCACGGGCGCTTCCTCGACGAGGCCAGGAGGATCTGCCGGCACGTCACCCGTTCGGCCTGGACCGATGCCGACGGCATGACCCGCTTTCACCGATACTGGTTCGTCAACGACCGCCGGGCGGTCAAGACCGATACGCCGATGCTGATCGCCGGTATGGGGTTGACCCTGTACGGGATGGACCAGGTCCTCGCCGAGGGCCACGACCCCGAGTTGGCCGACTTCGTCCAGCGGTGCCTGCGTACGTACGCCCACTATCAGACGCCCGCCGGCTACTTCGCGTCCGCCACCGGCTGGCACAACGAGGCGGACGTCGCGCCGAGCACCGCCTGGCACGCCCACGACATGCTCTTCCTGGTCGACCACCTGGAGACCCCGGAGACGTTCTGGGACGAGGTCTTCGCTGACCGCCCCACCCTGTCGGTCCTGCTGAGCGACCGTGCCTTCTGGGTGGAGGACGACGTGCGCTGGGCGATCCTGAGCCCGCTCACCGCCGGTGATCTCAGCATCTACGGCCGCAAGGACCGGGACACCTTCGCCCGGTCGTTCTTCGCCTGGACCGACCGGGAGCCGCTGCCGGCCGAACTGGAGTTCCCGGACGCGCCGATGTTCTTCGTCGGCAACGACGGGATCTACCGGGTCGACGACGTGCGTCGGCCGGTCGACGTCGCCGTGCTGGGTCGGTTGGGCTACCTCGGCGACATCTGATTACCCAGGCATGTCATCTCGACATAACACCTCGGTAACAAGGCCTTGCGGCCCAAGGTCGGCGCAGACATAAGATGTATGACATATGAAGACCATGGTGGTCCGACACGTTCAACCACTGCTGGTGGAGTGAGACCTCCAGCTCGTTCCGCACAAGAGTCGGCGCGGGCAGTCCCATGGGCCGGGCTCATGGCGTCATCGGCGATACCCCCCTGCTGAAGGCAACGGAGCTGTCATGTCACTTTCAACGAAAAGGCGGGCGTTGCTCGCCCTCGCGCTGGGCGCCGTACCCCTTCTCGCGATCGGCGGGTGCGCACAGGGCGGCGACACGGGCGGGGCACCGAGCACCGTCCGCATGCTCGTGAACATCACCGACAACCTCACCCCCGAATACTGGGACGCGCTCGTCAAGCCGTTCGAGGAGCAGAGCGGGCTCGACGTCAAGATCGAGGCGCCGACCGGCAAGGACGTGGCGAGCACCTTCCCCACCCTGCTCGCGGCCGGCACCGCCCCGGACGTCGTCCAGTCGATCACGCCGCAGACCGACACCGCTCCGGAGCTGGTCGATCTGTCCGGAGAAGACTGGGCCAAGGACACGCCGTTGGTGGACAAGTACGCGATCGACGGCAAGCGACTCGTGGCCGGTGCGGGCATGCAGGCGCAGTCGCTCGTCTTCTACAACAAGAAGGCGTTCCAGGCCGCCGGCATCACCGAGACCCCGAAGTACTGGGACCAGTTCGAGGTCAGCCTCGGCAAGCTCAAGACCGCCGGTTACATACCGCTGCAGACCGGCGGGCAGTGGCTCACCGGCCTCCAGGTGCAGCAGCTCTGGCACCCGACGTTGAACACGCAGCATCCAGACTGGGTGCAGTCCCTGGCGAAGGGCGACCTCGCACTGGGCGATGCCTATGAGCCGATCCTCAAGCGGTACGCCGACTGGATCCACGCCGGATACATCAACAAGTCGGACGTCGGCCTGGACTCGTCGGGCGCGGACGCCAACTTCATCGCGGGCAAGGTCGGCTTCTACACGGGCGGCTCCTGGTTCGCCTCCTCGCTGAAGAAGACCGGCAACCTGCCGTTCGAGGTGGGGGTCTTCTCGCCGCCGGTGGAGAGCGGGCAGGCCTATCCCGGTCCGCAGGGTGCCACGCTCGGCGCGCCGTACAGCATCTGGAAGGGGGCCAAGAACCTCGACGGGGCAAAGGCCCTCGTCAAGTACCTCGTCACGGACAAGAAGGCCATCCAGACGCAGCTGGATGCCGACGGGATCTTCCGCGCCGGCTTCACGACCTCGGTCACCGGTGTCGGTGCGGGTATCCAGGGGATCGTCGACGCGGCCCCGGGGCTCGTACTGCCCGCCAACAACGATGTGCGGATGCCGGTCACCGGGTTCAACCAGGAGTTCACGACGGTCGCCCAGAAGGTCTACAGCGGTACGAGCTCGGGCGACGCCGCGAAATCGCTCAACCAGTGGTTCAAGGACAACCGCAGGTGATCAGGTGACCAGCAGGACATCGCGGCCGCGGGGGTGGCGTGACGTGCTCGTGAAGGCGAGCATGCTCACCCCCGCAGCCGCCATCTACGTGCTCATGCTCGTCGTTCCCGCCGGCTTCGCGGTCTACTACTCGTTCACTCGGTGGAACGGGATGACCTCGCCCAACCAACCCGGTCCCACCTGGGTCGGGCTCGCGAACTACGAGCAGTTGTTCCGCAGCGAGGCGGTGCGAGACACCCTGCTGACGACGGGACTCATCGCCGGCGTCGGCGCCGTGCTGGTGAACGTGGCCGCGCTGGGTCTCGCGGTGCTGCTGCAGAAGAACACCCGGACGAACGTCTTCGCTCGGGTGGTCGCGTTCTACCCGCACGTCCTCGCGGTACTCGTCGTCGGATACCTGTGGCAGGCACTGCTCGGCCCGCAGGGGGCCGTCAACAACGTGATCAGCAAGCTCGGCGCGTCGCCGCTGCCGTTCCTCTCCGACCCGACGTGGGCGCTGTGGACGATGATCTTCGTTATCGTCTGGGGTCTGCTCGGCGTCCAGTTGGTGCTCTACCTCGCCGGTCTGCAGGCCATTCCGCGGGAGTTGCTGGAGGCGGCGCGCATCGACGGCGCGACCCGGTGGCAGGTGTTCCGATCGGTCACCTGGCCGGGGCTCGCGCCGAGCGCGACGGTAGCGATGATCACGTCGCTCATCACGCTGCTGAAGACTTACGACATCGTCGTCTCGTTCACCGGCGGGGGCCCGGGGGGCGCGACTCGGACCCTGGCGTACAACGTCTTGTTCATCGAATTCACCGAGAACCGGCGGGTCGGCCAAGCCTGCGCTCAGGCCCTGCTGCTGATGCTGATCGCGGCCGCGCTGTCGTTCACCGTGCTGCGGCTACGCCGTCGCGCCGAAGAGGGAGCGGAGTCCGTCGGATGAGAACACGTCGGCGGGGGGTCCTTCGCAACACATTCGTGATCTTCTACGCGATCGTGATGCTGGTCCCCATGTACCTCCTGGTGATCAACTCGTTCAAGAGCCAGGCGGACATCCTGACCAACCCCTTGACGATCGACCTGTCGAAGGCGACGACGAGGCACCTCGTCGATGCGTGGAACAGCCCGAGCTTCTCGATCCCCAGGGGGTACGGGACGACGATCGGGCTACTTCTCGCGGTCAACGCGGTCGCCATCCTGAGCTCCGTCACCGGCGCGTACGTTCTCGCCCGGACACCGACGGTCCTCTTCCGGGCCATCCTGCTCTTCTTCGTGGCCGGCATGTTCATCCCGACGCAGGTCGTCCTGGTGCCGACCATCTTCGTCCTCAAGGCCCTGGGCCTGATGGGTACGCTGCCGGGGCTGATCCTGTTCCAGGCGGCGACGATGATCCCGTTCACGCTCTTCGTCTTCACCGGATACATCAGGATGTTGCCGAAGGCGCTGGACGAGGCGGCCTCCGTCGACGGTGCGGGCCACTACTACATCCTGTGGCGGATCATCTTCCCGCTGATGAAGCCGATCGTCGCCACCGTGTTCGTCCTCAACTCCCTCTCGGCCTGGAACGACTTCGCGAGCCCGCAGATGATCCTCGGCCCGGGGAGCCAGTTCTACACGGTGACGACCGGCGTGTACGCCGCCGTGGGCCAGTACTCGGCGGACTATACGAGGATCTATCCCACGCTGCTGCTCGCCGTCATCCCGATCCTGCTCATCTTCGTCTTCATGCAGCGTTTCGTCATGAGCGGCCTCGCGGCCGGCGCGGTGAAGGGCTAGGGGGCCGAATAGCTAGTGGTGTCACGCTGAGCCAACCCTGTTGCGGCCTGAGCCAACTGGTGCCATTATGGCACCACGGGACCGGGGTGTGCGTCGAGAACCTGTGCGCGGGACCTCGACACCAGGTCTCCGGCAAGGGCTCAGCCCACGGCGGCCGCGGCAGTTGGACATCGTTGACAGGAGCTCCACATGTTCGCCAGATTCGGACGAGCCATCGTCCTCAATCCATGGAAAGTGATCGCGGTATGGCTCGTACTGCTCGTCGGCTCGTTCTTCGCACCCTCGCTGGCTGACCAGGTCAGTACCGATCAGGCCAGCTTCCTGCCCTCCAGCTACGAGTCGGTGCAGGCGCAGCAGTTGGCGGAGCGCGCGTTCGGTCAGGGCGACGGGGCGACCGCGACCATCGTCGTCAAACGCGTCGACGGCCAACCCCTGGGCGTCGCCGACACCGATCGGGTCGGGCAACTCGCCCAGACACTGCAGGGCGCCGGCATCGACCGGGTCGGCACCGCGGTCACCGGGCCGCAGGCCGTCTCGCCGAACAAGTTGGTGCAGCTCGTCAACATCGCGCTGACCGGCTCGCCCGCCGACCCGGCGCTCGGTGACGCCGTCGTGTCGATCCGCGACCGGACCCAGTCCACCCTGGACGGTTCCGGTCTGTCGTACGCGGTGACCGGAGACGTCGCTCTCCTCGTGGACAACCAGGACGCCTTCGACACCGCGCTGCTGGTCGTCAGCATCGTGACGCTGGCACTGGTCGTCGGTCTCCTCCTGCTCATCTACCGCAGCCCGGTCGCGGCCTTCCTGCCGGTCGTGGTCGTCGGTGTCGTGTCGGCCGTGTCGAGCGCGGTCATCACGTTGTTCGTCAAGGCGTTCGGCATGCAGGTGGACCAGTCGCTGCTGACCATCCTCACCGTGGTGCTCTACGGCGTCGGCACCGACTACATCGTCTTCCTGCTGTTCCGCTACCGCGAGCGGCTACGCGCCGGTGACGCGTCGAAGGACGCGCTCGCCACGGCGGTCAGCCGGGTCGGTGAGGTCATCGCGTCGGCTGCCGCGGCGATCGTGATCGCGTTCGGCGCGCTCCTGCTCGCGGTGTTCGGTGGCTTCCGGAGTCTCGGCCCGGGCCTTGCCATCGGAGTGGTCGTCATGGCGATCGCCGCGGTCACGCTGGTGCCGGCCATCGTCTCGCTCATCGGCCCCAAGGTGTTCTGGCCATCGAAATCGTGGCAGCGCACTCCTCGGGGCAGCGTCTTCCAGCGCCTCGGCGGGTTCACCGGACGTCGACCGGCCGTGGTCGCACTCGCTGCTGGCGGAGTCATGGTCGTGCTGGCGCTGGGTGTCTTCGGGCTCAAGGTCGACTACGACCAGGTCGCCCAACTTCCGGCCAACACGGAGTCGGCACGTGCCCTGAACGACCTCAAGGCGGGGTTCCCGGCCGGGGCACTCAACCCGACCACCGTCTACGTACGCGCGGACAACGGCCAGCGTCTCGACCCGGCGGTACTCGGTGGCTTCGCGCAGTCACTGACCCAGGTGCCCGGGGTCGGAAGCCTGATGCCCGGCCCTGACGGCAGCCCCGCCACCATCAGCTCGGACGGCACCATCGCCCAGATCAACCTGCTGCTGGACACCAGCCCGTACTCGACGGCGGCGCTCGAACTGGCCGGTGACGACCTGCGGCAGGTGGCCCACGACCGGGCGCCGGCCGGGACGACCGCGCTGGTCGGCGGCGTCAGCTCGGTCTTCGCCGACATCCGCCACGCGAACAACCGCGACCTGTGGGTGATCTTTCCGGTGGCCGGAGTGCTGATCGCGGTGATCCTGGGGCTGCTCCTTCGCAGCCTCGTCGCCCCGGTCTACCTCATGATCGCGGTCGGCCTCGGATTCATGGCGACGCTCGGCGCGACCGTCCTGGCCTTCCAAGGCATCGGCGGACGTTCCGGCCTGTCGTTCTCGTTGCCGATCATCCTGTACCTGTTCGTGGTCGCGATCGGCACCGACTACAACATCCTCATGATCGCTCGGCTCCGCGAGGAGGCGCGGGCCGGCAACGATCCCCGCACCGCCGCCGCGTTGGCGATTCAGCACGCCGGTCCGTCGGTGGCTGCCGCCGGTCTGATCCTCGCCGGCACGTTCACGTCGATGCTGTTCGCGGGGGTGTCGTTCCTGACCGAGATGGGCTTCGCGGTCTCGGTGGGAATCGTGCTGTCCGCGTTCATCATGTCCCTCCTGCTCGTCCCCGGAGTCACCGCACTGCTCGGCCACACGGCCTGGTGGCCGGGGCACGGCGACGCCACCCGCGTGGACCCGTCGGCACCGCCGACCTCGGCCAGCGAGGCGGAGTCCGAGGCCGCACCGGCCCACTGAACGATCACGACACGCGGTGGGCGGGGCGACTGCTCCGCCCACCGCGATCCGCGCCCGTGCCTGTAGCCGGTCGCCCAGTTCGCATTCTGGAGCATCTTGCGGTCCGGCCCGGTGATCTACGTCCTCACGCCCGGCGGACCTGCGGCGGGTCGCCCTGCAGTGGAATTCGCCCGGGGGCGCGCATCCCGTCGAGCAGGATCGTGATGACTCGACGCCACCCCTCGGGCCCCGCGTCGACGCCCAGGCAGTGGTCGGTGTCCAGAGCCGCGCGCGAGCAGAGCAGGATGTCCTGCCAGGTCACGTCCGCACGCAGGTAACCCGCGGCGCTCGCCCGCTCGGTCAGCTGGATGACGGCATCCTGCAGTGCGGCGGTCCGTTGTGCGAGTTCGGGCGTCGGCGGCCTCTCGCACGCCGCGGTGACCTCGGCCAGGCCGCGGCTGTCCCGGTGAGCTCCGGCGAGCTCCATCACGAACTCCGCGAGCCCGTCCCAGGGATCCGTGCGCTGCATGCACGCCTGTGCGGTCTCGCCCAGCTCGTCGTAGAGGCCGAGCACCGCGTTGTCGAGCAGCGCCTCCTTGGTGCCGAAGCGCCGGTACAACGTGCCGACTCCGACGCCCGCCGCGTTCGCGATGTCCAGGGCGGAGACCTCCAGCCCACGGGAGGCGATCGCTTCCCGTGTCGCAATGATCAATTGGCGTCGGTTGTGCCGTGCGTCCGCGCGGACGCCGGGCGAAGGGTCCAGGTCAGGCATCCCCAAAGCGTACCGCAATCGGACGCGACCCGTCCGATTACGGTATCCGTGGCCATGGTCGGCCGGTCCGGCCGGTGGTACGCGCGGATGCGTCAGTTCCCGGCCCCAAAGAGAACCGGGAACTGACGTGGCGGCGCGGCCTGCGCGTCCGCGGATGGGCGGCAGTTCAGTGCACTGGCACCGGGACGGCGTCACGAGCGCCGTCGTCCGCCGCCGAGGTCGGCAGGTGCTTCGGGGCACCGGCGTTCACCAGGATCGCGGAGACCAGTGCCGCGGCCACGACAAAGGCGGTGGCCAGCCAGTACGCGGCCGAGTAGCCGTGCATCAGCGCCTGGTTCCGGACCTGGATGGTGGCCGCCGTACCGCCGTGGGTGACCACGTAGGAGGCGGCCGAGCTGGTCGCCACGGTGTTCAGCAGCGCGACGCCGATCGAACCACCGACCTGCTGCGACGAACTGATCGTCGCGGAGGCCACACCGACGTCCTTCGGATCGACGCCGTGGGTCGACATGCTCATCGCGGGCGTGAACGCGGTGCCGATGCCGATCCCGATCACCGCCTCGGCGATCGCGATCTCCAGGAAGCCGCTGTCGGCGTCGAGCAGGGCGAGCAGTACGAGCCCGACCGCGCCGACGAGGTAGCCGCCGACCATGATCGGCCGCGGAGCGATCCGGTGCGCGAGCCGCGCGCCGACCTGCGTGGCCCCGAATGCCTGGAGCACCGCCATCGGCATGAACGCCAGGCCGGCCATCACTGGCGACCATCCCTTGACCTGCTGGAAGTAGTAGCTCAGGAGGAGGAACATCCCGAACATGCTGACCAGGGCGAAGGCCACCGACAGGTACGCGGCCGCCCGGTTGCGTTCGTTCAGGACCCGCAGCGGCAGGAGCGGGGCGCGTACCCGCGACTCCACCACGACGAAGGCCGCCAGCAGCAGTACGCCGACGACGAAGGATCCGATGGTCAGCGGCGCCGACCAGCCGTGGCTCTCGGCGGCGCTGAACCCGTAGACCAGACCGACGAAACCGAGGCTGGCCAACAGGACACCGGGAATGTCGAGCCGGGAACGGTGCCGCTCACCGTTGTCGTGCACGGTCGCCATGGCGCCCAAGATGCCGATGACCGCGATGGGAACCAGGATGAACATCGCGAAACGCCAGTTCAGGTACTCGGTGAGCAGGCCGCCGGCGATCAGGCCGACGGCGCCACCGGCGATCGAGACCGCGGCGAACACGCCGAAGGCCTTCGCCCGTTCCCGCGGCTGCGTGAACGACAGGGAGAGCAACGAGAGTGCGGCCGGAGCGAGCAGGGCTGCGAAGACTCCCTGCAGGGCACGAGCGATGAGCAGCATCCCGCCGTTGACCGCTACGCCGCCGATCGCCGAGGCGATCGCGAAACCCGCCAGGGCGAACAGGAAGACGCGCTTGCGTCCCACCATGTCGCCGACTCGGCCACCGACCAGCAGGAGACCCCCGAAGGCCAGGCCGTAGGCGGTCACCACCCACTGGCGGCTCCCGTCGGTGAAGTGCAGCGCCTGCTGGGCCGAGGGGAGGGCGATGTTCATGACGGCGCCGTCGAGCACGACCATCAGTTGGGCGATGGAGATGAACAGCAGGGCTTTCCAGCGCTGGGAATCCGGCGCGATATGTCGAGTAGACATCGATGTTCCTTTCAAGAGTCGTCAGGCGGCGGTCAGGCCGCCGTCGATCGCGAGTGCCGCGCCGGTGATGAACGGGGCCTCGTCGCTCAGGAGGAAGGCCGCGAGCGCCGCGACCTCGTCGGGTCGCCCGATCCGTCCCACGGGGTGCATCGCGTTGCCGATCGCGAGGGCCTCCTCCGGGTTCGGGCCCATGTTGCGGCGCAGCAGCGGGGTGTCGATGCCGCCGGTGACGAGCGCGTTGATCCGTACGCCGGTGGCGGCCACCTCGAGCGCGGCCGAACGGGTGAGCCCGACGACGCCGTGCTTGGCGGCGCTGTAGGAGGCCAGGCTGGCCGCACCGGTGACGCCGGCGGTGGAGGCGTTGTTCACGATCGATCCGCCGCCGGAGGCCTGCAACGCGGGGATCTGGTACTTCAGCCCGAAGAAGACGCTGTCGAGGTTGAGTGCGATCTCGGCGCCCCACGCGTCGTGGTCGATCTCGGTGATCGGGCCGAGTGCCGTGGCGGCGCCCACGTTGTTGAACACCCCGTCGAGCCGGCCGTAGTGGTCGACCGCTCGCCGCACCAGCTTCTCGATCTCGGCCCCGACCGTCACATCGGTCGGCACGAAGATCGCATCATGGCCGGCGGAGCGCAGCTCGGCGGCGAATGCGGTGCCGGCTTCCTTGCCGCGGGCCGCCAGGACGACCTTCGCACCCTCGGCGGCGACCCGTTCTGCGAGGGCACGCCCCATGCCGGAGGTGGCACCGGTGACCAGAATGACCTTGTTCGCGAAACGCGTGGACATGGTTGATCCTTGTCTTCATTGCTCGAATGGGTATTGCATTGATTGGTGCGAAAGGCGCGCACGGTTTCAGCGGTACGCGTGGGGCTGCCTTCCGTGCCTTCCAGGGGCCCCGCTCGGGCAACCCGAAGTGGGACGACCATCGTCCGCTTCAGCGAAGTTAGCCCTAGGGGACGGGGGTCGTCCACTTATCCCGGCGGTCGGCGGCGTGACCCTGACCATGCTCTGGCCAGGAACAAAAGAGGCTCAGCCACCAGCCGGGACGTGCGCGACCCACGTCGAGCGCAGCCCGGCGCGCGCGGCGCCGCCGACCTCAAGGCCTGGTGCCAGAGCCAGCTGGCCAAGCTTGAGGCGTACGTGGTCGAGCATCTGGAGGACATGCCCGAGATACGCGACTGGTCGCTGGTCGGCCGGGCACAGCGGATTTGAGCGACGTCAAGATTCACTCAAGATGGGATCGACGCCTCGACGTCGACGGATGTGCCGATCAGGATCCACAGGTGAAAGAGGACCGAAGCCGCCCAACCGCGGCCTTGGCCGACCCACTATGAACGGGAGTCCTGATGCGTGGAGCTCGTCGCGGAGCACTCGCCATCGCTGCGTTGGTTGGTGTGGCATCGACCCTCCTGACGCCTACCGCAGCGTCCGCCGCCTATTACGGCGACGAGACCAACTACACCGCAATCTCCAGCGGGCCGACCGGAGATTACGTCTGCGTCGATCACACCGGCGTCACCGTCTGCTTGAAGCCGAATGGCGACGAGCTCTACGTCCGGGACATCCGGGCGGACGGGTACGCGGCGGTGCTCGAATGGAATCTGCAGTCCGGCAGGTGGGGCTCCTGCGTCAACAACCTGGGTTCGGGCAACTGGGGGCTCTGCAACAAGGACTTCCCGGAATCCGATCGCATCTATTTCAACGGTGCGCGCTACAACAGTGGCAATCTCGTCGACCGTGGCTGGGAGCAGGTGTGGCACACCTGAGTCCTGTGGGCCTGGCGTCGGTGTCAGCGGTTGCGCGGGGCCACCAGGTCGGATTCGTAGGCCAGGACCACTAGTTGAGCGCGGTCGCGGGCGTGGAGCTTGGCCATTGCCCGGTTGATGTGGGTCTTGGCGGCAAGCGGGCTGATCACCAGGCGTTCGGCGATCTGATCGTTGGACAGGCCCTGTGCCACCAGCGCGACGGTCTCGCGTTCGCGGGTGGTCAGTTCGCCGAACCCCGCGCCGGCCGGACGGCATGACCGACACCGAGCTCGCCGAGTTGTTCGCGGAACTCCGGGGCGTCCTTGCCCGGCGCGGCTACCTCCTTGAGCGCTGACCGTCACAGGCGTCAGGCAACCCTCCTGACAGCACAGCTAGTCGACGGTGCAGCACCCGTCGGCGCAACGGTCGGTGTCGCTACCGGACCCAGTGGTATCGGTCAGCGCCGCTGCCGGAGTGCAGCAGGTGTCGCCACGCCAGGCTTCGCGGCCTTCCTTGACCGCGACGGCGGCGATCACCAGTGCGGCGGCCGGGTCGGCCCACCACCAGCCGAACAGCGAGTTGACCGCCAGGCCGACGAGGAGAACGGCGGACAGGTAGGTGCACAGCAGGGTCTGTTTGGAGTCGGCGACCGCGGAGGCGGAGCCGAGTTCGCGGCCGGCGCGGCGCTGTGCGGCGGACAGGACCGGCATCACCGCCAGCGACACGGCCGCGAGCAGCAGGCCGATCGTCGAGTGCTCAGCGCGGTCGGTGCCGAGCAGCGCGCGCACGGACTCGATGCTGACGTAGCCGGCGAGGGCGAAGAACGACAGGGCGATGATGCGCAGCGCGGCGCGTTCGCGGCGTTCGTGGTCCGGGCCCGAGAACTGCCACGCCACCGCCGCGGCCGAGGCGACCTCGATGATCGAGTCGAGGCCGAAGCCGATCAGCGCGGTCGACGAGGCGATCGTCCCGGCGGTGATCGCGACGATCGCCTCGACGACGTTGTAGGTGATGGTCGCGGCCACGAACAGCCGTACCCGGCGGATCAGGATCGCGCGACGGGCCGGCGGCGGAATCGCGGTCGGCGAGCTGGGCGGTGGATTCATCAGCAGCAGCCATCGGTCTCGGCGGCCGGGCAGGCGGCCGGGTCGACCGCCAGGACGAGGCCGAGCAGATCTCCCAGCGCGTGCGCGAGGCGTGCGTCGGCGAGTTCGTAGCGTGAGCGGCGTCCCTCGGGTGCGGCGACGACCAGGCCGCAGCCACGCAGACACGCCAGGTGGTTGGACAGGTTCTGCCTGCTGGTGCCCAGCAGTTCGGCGAGGTCGGCCGGGTAGCCCGGGCCGTCCCGCAGCGCGAGCAGGAGGCGGGCCCGGACCGGATCGGACAGGGCGTGACCGAAGCGGGCCAGGACCTGGCCGTGCGTGAGCGTCTCCACCGCCTGACAGTACATCAGATGCTGAATAAACGCTCCGCTGAACTGATTCTGCGGGTCAAGCGAGCGGGCCGAGGTCGGTGAGCAGTTTCTCGACCCGGGTACGGATGTCGTCGCGGATGGGGCGTACCGCGTCGACGTCCTTGCCGGCCGGGTCGTCGAGCTTCCAGTCCTCGTAGCGCTTGCCGGGGAAGACCGGGCAGGTGTCGCCGCAGCCCATGGTCACGATGACGTCGGACGACTCGGCGGTGGCGTACTCCAGGAGTCTTGGGGTCTGGTTGGTGATGTCGATGCCGACCTCGCGCATGGCGGCGACGGCGGCGGGGTTGAGCGTCTCGGCGGGGGCGGAGCCGGCGGAGCGGACCTCGACAGCGTCGCCGGCGAGGTGGCGCAGCCAGCCGGCGGCCATCTGGGAGCGGCCGGCGTTGTGGACGCAGACGAACAGGACGGCGGGCTTGTCGCTCATTCGTGAGTGCCTTCCGGGCTACGCGGCTACGGGGTGCGTGGGGGTGAAGAGCCGGCGGCGGGCCCAGAGGGAGACGTAGACCAGCCCGACGAGGACCGGTACCTCGATCAGCGGACCGACGACACCCGCGAGAGCCTGGCCGGAGGTGACGCCGAAGGTGCCGATCGCGACGGCGATGGCGAGTTCGAAGTTGTTGCCGGCGGCGGTGAAGGCCAGGGTGGTGGTGCGTTCGTAGCCGAGGTCGATGGCCCGCCCGAGGGCGTAGGAGCCGGCCCAGAGGAGCGCGAAGTACACCAGCAGGGGCAGGGCGATGCGGACGACGTCCAGGGGTCGGCTGGTGATGGCGTCGCCCTGGAGGGCGAACAGGATCACGATGGTGAACAGCAAGCCGTAGAGGGCGGCGGGGCCGATCCTCGGCAGGAGGCGGGACTCGTACCAGTAGCGGCCTCTGATGCGTTCGCCGAAACGCCGGGTGAGGTAGCCGGCGAGCAGGGGGAGACCGAGGAAGATGAGTACGTTGCGGGCGATGTCCCAGGCCGAGACGGTCAGCTCGGCGCCGGAGAGTCCGAGCCAGCCGGGCAGCACGGCTAGGTAGAACCAGCCGAGCAGGCCGAAGGCGAGGACCTGGAAGACCGAGTTGAGTGCGACCAGGACGGCGGCGGCTTCCCGGTCGCCGCGGGCGAGGTCGTTCCAGATGATCACCATGGCGATGCAGCGGGCCAGGCCGACGATGATCAGGCCGGTCCGGTACGCCGGCTGATCGGCCAGGAAGATCCAGGCCAGGGCGAACATCACGGCCGGGCCGACGAGCCAGTTGAGGATCAGCGACGAGATCAGTAGTCGCCGGTCGCGGGTGACGGTGTCGAGCCGGTCGTAGCGGACCTTTGCCAGCACCGGGTACATCATGATCAGCAGGCCGGCGGCGATCGGTAGGGAGATCCCGCCGACCTGCACCGCGTCCAGCGTGCTGTCGAGTCCGGGGACGAGGCGGCCGAGCAGCAGCCCGACGATCATGGCCAGCCCGATCCAGACCGGCAGGAACTGGTCGAGCCGGGAGAGGCGGCCGACGACAGCGCTTTCGTCCTGGTGGCTCACCGGTCCTCCGAACTCATCGCGGGGGTGATGACGGGGGCTACGCGCTCGACGCGGGCGGCGAGGTCGGCGAACGCGGCCTCGAACGCGTCGTCGGTGTCGAGGCGCACCGGATCGGGCACCGACCAGTGCAGCCGAGGACGACCCGGCCCGGTGAGTTCCTCGTGAGCGTTGTCGCAGACCGCGATGAGCAGATCGTCGTCGCGCACGACATCGGCGACGTGGGACGTGGCTGTCGGGTCCAGCGCCAGCCCGTGCCGGTTGGCCACGGCCACCGCGCGCGGGTGGACCCGGCCGGCGGGGTTCGTCCCGGCGGAGGCCGCGCGGGTGTGCGTGCGATCGGCCCAGAGGGCGGCGGCGAGCTGTGAACGGGCGGAGTTGTGGGTGCAGACGAACACCACCCGGCCCATTTCGCCCGGCGGTGCCGGGGCCAGTGTGGCGAGGGCGTCGGGCCTCAGCCGCAGGTAGGTGCGGCGGCGGTCGCCCTCGGAGCGGCTACGCACGACCAGACCCGCGTCGGTGAGGACCTTGACGTGGTGGGCGACCAGGTTCGTCGGCATGCCCAGGTCGTGGGCGATCTCGCCGGGGGATGCGTCGCCCAGGGTGAGGGCGTCCACGATCGCCAGGCGCGCCGGGTCGCCGAGCGCGGCATGGATCCGGGCGCGGTCACGCAAGGTAGAAGGCTCAGTGTTCATTGACTCAATGCTCACTGAGCTTCTGCGGAGCTGTCAAGCCGCAGGGGCGGCGGCAGCGGCTACTTTTCGAGCAGTGCGATGAGCGCGTCGTTGGCCTGGGCCAGGGTCGGCGGGCCGTACACCGGGGTGGTCAGGACCCGGCGGCAGCGGTCGAGCTCGACATAGACCACGTCGCCCCCCGTGACGTCGGCGGCTTGCAGCACGGCGAACCGCTCCGCAACGGCCGAGCAGCGCGTGGCTGGCAGCAGTGCCGCGAAGGCCCGTTCGATGGCTGCGCGCCGCTGCCGTGGCAGGACTGATCCGTACTCGAAGGTCCCGGTCGGTTGGGCTGTCTGCTGCTCCTGTGCTGGCACGCGGAACACACATACTCGCAGCGGTGCGGGGGACGGAATCGACACCCGGCCCGATCGCGGAGGGGCCGTCGGATCCCTGGTTTCGGCCGCGATCACGTCCGACCAGTCCTGCTGGCACCCGGAGGCGGCGGCCCCGGCGGATTTCAGCTGCCGTACGACCTTCTCCGACACGGTGGTCAGCCGCAGCCCCCGTACCGCGTTCGACACCTCGGCGCGCGGTTTGCCGCAGCCGGTCACCGGTAGGCCCGGCCGGACCCATCGGTTCTGTCTGTCGAGCAGCAGGAGGTTCGGCACCCAGGGCATCTCCAGGGTGCAGAGGTCGGGGGTGGGCGTCAGATCGGGCAGGCGCAGCGCGGCGAGGAGCGCGGTCAAGTCGGTGGCCCGCCCCTCGGTGAGGACCAGGTCCTCGCGGCCGTCGGCGCGCTTCTTGGTCTCGAGTTGGCAGTGGACGGCGGTCGCGGCCGCGAAGTCGATGCCCAGGCGAGGAGCGGTAAGGGCTTCCGGTGGGGGAACGGAGAATTCCATCGGCGCGTCGACCGCACAGGAGGTCCATCCGGACCGGACCTTAGGCGTGCCAGTGGTCGCGGTGCGCGGCTGCGCCGTCTCCTGCCTGCCCAGCGGTTCCTCGGCCACTGGCCGGATACCTCCGCAGGCGGCGAGTCCGGTCAGGACGGCCACGGCGGAGACCCATCTGACGATTACTCGCATAACGCTCCTTGGTCATGTGATGCCCCCAATCCGGACATCACTTGGACGGCGTCGTCCCGGCCTCGGTTCCCCAACCGACTCGTCGTGTGCGATCGGGTGAGTGGGAAGGCTTCGCCGGGGCACCCGCACAACACAGCGGATCCACAACTTCCGTACAGCCCACCCATCGGACTCCCGCCCAGAGTGGGGTCAATCGGAAGGCAGGGCTCGACGAGCGGAGGACCGGGTGCGGGAGAAGCGCGGCACGAGGCGGACATCGACCTACGAGGGACGTGCGCTGGCCAGGCCGGATGAGGAGATCGTCGATCAGGGTCTGGGTTTCGATCTGGGGACGTTGCTGGGCCGCCGGCAGCTGCTGCGGGCCCTCGGCCTCGGGGCCGCGACGCTCGGTCTCGCCGCGTGCGGAGACGCCTCGGACGGGCGCCCGTCGGCGTCGTCGTCCACCGGGTCCGGTGCGGTCGCGAGTGGGGAGATCCCCGACGAGACCGCTGGACCGTACCCGGGTGACGGCTCGAACGGGCCGGACGTCCTGGAACAGAGTGGAGTGGTGCGCAGCGACATCCGGTCGAGTTTCGGGGATGCCGATGGCACGGCGGAGGGCGTGCCGATGACCATCGAGTTGACGATCCGGGACCTGGCCAACGGCGGTCGGGCGTTCGCGGGTACGGCGATCTACGTCTGGCACTGCGACCGCGCCGGCCGGTACTCGATGTATTCGGACGGCGTCACCGACCAGAACTACCTGCGGGGTGTCCAGATCGCCGACGCCGCCGGCAAGGTGCGCTTCACCAGCATCTTCCCGGCCTGCTACGCCGGGAGGTGGCCGCACGTCCACTTCGAGGTCTACCCCGACCAGGCCAGCAGCACCGACGCGAGCAGGGCCATCGCGACCTCGCAGGTCGCGCTACCCAAGCAGACCTGCGACACGGTGTACGCCCAGAGCGGTTACGAAGCCTCGGTCGCCAACCTCGCCGAGGTCTCCCTGGGGAACGACAACGTCTTCGGCGATGACGACGGCGCCAGTCAGCTCGGCGTCGTCACCGGGGACGTCGCCAGCGGCTACACCGTTACGCTCACGGTCGGTGTCGACACGGCCACCACTCCGACCGCGGGGCAAATCCCCGGTGCCGGCGCACCGCCCGGCGTTCCCGGTGGGCCGGGTGGCACCCCGTCGAGCGGGCGTCCACCCAACGGCCCGCGTCCAACCGCCGCACCGACGACGTAGGCGTCGCCGGCCGGCGGATGGGGCGGCTGTCAGGCCACCAGCGAGACCTGGCCGTTGTCCAGGTCGTACCGGGCACCAACCACCTGCAACGTGCCCTGCCCCACCCGCTCGGCGATGATCGTGCTGCGTTCGGCGAGGGCCCGCACCTGGGCCGCGATGTTGGCGCGGACCGCGTTCTCCACCGGGTCGCCGGGCTGGCTCAGCACCGGCTCGATGACCGGGCGCAGGCTGTCCACGATCGTGCCGATGTGCCCCGGTGCCGAACCACCGCTGCGGATGGCGTCGATGGTGGCGGTGATCGCGCCGCAGCGCTCGTGCCCGAGGACGACGATCAGCAGGCTGCCGAACTCCTCCACGGCGAACTCGACGCTGCCCAGCAGCAGGTCGTCGACGATGTTTCCGGCGACCCGGTTGTCGAACAGGTCACCCAGCCCCTGGTCGAACAGCACCTCGGGGGCCACCCGGGAGTCCGCGCAGCCGACGGTGATGGCGAACGGGTGCTGCCCGGCGGCGAGCCGGTGCAGGTCGGTCAGGCCCTGGTGCGGGTGTCGGCCGTGACCGGTGGTGAACCGTCGGTTGCCGGCGCGCAGCCGGCGCAGCGCCTCGGCCGGCGTGTCGACCGTCTCGTCGGCCGTCGCCGCGGCGGCTGTGGACGGACTGGCCGCAGCCGCACCGAGCGCGACAGCGGCGGCGCCACCGGCGGTGAGCAGCGAACGACGGGACAGCTGGGAACGTGCCACGATGATCTCCCGGGAAGTGAGGCAACCTGCCTACTTCCTACCAGCTGCACCGTCCACGATGGTGGTTGGGCGGGCACCGACCTACGCCACGTTTCGTGGCACAGGTCGGTACGGGGAGCCCGGGCTTCGCGTTCGGTTGGGTCAGTTGCGGTAGCGGTCGGCCGGGACCGAGCGGGACAGGTTCGGGATCATCGCCTGGCGGGCGGTCTCGAACGCGTTCCAGTCGGCGATGTCCGGCAGGGACAGCAGGGTCATCGGCTCGCCCGCGTCCAGACCGGCGAGGGCGGCGTCGACCGCGTCGTCGACGGACATGACCGACTCCTGCGGGAGCATGGACACCTCGATGCCGGAACCGTCCCAGATCTCGGTGCGGACCGCGCCGGGGAAGACCGCCTGGACGCGGATGTCGGTGTCGGCGAGTTCCTGCTGGAGCGCCTGGGTGAGGGCCACCACGTAGGCCTTCGTCCCGCTGTAGACGGCGCTGACCGGCAGCACGTTGAACGCCAGCGCGGACGACACGTTGATGAGCGTGCCGGTGCCCCGCTGGGTGAAGCCCGCGAGCACGGCGGTGGTCAGGCGGGTCAGCGAGGTCACGTTCAGCGCGATCTGGTCGTCCACGTGCGACTGGTCGGCCTGTGCGAGTGGGCTGAAGCTGGCGACGCCGGCGTTGTTGACCAGCAGCGAGATCGACGCGTCGGTGCGGAGGCGTTCCTGGACGGTCGCGAGCTGTGCGGGGTCGGTGAGGTCGGCGGCGAGCACCTCGACCGTACGACCGGTGTCCTCGGTGACCTTCGCGGCGACGGTGTCGAGGCGGCTCTTGTTGCGGGCGACCAGCAGCAGGTCGTAGCCGCGGCGGGCGAGTCGGTCGGCGTACACGGCGCCGATGCCGGTCGAGGCTCCGGTGATCACGGCGATGCCCTGCGTGTTCGTGGCAGACATGGAGGCACGTTCCTTCGGATCGGGGAAGCGCGGTTGCCCGACGGGGCTCCGCGGTACTCGATTAGATTACTCCCATCATCTAAAGGCTGCAAACGAGCGCCTCCAAGCGGACATCGGGCGATGGTCGGTATGAAAAGGCGCCCGCCGGATGGTCCGGCGGGCGCCCTCGGGTGGGGCTTGACTCAGTCCGTCGCGGCGGGCAGCGCCTCGTGGGCCGCGGTCAGGATCCGCTCGGACAGCTCGGTTCCCGCGGTGGCGCGGGCAAGGGTCAGTGCGCCGACGAGCATCGAGACGGTGGCGAGATCCTCCTTGCCGTCCGCTGACAGCCAGCGGGCGAACAGGCCCACGCCCTCGGCGTACGCCGTGCGGGCGGGGCCGTCGGCGCCCTCGTTCGCGATGTCGGAGCCGAGGCCGGTGGCGGGGCAGCCCTGCCCCACGTCGTCCCGATGTTCCGTCGAGAGGTAGTAGTCGACGAGTTCCCCGCGGGCCGAATCGCGGTCGCCCGGATGCCGGGCGTCGAACTCGGCCAGCAGTACGGCAAGGTCGGCGAACGCGTGCACGGTGGCCTCGGAGAGCAGCGCCTCCTTCGAGGCGAACTGCCGGTAGAAGCCGCCGTGCGTGAGGCCGACCTCCGCCATGAGATCGGCGACACTGACCGCCTGGACGCCTCGTTCGCGGAACAGGCGAGCTGCCGCGGCGATCACCCGCTTGCGGTTCTCCTGAGCTTGCGCCTGCGATACCCGTCCCAAGGTGCACCTCCTGCCCGCAGTATAGATGAGAGGTCTAATCTATAGCGTTCACCAGGGTGGCGGCACTCGATGTGCCAACTCTGAGCCAACCGGTTGCGCTCTGAGCCAAAATGGTGCCATGATGGTGTCATGGAGCTGAGGTCGTACGTCGAGAACCTGCGAAACGAGTTCGCCGTGGCCGCCGAGGGGGTTGACGCGGACGGCCGGGCATTGGCGGAGCGGCTCTTCACCCAGCTGGAGGCGGCGACACGCCTGACGTTGCTCGAAGCGCTGTCGGACGCGGCCGAGGAGATCACCCGTGACCTCGCGCCCGGGTCGGTGCACCTCCGGCTGCGGGGCCGCGAGCCCGACTTCGTGGTGGTGCCAACGAATCCTCCGACGGAGGAGCCGGCCGTTGAGCCGGCCCCGCCGGTGCTGCCGGCGTCGGTGCTCACGCCCGAGGGCGACGACGGCGGCACGTCGCGGATCAACCTCCGTCTGCCGGACCACCTCAAGGCCAGCGTCGAGGAGGCCGCCGGCCGGGCCGGGCTGTCGGTCAACGCCTGGTTGGTGCGAGCTGTCGCCGGCGCCATCGGTGCGGGCGACGCGGATCGCCGTCCGTCCCGCCGGCCGGAGCCGCGGTCCGGCCAACACTTCACCGGCTGGGCGCGCTAGCCCTCCGTACCCCTTCTTTACTTCACGCCGCTGACCAGCGGCGACCTTCACCGACCACATTTCTGGAGACCACCATGCCTGTTTTCGACACGCCAGAACCGATCACCGTCCAGCTCGAACTGCCCGTCGGGGACGCCTGGATCTCCGCGACCGATCGCACCGACACGGTGGTGCGGGTGCGGCCCCGCGACCCGTCGAGCAAGGCTGACCTGGGCGCCGCGGAGCAGACCGTCGTCGAGTACGCCGCCGGGCAACTGATGGTCAGGGTGCCGAAGAGCTGGCGTCGCTACGGCTTCGGCAGCGGACCGTCGGTCGACGTCCTGATCGAGGTGCCGACCGGGTCGCGGGTGCACGCCGAGGCGTCGTGGGCGGCGTTCCGCTGCGAGGGGCGGCTCGGTGAGTGCCGCTTCAAGACCGGTGGCACGATCCGGCTCGACGAGACCGGGCCGCTCGACATCGACACCAGCCACGGCGAGGTCGCCGTGGAGCGTGTGCACGGTTCGGCCCGGGTGAAGTCCTCGTCCGGCAAGGTGCGCCTCGGGGCGGTCGACGGCACCGCCGAGATCAAGAACTCGTCCGGTGACTGCTGGGTCGGCCGCAGCGGCGGGGACGTCCGGGTCAACACCGCGTACGGCGACATCACCGTCGACGCGCCGATGGCCTCGGTGTCGGGGCGCACCGCGTACGGCAACGTCCGGCTGGGCGAGGTCGTACGGGGCTCGATCGAGCTGCAGACCTCGTACGGCGCGATCGAGATCGGCATCCGGCGGGGGACCGCCGCCTGGCTCGACGTCAGCTCGCGCCACGGACGGGTGCACAACGCGCTCGAGACGACCGACAGCCCGGCGCAGACCGACGAGACGGTCGAGGTCCGGGCGAACACCTCCTACGGCGACATCATGATCCGCCGCGCCTGATCCGCCCGCCACCGTCCACAAATGAGGAAACCATGACCATCCCCACGAAGCCCGCGATCATCGCGACCGAGCTGCGGAAGTCCTACGGTGACAAGGTCGTGCTCGACGGCATCGACCTCACGATCTCCGAGGGAACGATCTTCGCGTTGCTCGGCCCCAACGGCGCCGGCAAGACCACCACCGTGCAGATCCTGTCCACGCTGATCAACGCCGATGGCGGCAACGTCCGCATCTTCGGCCACGACCTGAAGCGGGAGCCCGACGCGGTACGCCGACTGATCGGTGTCACCGGCCAGTTCTCCGCCGTGGACAACCTGCTCACCGGGCGGGAGAACCTGAACCTGATGGCCGACCTGTGTCACCTGGACAGGGCGGCCGGACGGCGACGGATCGCCGACCTGCTCGACCAGTTCGACCTGGCCGACGCGGCGGGCAAGCCGGTGTCGACGTACTCCGGTGGCATGCGGCGCCGGCTCGACCTCGCGATGACCCTGGTCGGCGCGCCTCGTGTCATCTTCCTCGACGAGCCGACCACCGGCCTCGACCCGCGTAGCCGCCGGTCCATGTGGCAGATCATCCGCGCGCTGGCCGCCGAGGGGGTCACCATCCTGCTGACCACCCAGTACCTGGAGGAGGCCGACCAGCTCGCCGACCGCGTCGCGTTCCTCGATCACGGCCGGCTGATCGCCGAGGGCACCCCGCACGAGCTCAAGCGACTCATCCCGGGCGGTCACGTCGTGTTGCAGCTGGCCGACCCGGAGGGGCTCGACTCGGCGGCCCGTACCTTCCCGGACGCCACCCGGGACGACGCGGCGCTCACCCTCCAGGTGCCGAGCGATGGCGGGGTCGGGTCGCTGCGGTCCCTGCTCGACCAGCTCGACCGGGCCTCGATCAACGTGGCCGGACTCTCCGTGCACACCCCCGATCTCGACGACGTCTTCCTCACCCTCACCGGCCAGCCCGACGGCCAGGCCGGCCGACCCGACCACGAAAGGGCTCCGGCGCGATGAGCACTCTCTCCCTCGCCGTGCGCGACTCGGGCACGATGCTGCGGCGCAACCTCCTGCACATGCGGCGCTATCCGTCGATGACCTTCCTGCTCATCGGCATCCCGGTCATCGTCCTGCTGCTCTTCGTCTACGTTTTCGGCGGCACGCTCGGCGCCGGACTCGGGCCGGCCGGTGACCGCGCCGACTACGCCAACTACGTCACCCCCGGCATCCTGCTCATCACCGTGGCCAGCGCGGCGCAGGGCACCGCCATCTCGGTCGCCATGGACATGACCGAGGGCATCATCGCCCGATTCCGTACCATGGCGATCTTCCGACCGTCGGTCCTCACCGGCCACGTGCTGGGCAGCCTGGTCCAGACGCTGATCAGTCTCGCCGCCGTCATCGGTGTGGCACTGCTGGTCGGTTTCCGGCCCACCGCCAACCCGGTCGAATGGCTCGCCGCGATCGGCGTCCTCGCGATGATCACCTTCGCGCTCACCTGGCTGTCGGTCGCATTGGGCCTGGTCAGCGACAGCGTCGAGACGGCGAGCAACCTGCCCATGCCGCTGGTGCTCCTACCGTTCCTCGGCAGCGGGTTCGTGCCCACCGATTCGATGCCGACGCCGGTGCGCCTGTTCGCCGACTACCAGCCCTTCACCCCGGTCATGGAGACCCTGCGGGGCCTGCTGTTCGGTAGCGGGATCGGCACCAACGGGATCCTCGCGGTCGGCTGGTGCGTCGTCATCACGGTGGTCTGCTTCCTGTGGGCCAAGTCGCTCTACAACCGCAAGACCGCACGCTGACGGGTCGCCGTCGGGGTGGTCCGCGAGGCCGTCAGGGCTTGCGGGCCACCGCGCCGTACGCGTCGATGCCCTGGGCGTCGGGCTCGTCCGGACGCCACAGCGGGATCGGCACCAGGCCGGGCGCCACCATCGTCAGGCCGTCGAAGCAACTGGCCAGATCCTGCGGGCTGCGCAGGATGTACGGAACACCACCGCTCTCCGCCAGCCGCGCGGCACCCGAGACCACGGCCGGACTGGTGTCGGTGCCGTCCCACAGCACCAGGTGGCTGCCGGACGCGGTGGCGTCCATCGTCCGCTGGACGATCGAGCGCACCACGGCCAGGTCGGGCTCGTAGCCCATGACGCCCATGTACATCACGGCGACGGGCTGGTCGAAGTCCAGCGTGTCGGCCGCCGCGGCGAGGATCCGACCGGGGTCGTGGTAGTCGGCCGGCACGTAGGTGGTGACGCCCTCGGAGGTCGTGTTGGCCAGCAACGCCCGAGCGTGCACGAGCACCATCGGGTCGTTGTCGACGTAGACGATCCGGGACTCGGGTGCGACCTGCTGGGCGACCGCGTGGGTGTTCTGCATGGTGGGCAGGCCGGTGCCGATGTCCAGGAACTGCCGGATGCCGGCTTCGGCGGCCAGGTAACGCACGGCCCGCACGAGGAACCGGCGGGACTGCTGCGCCATGACGACGATCTCCGGGTAGACCTCTGCGACGCCGTCGCCGGCGGCCCGGTCGGACGGGAAGTTGTCCGTACCGCCCATCCAGTAGTTCCAGATCCGTGCCGCGTGCGGCACGTCGGGCTGAAGTTGCGCGGTGAGGTCGGAATCTGGGCCAGCCATGCCAGGCTCCCATCGAGAAGGGTGATCGGTGGTGGATCACCGCTGCGGCAGGACAGCATCGTACCGACCAACCGTCCACTGTCGAGGATCCGCCGAGGCTAGCCGGCGACGGTGACCGAGCGCAGGAGGCGGCGCAGCGCCGCAAGGTCGCCCGCGGCCACGACGCTCCCGTCCGACACGGCGGCGTCGAGCGCGGACGGGTCGTCGAGCAGGGCGTTGAACGTCTGGGGGTCGGCGCGAAGGGACGCATCCGCCCTGCTGGGCTCGCCCGGCTCGACCTGCACCTGACCGGCCGCCGCCCGGACGGTCCAGACGCGCTCGTCGAGCTCGATCCGATAGCTGGTCGGAGGCGCCGTGGGGGCGGGGCGCCCGGCGGAGCGCAGAAAGAGCAGCACGGAGGTCGCGCTGAGCGTGGTCGGCGTGGACGGCAGCGGGACGCGAACACCCCAGTTGCCCAGAGCGAGCACCACCGGTTCCAGCTCCCGTCCCCACGGGGTCAGGTCGTACACCCATGAGCTGGCCGGGGGCGTCAGTTTGCGGCGGTGGATCACGCCGCGGCCTTCGAGCTCGCGCAGCCGGTCGGCGACCAGGTTCGAGCTCGCGCCGGGCAGCGCGCGACGCAGGTCGGAGAAGCGCTGCGGGCCGAGGAGCAGTTCGCGTACGACGAGCAGGGCCCATCGTTCACCGACGACATCGAGGGCGCGGGCGATTCCGCAGGCGTCCCCGTAGCTACGGCTCGTTGGCATGACCGCCCCCCACTCGCGTCGGTTCAAACGTACAACTTGGTGGTTGCTTTTAACAACCATGGTCCTTACCGTGGGGACGTCCAGCCAGGACACGGAAGGGGCCGACATGGGACAGCCAGTTGTGCACTTCGAGATCATCGGAACCGACCCGGCGAAGCTCCGTAGCTACTACGGCGACCTGTTCGGGTGGAAGTTCGACACGAGTGGTCCAGTGTCCGAGGCGGTGTCCGAGCCGGGCAACTACGGATTCATCGACCCGAGCGTGAGCAGCGGCGGAGTCGGCATACCGGGCGGCGTCGGTGGAGGCGCGGGCTTCGCCGCCCAGGTCACCTTCTACGTCGGCGTGCCTGACGTGGAAGCCGCGCTGCAGAGGGCGGAGAGCCTCGGGGGGACGCGCCGGATGGGCCCGTCCCGGGCGCCGGGGACGAACCTCGTGGTCGGCCACTTCACCGACCCGGAGGGCCACCTGATCGGCGTCGCCGGCACGGCGTAGCCGTCCGGATTGCCGGCCGCGACCCGCACGCGGTGCGCCACGATCCGTTCCCGTCGGCCGTAGTCTCACCGGCATGACCGAAACGCAGACGCACACCCTCGCCATCCCCGGCGTCGACCTGGTCTACGACGTCCGCGGCCCGCTTCCGCCGTCCGGCGGGCGCCCCGCGCTGCTCCTGATCGGCCAGCCGATGACGGCGGAGGGCTTCAGCGCGCTCGCCCCGCACCTGGCGGACCGCACGATCGTCACCTACGATCCGCGCGGCCTGGGTCGCAGCGTCCGCACGGATGGCCGCACCGAGCACACCCCGCAGCAGCAGGCGGCGGACCTGCACCTGCTGATCGAGGCGCTCGGCGCCGGTCCGGTCGAGGTTTTTGGCAGCAGCGGCGGCGCGGTGACCGCACTCGAACTGGTCGCCACCCACCCCGGCGACGTCGTCACCCTGGTGGCGCACGAGCCGCCGATCAACGCCGTGCTCCCCGACGCCACCGCCGCCGAGCGCGCCCGGGCCGCCTTCCACGAGGCGTACCAGGCCAAGGGCCGAGGCGCGGGCATGGCCTCGTTCATCGCGATGACCTCGTGGCAGGGCGAGTACACCGACGCCTACTTCGCCCAGCCGGTGCCCGACCCGGCGATGTTCGGCCTGCCGACCGACGACGACGGCACCCGCGACGATCCGCTGCTGTCGAAGGACTCGTGGGCGGTCACCGACTACCGGCCCGACGCGAGCCTGCTCGCCGCGGCACCGACCCGGATCGTGATCGCGGTCGGCGAGGAGTCGGCGGGGACGTACACCGCGCGTACCTCGAACGGCACCGCGGCGTTGCTCGGCCAGGAGGCCGCGGTGTTCCCGAGCCACCACGGCGGCTTCCTCGGCGACCAGCACGGGTACGCGGGCAAGCCCGCCGAGTTCGCGGCACGGCTGCGTGAGGTGCTGGACGCCGACTGACCGCGAGGGCATCTGTCGACGCCGAGGGATGGGCGCGGCGGGTAAGCAATCTCTCGTCGGCGCAACCGCGCCGCGACGACACGTCGTCCCGTGGGAGTCTGGGGAGCCAGCGCCCATCGAGGCCGGTTCGCACGCGCAGGGACAGGTGACGTCATGACCGTGGTATTCGTCCATGGGGTGCCCGAGACACCCCGGGTGTGGTCCGATCTGCGGGCCCAGCTCACCGTCGAGTCGACGGCACTGACCCTGCCCGGATTCGGCACCCCGCTGCCGGCCGGGTTCACCCCCGACAAGGACGGGTACGCGGCCTGGCTGGTCGACGAGCTGAAGCGGTTCGACGGCCCCGTCGACCTCGTGGGGCACGACTGGGGAGCGCTGCTGGTGCTCCGGGTCGCCACCACCGCTGGGGTGGAGTTGCGCAGTTGGGCGGTCGATGTCGCCAGCGTCTACCACCCGGACTACGCCTGGCACCCCTGGGCGGTCGGCCTGTGGGAGGCCGGGGTCGGCGAGGAGACCCTGGCCGCCCGACGCGACGCCGGCCCGGACGACCCGGCCGGGTCGGTGGCCTTCCAGACCGGCCTGGGTGTGCCGAAAGACGTCGCCGTCGAGATGGCGCAGGCCCACGACGAGACCATGAGCCGGGCCATCCTCGGCCTCTACCGTTCGGCCGTGCCGAACGTCAGCGCGGACTGGGGTGCCGCGGCCGAGCGACCGACCGCCAGCCCCGGCCTGGTGGTCTTCGCGAGTGCGGACGCTGTGGAGAACGAGCAGCGCTCGCGCGAGATGGCAGACCGGCTCGGCGCACGGTGGGTGCCGATCGAGGGCAGCGGGCACTGGTGGATGTTCGATCCGACCGGGCAGGTCGCGAGCACGCTTGAGGAGTTCTGGGCATCCGCCAGGTAGGTCAGCGGCGCAGGGTGCCGTGCTAGCCGTGGGCGGGCACGGCGGCGGCGGCCTCCGCGAGCGTGGTCCGGACCGTGTCCAGCAGCGGGTCGCCCGGGTGCTCGATCCAGTGCTGCACGGCGACCCGCAGGACGGCCAGGAAGGTCGCGGCCAGAACGCGGGACCGCAGCGCCACGTCGCCGCCGGTGATGCGGTGTGCCAGCTCTCCGGCAAGCTCGCGCTCGATCGCCGTGTACGCCGCGACCTGGTGTGCGGCCAGGCTGGGGTGCCCACGCAGCTTCCGGCGCCGGGTCAACCAGGAGGGGTCGCGATCACCGAACGCCTCTTCGGTGAGGCGTTCGGCGGCCCGACTCAGCACCGCCCACGGCGGCTCGCCGGCGGGTTGTTCGCGGATGAGCTGCAACAGCCGGCGTAGGCGCATGGTGTCGCCGTGGAAGAGCGCCTCTTCCTTGCTCGAGAAGTAGTTGGAGAAGGTTCGCCGGGAGACGTTGGCGGCGTCGGCGATGGCCTCGACGGTGATGCCGTCGAGCCCTTGTTCGACGGCGAGGCGCAGTGCCGCCTCGTGCAGGGCGAGGCGGGTCGCCGCCTTCTTGCGCTCCCGCAGCCCAACGGTCTCGTCCATCGCACCCAGCGTACGTGCGGGTGATCGGCTTCTCAATGTGCAAACTTGCCTACTGGGCAAGATCGGTAGATGCTTGCGTGAGGCAACCAACTTGGGTGTGGGGGCAGACGTGGACGGCGCCGTTCGTGAGCTCGGCGTTCGGCTGGCTCGCCGCACCGGGGTCGCCTTCGCAAATCACGACAACCTGGAGGCCGCGCGATGAGCGCACCCACCACCACGACCGGCGCCGAGCCGATGACGCATCGGCAGACGCTCGAGGCACTCAGCGGCCTGCTGCTGGTGCTGTTCGTCGCGATGCTGAGCAGTACGGTCGTCTCGACCGCGCTACCGAAGATCATCGGAGCGCTGAACGGCTCGCAGAACCAGTACACCTGGGTGGTCACCGCGACGCTGCTCACCGCGACCGCGACCACCCCGATCTGGGGCAAGCTGGCGGATCTGTTCAACAAGAAGATCCTGATCCAGGTCGCCATCGTGATCTTCTTGCTGGGCTCGGTCATCGCCGGGTTCTCGCAGAGCGGCGGCCAGCTCATCGCCGCCCGCGCGTTCCAGGGCATCGGGGTCGGCGGCCTGCAGGCCCTCGTTCAGGTGGCGATCGCGGCCATGATCCCGCCGCGCGAGCGGGGTCGGTACAACGGCTACCTCGGCGGCGTCATGGCGGTCGCGACGGTCGGCGGCCCGCTGCTCGGCGGCCTCATCGTGGACACGTCCTGGCTCGGCTGGCGCTGGTGTTTCTTCGTCGGCGTGCCGGTCGCCATCATCGCGCTGATCCTGCTCCAGGCCACCCTGCACCTGCCGACGGTGCGGCGGGAGAATGTCAAGATCGACTACCTGGGTGCCACCCTCATCGCCGCCGGCGTCAGCCTGCTGCTGATCTGGATCTCCTTCGTCGACGGCTCGTTCGCCTGGGCCTCCTGGCAGACCGCGGCCATGGTGGGCGGGTCGCTCATCCTGCTCGCCCTGGCGGTCTGGGTCGAGTCGCGGGCGGCCGAGCCGGTCGTCCCGCTCGGCATCGTGCGCGAGCACACCACCGCGCTGGCCATCCTCGGCAGTCTCGCGGTCGGTATGGCCATGTTCGGTGGCGCCGTCTTCCTCGGCCAGTACTTCCAGATCGGCCGCGGCTACAGCCCGACGGAGGCTGGCCTGCTCACCATCCCGATGATGGCCGGGGTCCTCGGATCCTCGATCGTCGCCGGCCGGCTGATCACCAAGTCCGGAAGGATCAAGCCGTACATCGTCGCCGGCTCGATCATCCTGGTCGCCGGGTTCGCGCTGCTCGGCACCATCGACCACGAGACGTCGCTCGTCCTGGTCGGCGCCGCCATGTTCATCGTCGGCACCGGCGTCGGCATGACCATGCAGAACCTCGTCCTGGCCGTGCAGAACACGGTCGCGCTCAAGGACATCGGCGCGGCGAGCGCCAGCGTCGCGTTCTTCCGGTCGCTCGGCGGCACCATCGGCGTCTCGGTGCTCGGCGCGGTCCTCGCCCGCCGGGTCACCGACCAGATCACCCACGACCTCGCCGCCGCCGGGATCCCCGCCTCCGGCAACGGGAGCGGCAGCAGCAACCTGAACATCACCGCGCTGCCCGAAGGGATCCAGCACATCGTCCGGGCCGCGTACGGCGACGCCACCGGGCACATCTTCCTCATCTCCGCCGCCATCGCGGTGGTCGGCGTCATCGCCGCGATCCTGCTCAAGCCGGTCACCCTGCGGACCAGCCTCGACCTGCCGGACACCGCCACGTCGACGGCCGTCGCCGCCGACGCGATCGACGGCGCACCCGCCTTCGACCAGGTGTCCGTCGACGCCGTGCCGGACGGAACGCCCGGCCGGCGCTGACATCGGGCCGTACGACCCGGGGCCGCCGCCGTCTTCAAGACGGCGGCGGCCCCGGTCTGTCCGGGCGAGGGCCCGTGAGTAACCGAATCGAGGCGTTGTGGGAATTTCGGAAATCGCAGCGGTACGGCCGGCAGCACCCGACCGGCGAGCCACCGCACTGCGCCGAGCGCTGCGTGAACTGGGACTCGTCGCCGCGCTGTTCCTGCTGTACAAGGTGGCTCGGCTGGCGGTGGCCGGTCGGGTCTCGACCGCGCTCGCGAACGGGGAGTCCGTCTGGCACCTGGAGCGCCTGTTCCACCTGCCGAACGAGGCAGCCGTCCAGCGCCCCGTGCTCGCCCACGATCTGCTGGTGCACCTGGCCAACGGCTACTACGCGTACGTGCACTTTCCCGCCACCGCCGCGGCGCTGATCTGGCTGTACGCACGGCATCCGGCGCACTACCTCTGGACGCGCCGGATGCTGGCCGGGCTCACCGCGGCGGCGCTGGCGCTGCACCTCCTGGTTCCACTGGCACCGCCACGGCTGACCACGCTGACCGGCATGGTGGACACCGGCCGGGCGTACGGGCCCGCCGTCTACGGCCCACCCGACACGGACGCGTTGAGTAACCAGTACGCCGCCATGCCGTCCCTGCACGTCGGGTGGGCGATCGCGGTCGCCGTCGCACTCGTCGCGGTGACCCGGGGGCGACCGCGCTGGCTGTGGCTGGCCCACCCGCTCGCCACCCTGCTGGTCGTCGTGAGTACCGGCAACCACTACTGGCTCGACGGCATCGTCGCGGCGATCATGCTCGCCGCCGTCTGCCTGCTGCTGCCCGCACCCGACACCGGCCGCCGCCCGTCGTGCAGCCCGCCGAGGCAGCGCTCGGCCGATTAGCATCCGGGGATGACCTCGTCGCTGGACACGCTTCCGAAGATCGGGGCGCCCGCGACCCGGGCCCTGCACGGCGCCGGCTACACCACCCTGCGCCAACTCGCCGGCGTCCCCCGGTCGGAACTGGCCAAACTGCACGGCATGGGCCCGAAGGCGCTCGGCCTCCTGCAGGCCGCCCTCGAAGAGCACGACCTCGGCCTCGGCTGAGCCGGTGAGCTAGCGCTCCGGCTTTGCTCGCGTGTGCAGGGCCGCAGTGGGTACTCCGCTGCGGCCCTGCACACCGAGGAGACGCTGATGCCTGTCGCCGAATCGAAGCGCCTGTCGCCGAACGTCTCCCTGTTTCTGCTCGCCTCGATCCTCGTGTCCTTTCTGGCGGCTTCGGCGGCCCCGACGCCCCTCTACGGGCTCTACCAGGAGCGTTGGCACTTCTCGCCGATCACGACCACGGTGGTGTTCGCCATCTACGCCCTCGCGGTGCTGGCGTCCCTGCTGACGTTCGGCAAGCTGTCCGACCATGTCGGGCGACGACCCGTCCTGCTCGTCGCGGTCGCGGTCCAGATGATCGCGATGGTCGTCTTCGTCCTGGCCAACGGCGTACCCACACTGCTGGCCGCCCGCGTCGTGCAGGGCCTCGCGGCCGGCGCCGCCGCCGGCACCATCGGTGCTGGCATGCTCGACATCAACCGCACTCGTGGCACGCTCGCGAACTCGATCGCCCCCGGCATCGGAACGGGCAGCGGTGCGCTGCTCTCGGCGTTGTTCGTCCAGTTCCTGCCCGCGCCGACACGGTTGGTGTACGTCGTCCTGTTCGTCATCCTGCTGATACAGGGCGTCGGGGTCGTGCTGATGCCGGAGACCGTCACGCGGATGGGCGGTGCGGTACGGAGCATGCGGCCGGAGATCAAGCTGCCCCGCGCCGTGCGTGGGCCGGTACTGGTCGTCCTGCCGGTGGTCTTCGCCGTCTGGGCGCTGGCCGGCTTCTTCGGTGCGCTCGGCCCGGCACTGCTGCACGCCCTCATGGACACCTCGATCGTGGTCGGTGGCCTCCTCCTCTTCGTGTTCGGCATCGTCGGGTCCATCACCGTCCTGCTGCTGCGCAATGCCACCGCACGGACCGTGATGCTCACCGGTATCACCGCCCTCATCCTCGGCATGATCATCACGCTGGTGTCGGTGATGACCGACTCCGTCGCCGGCTTCTTCGTCGGCCTCGCGTTCGGGGGTGTCGGCTTCGGTGGCGGTTTCCAGGGCAGTCTCAAGACCGTCCTGCCGCTGGTCGAGGCCCACGAACGAGCCAGCGTGCTCTCCCTGCTCTACGTCTTCAGCTACGTCGGCTTCGGTCTGCCGACCGTCATCGCGGGCTTCCTCGTGGTCTACGGCGGTGGCCTGCCCCGGACCGCCGACGAGTACTCCGTCGTCGTCATCCTCCTCGCCCTGGTCGCCCTGCTCGGTCTGCGCAGGGCCAGCAGGACGTCTGCCACCGCGTAGGGAGGCGGGCATCCCGGGGCGGCGCACGCCGATCCGGTTTGCCGATGGGAGGTGGCCAGGGTCACCTCGTCGGGTGCCCGAATAAGCGGACGAGAACCGTCCTGTTGGGCTACGGTTCGAAAGCGGACGGAAGTCGTCCGCCTGGTCCCTGCGGTAGCCACGAGAGGAACGCATTCGTGCGAGCTGTTGGTCTGTACGAGTTCGGCGGGCCGGAGGTGCTGGAGGTCATCGACCTGCCGGAACCACACGCCGGGCCCGGCGAGGTTCGGGTGCGCGTGCGCGCGGCCGCGGTGAGTCCGTCGGACACGCTGCTGCGCTCGGGTGCGCACGCATCGGCGCTGGCTGGGGTGCCGGGGCCGTACGTGCCCGGGATGGACGTCGCGGGTGTGGTCGACGAGATCGGCTCGGGGACCGAAGCTGACCTGTCGATCGGTGACCCGGTGATGGCGATGCTCCTGCCGGTGACCCCGACCCCCGCCGGCACCCTTGAGAACAGCGGCGGCGGTTACGTGGAGTACGTGGTGCTCCCGGCCAACTGGGTCGTCCGTGCACCAGCGGGGATCAGCCACGAGGCCGCGTCGACGCTGCCGATGAACGGTCTGACCGCACTGTTGGCCCTCGACCAGTTGGCCCTCGCGCCTGGCTCCACCCTGGCGGTGATCGGGGCCGCGGGGACCCTCGGTAGCTACCTGATTCAGATGGCCAGGCAGGCCGGTCTGGTCGTGATCGCCGACGCGGCTCCGGCCGACGAGACCCTCGTTCGCGAGTTCGGCGCGGCCGACGTCGTGGCCAGGGGCTCCGATGTCGTCGACCGAATCCGGGCCCGCTATCCCGATGGGGTGGACGCGGTCGCCGACGTGGCGCTGCTCGGATCGCGGCTGTTCGACGCCGTACGCGACGGCGGCACTCTGGTCCGGTTCCGCTCGACTGACGAACCGGGCGGCTATCAGGCCGACAGCAGCCGCGGCATCACCGTGCTGTCCCCGTTCGTGCCCGACTACGCCGGCCGGACGGACAAGCTGGACGAGATCCGGCGTCTCGCCGAGTCGGATGTGCTGATCCCGAGGGTCGCGAAGACCCTGCCCGCCGCCGAGGCGCCCGACGCGCACCGCCGATTCGAGGCCGGCGGCGTCCGCGGCCGCCTCGTGCTCACCTTCTGACCACCCAGACCCGAGAAATCCAAAGGAGCAATGATGTCCACGCGTTTCGCGGACAAAGTCATTCTGATCACCGGTGCCACCTCCGGCATGGGCCGGGCCGTCGCAGAGCGGGTTGCCGCGGAGGGCGCGAGGGTCGTCCTGGCGGCACGCGGCAAGGACGCGGGTGAGGCACTCGTCGCCGACCTGCACTCCGCCGGACGCGATGCGATCTTCGTGCCGACCGACGTGACGGTGGGGGCCGAGGTGGCGCAGTTGGTGCGGCGGGCGGTCGACCACTACGGCCGACTCGACGGCGCGTTCAACAACGTCGGCGCGGCCACCGCGTACGGACCGATCGCGGATATCGAGGAGGACGCCTGGAGCGCCGACCTGGCCCTCAACCTCAGCAGTGTCTTCTTCGGACTGAAGTACCAGATCCCGGCGCTGCAGGCGTCCGGCGGCGGCGCGATCGTGAACAACGCCTCCAACCTCGGTGTCACCGGTGCGGCCGGCATGGCCTCCTACAGCGCCGCCAAGCACGGCGTCGTCGGGCTCACTCGCTCGGCGGCACTCGACACCGCCGCGACGGGTCTGCGGATCAACGCGCTCATCACCGGTGGTGTCGACACCCCGCTCCTGCGCGGTGCGATGGGCCCGAACCCGGAGGAGGCGATCCGTGCCGCCGGCGCGATGCACCCGGTCGGACGGATTGCCCAGCCGGACGAGATCGCCGCGTTCGCGGCCTTCCTGCTGAGTGACGAAGCCAGGTTCATCACTGGAGCCGCGCTCGCGATCGACGGCGGCATGACCGCCGCCTGACCACCCGGCACCGGGTCTTCGGCGCGTGCGCCCTTCCTGGCCGAGGGCGTGACCGCTACCCGCGCCGAAGACCCGACGGTCGTGGACCGAACTGCTCAGTGAGGCGGGCGGTGAACAGGTCGACGCCTTTGTACCGGAGTGAGCGCGTGCACCTGTACCGCCTCACGAAGGCGGCCGACCCCGGTTTCAACTGTCGGGGTGCGGCGCCCCCGGCGCGCACGGTCCGTCCCACCGTGCAGGCCCTGCTGGACCGTCTCGAACCCACGGCAGCGGTGCTGCTCAACCAGCTCGGCGACATCCTCGCCCACACGGCCGCCTACGAACGGCTGGCCAAGCCGATCGGGTTGCTGGACGGGGCACCGCCCAACCTCGCCCGGTTCGTCCTCACCGACGACCGGGCACGCAGCACGTACCCCGACTGGGACCACATCGCCGACGAGCAGGTGGCCGCCCTCAAGCAGGGGCCGTTCCGGGCGGACCCGCACATGGCCGCGCTGGCCGACGAGTTGACCGTGACCGCCGGTGCGGCCTTCACGCGTCGCGTCGACACCGTTGCGGGGTTGCCGAAGTCCAGTGGCATCTATCGACTGGCCCATCCCGAGGCGGGTCTGCTCCGGCTCGCGTACGAGACCCTCGAACTCTCCGCCGACGACGACCAGCGCCTGATCGTCCACCTGCCCGCCGACGCGGCGACATGCGCCGCCCTCGACCGTCTCGACAGGCACCATCCGCAGCCGCTCCGCCTCGTGGTCGGATAGGCGGTTCCCGGCCCGGCGGCCCTCGGATCACGTCTGATTCGCGACAGAGCGCACTGCCGCGTGCGCGCTGCTGCCACGATCCTGCGTGTCGTGATCGGACAGCCGAGTGGACGGTGGTGACGTCGGGCCGTGAGCCTCTTCCGACCTCTCGCGGAATGGCCCCTGCTGATCTGCGGGCCGGTGCTGCGGCGCGTCACGCCGACCCGGGTCAGCGTCTTCGTCGTCACCTCGGCGCCCTGCACGGTGGAGATCCTGCTGAGCACCGGTGGGCAGCAGGTCGCGGCGAGTCCGGCCACCTCGACCCGTACGATCGGCGCACTGCTGCACGCCATCGTGGCGACGGTCGTCCTACCCGACGCGAGTCCGCTCACACCCGACGTGGTCTACGCCTACGACGTGCGGATGACACCCACGCTCCCGGCCGGTCCGGCGAAGACCCTGGCGGACCAACCCGGGCTGCTCACCGGGCCGCGACCGCTCGGCTACCGCGACGGCGCGCTGCCCAGCTTCGCGCTCCCCACCGGCCTGCAGTACCTGCATCTGCTGCACGCATCCTGCCGCAAGCCGCACGGTGGTGGCCCGGACGCGACGGCCATCATCGACAGTCTGGTCAACGCCGCACACGGCAACCAGGCCATCGCCAACACCGTCGAGGACGCCCGCCGCCGTCCGCACCAGTTGCTGCTGACCGGCGACCAGATCTACGCCGACGACGTGGCGGTCAGCCTGCTACCCGTGCTCATCGACGTGGGCGGGCTGCTGCTCGGCGAGACGGTCAAGGAACGGTTCGCCGGCAACGCCGTGATGACCGACCCGGCGGTACGGCCGGGCCCGTCCCGCCGCCGCTACCTGGAGGCGAACACGAAACTCTCCAGCGGCGCCATGGAGAACCACCTGATGTACTTCGCCGAGTTCTGCGCGATGTACGTGCTGGTCTGGTCGGACGAGCTGTGGGCGCGCGACGGCGGCGGCGTTCCGCGACTCGATCCGCTGGACCCCGCGACGATCTACCCGGCCAGGCAGAGCCCGGACTGGACCAAGGCCGACGACGTGGCGCGGGCCCGCGCCCTCACCCACCGGGGCGAGGTGCTCTCCTTCGCCAAGACGGTCCGGCGGGTGCGCCGCGTACTTGCCAACGTGCCGACCATGATGATGTTCGACGACCACGAGATCAGTGACGACTGGAACATCGACAGCGGTTGGGTACAGGACTCCCGCACCGACCCCGGTACGCACCAGGTCGTCCGCAACGGCCTGCTCGCCCAGGCGCTCTTCCAGGCCTGGGGCAACCTGCCGACCCGCTTCGAGGCCGGGGTCGGCAAGGCGCTGCTCGACCTGATCACCGTGCCCACCGGCCAGTTGCGTACGCCGCTGGCGGTCACGCCGGCCGCGGCGGACGTGCTGCTCGACATCGCACCGACCGGCCCGTCGCCGGCCGCACAGCGGGTGCAGTGGGACTGGACCCTGGACGGCCCGCAGCACCGGATCATCGGGCTCGACACCCGTACGCACCGCGACTTCACGACCGGCGGGCCGAACAAGGTGGGGCTGCTGACCGAGGCCGAGATGACCCGCCAGTTGACCGCGAACAAGCCGACCGATCCGTCCACGCTGGTGTTCGTCATCGCCCCCGCGCCGGTCGTGGGCCATCCGCTCGTGGAGGAGGCGCTGCAACCGATGGTCACCTCCGCCGAAGGCGTCCGTGAGGCCGACAGCGAGGCGTGGGGCGTCAACCGTCCGCTGTTCGAGGCGTTCCTGCGGCGGCTCGGGGCGTTCGGCCGGGTGGTGCTGCTCTCCGGTGACGTGCACTACGGGTACACCAACCACACCGCGTACTTCGGCCCCGCCCCGCAGACCCCGTCCCGTTTCGTGCAGTTGTGCGCGAGCGCCGCCAAGAACGCGGACGAGCTGACTCGGGCGATCCAGACAGCCGGCTACCTCACGATGGTCAATCGGGGCTGGCTCGGCTTCAGCACGCCGATCACCACCGACGGGGGTGCCAAGCTGCGGGCCGGCCTGCGGGCGATGACCGAGGCGAACCCCCGCGACAAGGTGCTGCGGGACATCTACTTCCGGCTCATCGTCGAGGACCGGCTGACCACCCCGCCGGTGATCCCGGCCGGTCCGTGGTTCACCGACGCCGCCACCGCCGAGGTCGCGCAGATCGTCGCGTTGGGTCGACCGGACGACTGGGCCTACCGCACCACGTACCTGAGCGACACCCGGACCACCGCGCAGCGCCTGACCGACCTCGGGGTGACCCCGGGATCGAGCGTGCCGCAGACCAGCCGGCAGTTCATGCAGGACCTGGCGGTGACCGTGGTGGGCGAGCCCAACATCGGTCAGATCCGGCTCCGGATGACGCAGGGCAACCTGCAGGTCGTCCACCGGCTGCACTGGTACGTCCCGGCGCAGACCATCAACACCGACACCGCGCCGGCCGCGTACACCGAGCACGTCGCGCCGCTGACCGTACCGACCGCCGCGGACCGGCCGACCGTGTTCAAGCTGCCGACGGTGACACCGTGACCGAGCGCAACGCCCTCGACGACATCGTCGACACCCTGCTCGATCTCGTCTCCCCGCTCGCCGAGGCGGTACGCGACGACGCCGCGTTCGGCTGGTTCCTCGCCCAGTTCGGCTGGACCGCGCGCACCGTCGACCTGGACGACGCCGGCGCGGCCGTGCAGGCGCTGCTGGACACCCTGGAGAACCTCGGCGAGGACCTGTCCTTCGACGACCTGCCGGCCCTCGTGCAGAGCCTCGCGTCGCTCGGCGGGACGGTCGTCGCGGTGGCCGACTTCGCCGAAGCCCTCGGCTCGGCCGCCGGCGATCCGGCCGCATCGGCCGAGGTGCTCGGCGAACTGGCCGCCGACGTGCTGCAACACCTCGTGCTGACCTGGATCGGCACCCGGTCACCGGCGGCGTACAGCGTCCTGTCACTGCTCGGGATCATCGACCGGCGGGTGGCGACGGCCGTGGCGACGGCCGGGCCCGATCCGCTGCTGCAGCGCGCGGCGGTGGAACGGCCGGTGCTGGTGCTGGAGGCGTTCGCGGCGCTGCTCAGCGATCCGGTGGGGCACCTTCGCACCCGGCTGGGCATCATCCAGATGGCCTCGAACGAGGACGCCGAGCAGCTGCTGCGGACCCTCTTCGCGCCGATCCGGGAGCTGGTCGTCGCGGCCGGCGGCGTCGGCAGCCTCGGCGCGGACGCGGTGCCCGCGCTGCCCGGCGACCCGGTGCTGCGCCGCGCCGCCTTCCTGCTGCCGCTCCCGGTGGGTGGCGACGACCAGGACGTACGACCGTGGGTGTCGCTGCTGCTGGAGCTGGTGCCGGCTGGCGGCCTGAGCCCGGCCGGGGACGCCGGACCGGGCCTGGCGGTCGAACCGGGCGGGGGACTAGAGGTCACCCTCCCGCTGCCCGGCTCGCGGCTGGATCTGCACGTAACGGCCGGCATCGGCAGCGTCTTCTTCGCCCAGGGCGGCCCGCCGGCCGTGCACGCGGACAGCACCGAGGGTGTGCACGTGCGGGTCGATTTCACCACGGTCGCGGACGCCGCCGGCACGCCTGCCATCGTCCTCGGCGCCGACACCCTGGGGCTCACCATCGGCGGCGTGACCGCGGGCGCCGAGGCGCGTTTCGGCCGCCGCGACGACCCCGGCCTCGACCTCGACCTACGCGCCGGCGTCCAGGACGCCCGCTTCCGACTGGCGCCCGGCGAGGGCGACGGCTTCCTCGGCAAGGTGCTGCCGGCCGACGGGATCGGCTTCGACTTCGACCTGGGCATCGGCTGGTCCACCCGGCGCGGGCTCTACTTCAGTGGCGCGGCCAGCCTGGAGGCGGAGTTTCCGCTGCACGTGAGCCTGCTCGGGGTGCTGACCATCGACCTGGTGCACCTGCGGCTGGCCGCCGACGACGACGGGTTCGGCCTCACCGTGGCGGCGACCGCGGCGCTCAAGCTCGGCCCGATCGCGGCCACCGTGGAGCGGATGGGGCTCGGCGCTCAGGTGGCGCTCCCGCCCGGTGGCGGCAACGTCGGCCCGTTCGACATCAGCCCCCGCTTCGTGCCGCCGCGCGGTGCCGGCATGGTCATCGACGCGTCGGTGGTCATCGGCGGGGGGTACGTGCTCAACGACCCGGACAACGGTCGTTACGCCGGCATCCTCCAGCTGAAGATCGGCGACATCGTCACGGTCACCGCGATCGGGCTGGTCACCACCAAGCTGCCGGACGGGTCCCCGGGCTTCAGCCTGCTGGTCATCATCACCGCCACGTTCCCCCCGATCCAGCTCGGATTCGGCTTCAACCTGTCCGGGCTGGGTGGCCTGCTCGGCCTCAACCGCACGATGAACGTGCAGGCGTTGCGCGACGGCGCGCGCAGCGGCGTACTCGACTCGATCCTGTTTCCGGTCGACCCGGTGGCCCGCGCGACCAAGGTGATCAGCGATGTGGAGGCGGTCTTCCCGGTCGCACCGGGGCGCTTCGTGATCGGGCTGATGGCGCGGATCGGCTGGGGGAGCCCGCGCCTGGTCACGGTCGACCTCGGCGTGATCATCGAGGTGCCGATGCCGCTGCGGATCGCGCTGATCGGCCGGGTCAGCGTGGTGCTGCCGGCCGCCGACGCCGCCGTCGTCGAGCTCAACCTCGACATCGTCGGCATCATCGACCTCGGCCGTGGTGAGCTGTCGATCGACGCCAGCCTGCACGACTCCCGGGTGGCCGTCTTCGACATCAGCGGCGACATGGCGGTACGGGTCGGCTGGGGCGCGACGCCCGCGTTCGTCGTCTCGGTCGGCGGCCTCAACCCCCGATTCGAGCGTCCGCCCGGCCTGCCGGACCTCAAGCGGCTCACCATCGCGCTCGCCTCCGGAGAGAACCCGAGCGTCCGCCTGGAGACCTACCTCGCGTTGACCTCGAACACGATCCAGATCGGCGCGCGGCTCGGCGCGCACGCCGAACTCGACGCCGGCGCGCTGGGACTGTTCAGCGCGGACGCGTACTTCGGCTTCGACGCGTTGATCACGTTCGTGCCGTTCGAGTTCATCGTGGACATCTCCGGTGGCATCGTCATCGCCCGCAACGGCGCACCGTTCATCGGCGCGGACGTCCTGCTCACCCTCTACGGGCCGGAGCCACTGCGCGCGGTCGGGTACGCCGAGGTGCACTTCCTCGGCACCCACCGGATCCCGTTCGACGTGACGGTCGGCGGCGAGGCGGTGGCCGCCGTCCTCGCGGCGGTCGACCCGCTCGCCGCGTTGCTGGCCGAGGTGGCCCGCCTGGGGGCCTGGAGTGCCCAGCCACCCCGCGAGGTGACCGGTGTCGCGGTGCGCGACGTCGGCGGCAGCGAGGAGCTGCTCGCCCATCCGCGCGGCGAGCTGACGGTACGCCAGCGGGCGGTCCCGCTCGGCGTCCGCATCGAGCGGTTCGGTGGGGCGCCGATCGACGGCGGACCGCGCGGGTACACGCTCGGGTACCGGCTGGGCGGCGAACCGGCCACCGGTGGCGAGGAGATCCGGGACGCCTGGGCGCCGGGCGACCTCTTCACGCTCACCGACGACGAGAAGCTCTCCCGCCCCTCGTTCGAGCGGCTGCCCAGCGGCAACACCGGAATCGGCGGCGTCGGGGTCAGCTTCGGCACCGCACGCGAGGGTGCCGAGGCCGACTACGAGACGCGGGTGATCGACGACGACGAGCTGTCCCGGCCGGCCGCCGGCTACCGGGTGCCCGCCCGTGCCGAAGCGGTGCTGGTCGCGGCGGAGGCCCGGGGTGCCCCCGGGTACGCCGGCCCCGACCTGGCGGTCCGCGTCGCGCCGCCGGCGTTCCGGGTGGCCGACACCGCGACGCTGGCCGCCGACGGTACCGAGCATCCGTCGTGGATCGAGGCGTACGAGGCACAGGCGGGCCGGTCGGACCGGCAGGTCGTCGGAGCCCACGAGGTGGCAGCAGCATGAGCCGTCCCACCTACCTGCCCTGGGTACGCGCCGGACTGGTCGCCACCGTGACCAACCCGGACCCGCTGTCCGGGGCGCTGCCGGCCCGTACGACGTTCCAGGTGACGGCCGAGGCGGACACCGGCGACAGCCAGTCGGTCGACATCCGGCTGATGGGTCCGGGCGACGTCACCGCCATCGATCCCGGTCTGGTCACCGGCACGCAGCCGACCGACGGCGCGATCGAGGTGGAGCCGAACTACTTCTGCGTCGCCGAGCTGCCCAGTGCCGACCTGCCCTGGATGTTCACTCCGGCCGCACCCAACCAGGACCGGCTGCGCCCGTTCCTCGTGCTGGTGGTCGTGCCGGCCGAGACGAACGCGCTGACGCCCGGCGCCGCCGACCGGTTGCCGGTGCTGCACGTCGACGACGCCAGCACCGAACTGCCCGACCTGGCCCAGTCGTACGCGTGGGCGCACGCCGAGGTGCCGAACGTGGCCGGGCTCCCGGCAGCGGCGCAGCCGACCGGCGTCGCGCGGCTGATGTGCCCCCGGCTGCTGGTGTCCCGCACGACGTACCTCGCGGCCGTGGTGCCCGCCTTCGAGCCCGGGCGGCTCAGCGGGCTCGGGCTGCCGCTGCCCGACGACGACACCATGCTCCCGGCCTGGGACATCTCGGTCGCCGGCCCGGTCGACCTGCCCGTCTACCACTCCTGGACGTTCACCACCGGCGACGACGGCGACTTCGAGGCACTCGCCACGCGCCTGCGACGGGTGCGCCTCGGCGCGGACACCGCGGTCGGTCAACCGGCCACCGTGGACGCCCATGCGGGCCTGCCCGCCCTGACGGACTGGCGCTTTCCCGGCGCACTCGGCAGCTGCCCCGACCCGCTGCCCGGCACCGACTTCACCGCCGGGCTCACCGCGCTCGTCGACGGCACGGAGGCCGCGGCCGAGCTGCCGGTGCCGCCGCCCCTGTACGGCGGCCGGCACGCCGCCGACCCGACCCTCGCCGGGACGGCCAGAACCTGGCTGCGGCGGCTCAACCTGGATCCCCGCTACCGCAGCGCCGCCGCCCTCGGCACCCGCCTCGTGCAGGAGCACCAGGAGGCGCTGATGGGCGCGGCCTGGGCCCAACTCGGCGAGGTCGAGGCGGCCAACGCGCTGCTGCGGCAGGGGCAACTGGCCCGTGCCGCCGGCACCGCCGTACACGCCCGCCTCGCCACCCTCGACGCGGCCACGCTCGTCCAGCTCGCCGGCCCGATGCTGGCCCGTCTGCGCGAGCCGGCGAGCGGCGGCACGCTCGCCCACCGGGTCGCGGTCAGCTGGGTGCCGCGACAGTTGGCCTCCGGCGCGTTCCGGCGGGCCCTGCGGCCGCGTGGCCCGCTCGCCCGGCGTACCGGACGGACCGCCGCCGACCTGCTGGCCGCGGTCGACGCGGGCACGCCCGTGGTGCCGCCCCGGGGCCGTCCGGACGGGATCGTGACCATCGACGTGCAGACCCCGGACGGCTTCCCCGACTGGTGCACGATCACCCCCAAGACCCTTCAGGAGTACGCCGGCAGGCCGCAGCCGCCAGCGAACGCCGCGCAGTGGCGGGACCTGGTCGGCGCGCTGGCCGCCGTACACCGGGCCAAGCCGCCGTGCACGCCGCCGCCACCGGCCGGCGGACCGGTCCCACTGGCCACCGCGCGGACGGCGATCCTCGCCGCCACCGATCCGCACACCACCGTGCCGGCCCGGATCGGCGCCCGCGTCACCGGCCCGCCCGGCTGGTCACCGGCCGACCCGCTCACGCCGATCATGGCGACCCCCCGGATCGACACCCCGCTCAGCCGCGACCTGATCGCGCTCTCGCCCGACCTGCTCCTGCCCGGCATCGCCGCGCTGCCGGCCGAGGCGGTCGGCGCCGTGCCGGTCAACCGCCGCTTCGTCGAGGCGCTGATGGTCGGCGCCAACCACGAGGTGATGCGCGAGCTGCTCTGGCGCGGGTACCCGACCGACCAGCGTGGTACGCCCCTGCACCGGTTCTGGGACCGCAACGGCTCGCTGGCCGGGGCCACCGACGACATCCCCGCCATCGACGAGCACTGGACCGGCGACCTCGGTACGCACCAGACCGGCGACCCGTCGCAGGTGGTGCTCATCGTGCGGGGTGAGCTGCTGCGCCGGTACCCGCGTACCCAGGTCTACGCGGTGCGGGCCGAGTGGGTCGACGGCCGTCGCCGTCCGGTCGCCGTGCCGGCCGCGCTGCCCCTCGACGACCCCGCCCACCCCGAGCGGTACCCGGCCTTCGGCGGCCTGATCCCGCCGGACATCGCGTACGTCGGCTTCGACCTGCCCGACGACGTACGCGGCGACGCCGATCCGGCCGCCGGACGGCCCGGCTGGTTCTTCGTCTTCCAGCAGCCGCGCACACAGACCCGCTTCGGCCTGGACGCGACCCGTTCGGAGAACGTCCCCGGCCAGGGCGCACCGGACCTGTCCTGGCCGGCCGTCGCGGTCAGCCCGTCCGGGCATGTCGACCTCGCCGGCCCGCTCTCCGATCTCGTCCTGCCCGGCTGGGGGCCGCAGGCCACCTCCGCCGACCTCGCGCAGTGGTGCGAGCAGAAGCCGTACCGGGTGTGTATCCACGCCTCTGACCTGCTTGCGGAGGAAGACACCCCGTGACCACGTACGACGAACTCGTGGCCCTGCGGCAACCGCAGCGCGCCGCCGTGCTCGCCGCCACGATCGGCGACCTGGACCAGGGCGTACCGCTGGTGCTGCTGCCGGTGCGGTTGGAGACCCGGTACGACACCGACCCGGCCTCCACCCGGCTGCGGATCCGGGTATATCCCGACGACATCCACCTGGACGCGCACGAGCCCGAGCTCACCGACGCGGAGGCCGAGGCCGGTCGGGCGTACTGGCGTGCCTGCTGGACGGCCGCGGAGCAGCCGGACCGGCAGCGGGCCTGGACGCTGCTGGTCACCTCGGTGGGACCGGAGCGGGCCGCCTGGATCAGCCGTGCGCTCACCCCGGTCAACCCGCGCACGGATCCGGAGCCGCTGTTCCCGGGCCACGCCACCCGCGCCGGCCGGTGGACCCGAGCCGTACGCGCCGAGCTGCTGCCGGACTGCTGGCGGGCCGAGGCGTGGCGCGGCGGCGTCCGCATCGCCACCGCCACCGGCAGCCTCATCCGCCGCCCCCTGCCGGCCGGCCCGGACCCGGCCGACACCGGCGGCGGCCTGATCGACGACGGCATGCGGTGGATGACCGACTTCGGTGCGGCGCTCGACGCCGGCATGGGTCTGGTGCTCGACCTGCCCGACCGCGACCCGGTCGACCTGCTGACCGTCGTCGGTGTCCGGGCCACCGAGCCGCCCGACGCCGGGCTCGCCGACCTCCTGCGAGCCCACCGGTACGGCCTGGGCGACGGCCTCGACCTGGTCGCGCACGGCGCGCCGACCAACAACGACGAGCAGGCCCGCTCGGCGTACGTGGGGGCACCGTTCGCCGACCCGTTCACGCCGGCAGCGGGCCCGGTCGCCGGCGACGGCGGGGACGCCGACCGGCTCGCGTCCGCACTCGGCGTACCGATCGCCACGTTCGACGACCTCCCCGGTGCCGCCCAGCGCCGGGCCGCGCTCGAAGTCGACCTGGCCACCCTGCTCTGGCCCGGTACCTGGGGCTACTACCTGACCCAGCTGCTCCGACTCGACGAGTTCGACCAGGAGGGGCCGGCCTGGCGGCGGTGGATCATCGACAGCGTCCGGGCCGGCGGGCCGCTGCCGGTGCTGCGGGTCGGGCGTCAGCCGTACGGCGTACTTCCGGTGACATCGCTGGATCGCTGGCGTCCCGGGCGGACCGCCGGGCTGGTCAGTGTCGAACTCGTACCGGCGAGGAAGGGCACCGCCACCCGGCTCCGGGTCTTCGGTGGGCTGACCGACCAGGCGGTCTGGACGTTCCTCGAACCTCGCGTCTTCGCGCTGCCCAGTCCAGCGGCGGCCCGGCTGGTCGCGGCCGCCACCGACCCGAGCACCTCCGGCGAGCGGACGCGGATCGTCATCGCGTACGCCGGTGACGCCGACCCGGCCACCGGCGGCATCACCTGCCTACGGATCGGTCTGGACGACGGCGGACCCACCGGGCCCGCCGCGCTGCGGATCGGCCCGGTGCCCGGCGGCTTCCCCGCCCGCCGACTGCAGGGGCTCGCCGTCGCGGTGGGCCGACGGGACGTGGCGTTCGTGCTGCAGTTCGAGCCGACCCGACCGAAGCTGCGCCCCCAGACCGCCGTCCTGGTGGGAAGTGGCTTCAACGGCTCGACCGTGCGGGCCTGGTCGGCGTTGGTGGACATCACCGCACGGCTGACCGCCACCGAGCGGGTCACCTCGGCCGCCCTGCTGCCCAGCAAGGACCGCTACGACCTGGTGGTGGTCACCGAGGAGACCGCCGCCGCGCCGGACACACCCCTGGCCCGCTGGCACGTCGGCCACGGGCTCGACGCCGACGGTCAGGTCGCCGGATGGTCCGGACCCTTGCCCGTCGGGCCCGCCTCCGCCACCGGCATCGGGTCGGTCGGGACCGCGTTGACCGTCACCGACGTCGACGGCGACGGTGCGCCCGAGGCGTTGCTGGCGGCGTACCGCACCTACCCGGACGGCACCGTCACGGCGGGCTACACCGTCGGCGTCACCCCGACCGACGGCGTGTTCACCTGGCCGGCCGGCTGGTACGCCAACCTCGGCCAGCCACCCGCCGACCTGCGGGGTGCGGCGCTCGTCGCGGTGCCGTGGACCCCGTTCCGTGAATCCACCAGCGGCCTGGGCACCCCGAGCCGCCAGGTCAACCTGCTGCGCCGGCTCGCCGAGCGGTGGCGCGAGGCGTCGGCCGGGGCCGCCCACGTGCACGACGGCGACCGCGACCCGGACCGGACGCTGCTCGACCTGCTCGCCACCGACGCGGTGTCGCAGACGTTCGAGGCACGACCGTTCGTGGGCGCCGCGGTCCTGGAGAGCACCGCCCGGGTGCTCGGCCGAGGGCAGCCGACCGGCTCGGCCGCTGCCGTCGTCGCGGCCCTGCTCGACGATCTCGGCATCACCCCCGGTCGTCCGGTACGGCTCGGCCGTGGTGGCTACACCGACGTGGCCAGTCCGGTCGAGCCGCCGAAGCCGGGGCAGGACCTGACGGGCACCGCCGCCGGACCGGACCGGGACCGGCCGTTGCCGTGGCTGCGCGAGATGCTCGACGCGACCCCGGCCGAGCTGCACGACAACTGGATCGGCGCGGACGAGCCGCTGCTGGCCCGGCTGGTCCGGCACAGCCTCCTACAGGCGTACGCGGACGCCGCGTTCGCAATGGTGCCGGTGCCGACGGCGGACCCGCCACCGCTGCCCGAGCCGGAACTCGTCGACCTCGTCGACCTGACCAAGCCCGACCCGGTGGTGACCCGCACGCTGACCTCCTGGCGGCACCTCTCCACGGCCACCTACCAGGGCAGGCCGCTGGCCGAGGTGCTGTACAAGGCGGCCCGGGACGCGAACCCGCCACCGCAGGTGCGACCGCTGGCCGAGACGCTCTCCGCCCTGGGTCGGCTCGCCGAGATTCCCGCCGGCGAACTCGCCCGGCTCACCGGCGGGGCCCTGGACCTGGCCACCCACCGGCTCGACGCGTGGATCACGGCGGTCGCCACCGAGCGGCTGGGCCAGCTGCGCGGGACCAGGCGGACCGGCGCGCACACCGGCGGGTACGGTTTCGTCCGCGACCTGCGGCCGGCCACCGGGTCACCGTCCACCGGGTACGTGCACGCGCCCTCGATGACCCACGCCGCCACCGCCGCCGTGCTCCGCTCGGGGCACCTGACCCACCCCGGCGGCGAACTGGCCGTCGACCTCTCCTCCGGCCGGGTACGCGCGGCGCTGGACGTGCTCGGCGCGCTGCGCCAGGGCCAGTCGCTCGGCGCCGCGCTCGGCTACCGCTTCGAACGCGCGCTCTCCGATGCCGGAGCGGCCCGCTACCTGACCGCCGTACGGCAGCTCGTCCCGCTCGACGTGGGGCTGCTCACCCCGGCGCCGGAGGGCGTCGACGTGTCCACCGTGGCGGCGATGGTCACCACCGACGGGCTGGCCCTGCTCGCCCTGGCCGAGGGGGCGGGCCTGCCGTGGGGGACCACCCCACCCGGCCAGCAGCAGGCACTTCCCACACCGGGCAGCGCCGACCAACGGGCCATCGACGCGGCCATCGAGCGGGTCGCCGACGTCGCCGACGCGATCGCCGACATCGGTGTCGCCGAGGGCGTGCACCAGCTGCTCCAGCGCAACCCGATCCGGGCGGCCGGCACGCTCGACGCCCTCACCCGTGGCGAGGTCCCCGCGTCGGACGACCCCGACGTGCTGCGTACCCCGCGACAGGGCACCGGTGTCACCCACCGTCTGCTGGTGGTCGCGCCGGACCCGGGCAGCAAGGTGGCGGCATCCGCCCTGGCGGCCTGGCCGGCCACCGTGGCCCAGCGCGCCCGGCACGCCCGCGCGAGCGCCGAACCCCGACTCAACGCCTGGGCCGCGCTGACGCTCGGCGATCCGGCCCGGGTGTTCTTCCGGGTGGCGTCGGCCGGAGGCGAACCCGAGGAGTTCAGCCTCGCCGAGGTCGGGCTGTCACCCTGGGACGTACTCGCCGCGTCCGCACCGGGCGTGGCCAGCCTCGCCCAGACGAACCTCGGCCGACGGCTGCTGCGGCACGCCCAGGCCAGCCTCGGAACCACGGACCTCACGCTGGTCACCGAACCCGCCGAGGACTGGGACGTCGACCGGCTGAGTGTTCCGGAGCTGCTCACGCTCGCCGAGAGTGGTCGCAACCTCATCATGGGCGCTCGCGCGGCACACGCCGGCGACCTGCGCGCCGGCACCGCCCAGGACCCCGCACGGGACGACGCCGACCTCGCCGCGCGGGCCAGCACCGCCCGGGCGAGCCTCACCGCGGCGGTGAACGACCTGCGCCCGTACTTCACGCTCGACGCCGATCAGCGCGCCACCGTGGACGCCCTCTATCCCGGGATGGACACCGGTGGGCTGACCAACCTGCTGGACCTCCCGGCGTACCGGGACGTGACCGCCGCCGCCAACGCCGTGCGCCTGCCGACGATGCCGGCGGACGGGCTGCTCGACGTGCTCGACCGGCTCAGCGGCTTCGGCATCGCGGACGCCGCCGCGCCACCCGCCTCCGCCGACGTCGAGGCGGATCGCGCCGACCTGGCCGTACGGGCCCGGGCGGCGCACATCCAGGCCGTCGAGCGCCTCGCCGCGTCGACCAGGGCCACTGCCGAGGGGGACGGGCCGGCCGCGGTGGAGAGCCTGTTCGGTGAGGGCTTCCGGGTGCTGCCACTCTTCGAACCGGGCGTACCCACCGTCGCCACGCCGTCCGGCGCGACCGATGACGAGGTTGCCGGGTGGCTCGACGGCGTCGCCACGGTACGGGCCGGCGCGGCCCGGTTGCAGGACTTCCTGCTCGGCAGCGAGGTGACCGGCGGGGACCCGGGCGGTTGGGACGTCGTGCAGTTGCCGGCCGGGGCCGCGACGCGCTGGGTCGCGCTCGCCCCCGACCCGGGCGGCCCACGGATCCCGGCCGGCTGCGTCTCGGTGGTCGTCAGCGGCCCGGACCCGACCTGGCGCGAGAGCGCGGCGGCTGCACTGCTGGTGGACGCCTGGGTCGAGGTCGTCCCGTCGACCCAGGAGAACACGGCGATCGCGTTCCACCTGGACACCCCGGACGCCACCGCGCCCCAGTCGATCCTGCTCGCCGTCGCGCCGGACCCGGGCCGCCGGTGGACCTGGGACGCGCTCGGCGACGTGGTGGCCGAGACCGCCGCACTGGCCCAGATCCGCGCCGTCGACCCCGACCTCGTCCCGGCGTACGGGCATCTGCTCCCCGCGCTCCTGCTTCCGCACAACATCGGCGGCGACCCGGGCGGCGACACGGTTTCCACGAGATTCGAGGGCTGACCATGCCATCGGTGACGACCTGGCGACGGCTGGAGCCGCGTACCCGCGACGGGGAGCTTTCGTCGATCGCGGCTCGCGTCGCGGATCCACTGTGGATGCTTGCTAGGCAGTGGCAGAGCGGCGAGCTCACCGGATCGGACAACGGCTCACCCACGCTCGTCCGGCTCACCGCCGAGCACTCCACCATCACCCGGTGGACGACCGGTACGCAGACGCCGGCCGGTGACGGCACCACACTCCCGGCCGGCCAGCCGATCGAGAGCCGGGTCGACGCGGTGCCGGTGACCCCCGGGCTCGGCGATCGCGCCCGCGCCGGTCAGCACCTGCTACGGCTGCTCGGCGCCACGCTGGCCGGGCGGTACGCGTCCGCGCTCCGCGACCACTACGCGCTGCCCCCGCTCGACGCCGCCGCCGAGGACCGCAGCGACCAGGCCGGCCGGCGCTGGTCCGGGTTGCTCGCCGGGCGGGCGCTCGACGGGGAGGCGCTACGGACGGCGATCGGGTCCGCGCAGGCCCCGAAATCCCCGCCCGGCCCGGCGTACGACGTTGGCGACCAGGCGGCGGTACGCGACGCGGCCGGCCGGTACGCCCGCTGGTGGGACGCCCGCTTCGCTGCCACCAGCGGGGCGTGGCTGCCCGGCCGTCTCGCCGCGCCGTTCCGCCTCGCGGCATCCACCTCCACCGGGCCCACCGCGCTGGTCGCGCCGGAGCACCGGGGTGGCCGGATCGACTGGCACTCGTTCGACGGCGCCGGATCCACCTCGATGGCGGCGGCGGACGCACCCTCGGCGCCCGTGACCACCAGAGTGCTGCCCAACCGGCTCAGCTTCCCCGGCATGCCCCGCCCACGCTGGTGGGAGTTCGAGGACGCGGCCGTCGACCTCGGCCGGATCGACGCCGCTCCGGACGACCTGGGACGCCTGCTGCTGGCCGAGTTCGCCCTCGTCTACGGCAACGACTTCTTCGCCGTACCGATGTCGATGGCCGCCGGCTCGCTCTGCCGCGTCGTCACGATCGAGGTCGACACCTGCTTCGACGAGACCGTCACGGTCCCCTCGGCGGTCGACTTCGACGGCCCGGGCGGCGGGCGTCGCGCCTGGCGGATGTTCCACAGCGACGGCGCGGCCGGCCTGGTCCTCGCACCGTCCATCGTGGATGTGACGGAGGGCGCTTCTCGCGAGGAGGTGCTCCTCAGCCGCGACGAGATGGCCAACCTCGCCTGGGCGGTCGAGCTACGGGTGACCGGGCCGACCGGCACCGTCGTCGACCGCCGCGAGGTCGAGTCGGCCCGGCAGGCCCGCGCCGGCGACGAGCCCACCGTGGAGAACGCGTTGCACTATCGGCTCTCCACCACGGTGCCGGAGTCGTGGCTGCCGTTGCTGCCGGAAGCCGGGGGCGTACTGGCGCTGCCGGCGACGTCCGCGCCGGCCGGCCGACTCCTGGGCGACCAGCAGAGCTTCCGGCTCGACGCCATCGAACTGCCCCGGGTCGGCCGCCGGGTCACGCTGGTGCCGCGCCGTGCCCGCGCGGTCGACGGCACGATCCGGGTCTGGTCGGGCTGGCACGTCGGACCCGGTCGAGGGGAGAGCTCCAGTGGCCTGCGCCACGACGAGCTCACCCACGAGCGGCCCGCCTAGCCGTACGCCATCGCGCTGATCTGACCCGGCACCGAAGGAATTTCTTCGGTAGCCGTCAGTCATCGGTCCTCGTCGGACGGCCGCCGCCTCCCGGCGCCGACCGGCACGGCGGCGGGACGCGCCGACAGGATCTTTTCATCATCGATGTTTGGTGATACCTATCTCACACCGAACCTCCTACCACCACCGGAGCGCGACGTGCGGAGATCCCGTCTGGCAACCCTTGCCCTGAGCCTGGTCACGGCTCTGGGCGCCACCTTCACCCTGGCAGCGCCCGCCCAGGCCGCTCCCAGCGACCACTACGTCGCCCTCGGCGACTCCTACTCCTCCGGGGTGGGCGCCGGTAGCTACACCGCGGAGAGCGGTTCGTGTCAGCGCAGCTCCAACGCCTACCCGGCGCTGTACGCCACCAATGTGCGCCCCGCGTCGTACCGGTCGGTCGCCTGCTCGGGCGCCACCACCGCCAGCGTGATCAGCTCGCAGCTCGGCGCACTCAGCGCCACCACGACCTTGGTCAGCGTCTCGGTCGGCGGCAACGACGTCGGCTTCGCCAACATCATGACGACCTGCGTGCTCTACGGGACCACCGAATGCGTGGCCGCCGTACAGGGCGCCGAGAACAAGGCCCGCGCCGACCTCGCGAACCTGCTGAACGGCGTCTACAACGGCATCCGCACCCGAGCGCCGTCGGCGCGGGTGGTGGTCGTCGGCTACCCGGTGTTCTACCAGCTCGGTACGACGTGCGTCGGGCTCAGCGCCACCTCGCGGGCGAAGATCAACGAAGCCATCAACCTGGTGGACGACATCATTCGCAGCGCCGCCGGGGCTGCCGGGTTCGCCTTCGCCGACGTCCGGTCGCAGTTCGTCGGCCATCAGCTGTGCAGCTACGGCGAGAAGTGGCTGCACGCCCTCAACTTCACCAACCTCGGCATCTCCTACCACCCGACCGCCGCGGGTCAGTCCGGCGGCTACTACCCGGTCTTCCGCTCGGTCGCGGGCTGACGGCAGGCGCCCGTGGGGCGCGTTCCGGAAGATCCGGACCGCGCCCCACGGGCGAACCGCCTACAGCCGGAGCGGTCCGAGATCGGTGACGACCTGGGCGAGTGTACGGATGAGGTCGGTCTCCGCCGCCGTACGCCAGATGAGTGCCCACTCGGCGATCGGCGCGTCCGCGATCGGCAGGTAGCGGATGTCGGGACGGGCGTAGTAGCGGCTCGCGTGGTCGTGCACCGGGCAGACCGCGTTGCCGGCCGCGACGATGGTGATGAGTTCCTGGAAGTTGGCCACGTACGGGCCGCGCGGGATGGGCCTGCCGCTCGGAGTGTGGAACGGCGTGATGCCCGACACCCAGTAGTCCGGGGCGGTGGTGGAGGGGACGACGTAGTCGCCGAGGTCCTCGTAGCGGACCGAGTCCTGGTAGGCGAGCGGGTTGTCGGTCGCGACGGCGAGCAGGATCCGTTCGGTGTGGACGATCGGCCCGACGGTGAGGTCGGGCTCCTGGATCGGCAGCCAATTGATCTGGGCATCGATCTCACCTCGGCGCAGCGGGCCGAACGGGTCGCTGAAGTGGTTGTGGGCTATCTCCAGGAGACAGTGTTGGCGGCGGGACCGTAGGCCGTCCAACAGCGGACGCAGGTCGTCCAGGTTGCTGGCGAGCATGCCCAGGCGTAGGACGTCGGTCGTGCCCCGGGCTGCCGCCGTGGCGCGTTGCAGGCTGTCGCGTAGGCCGCGCTGAACGGGCCGAAGGTCGTCGAGGAGTTGGCGGCCGATCGGCGTCAGGGTCACGGTGCGACTGGTCCGGTCGAACAGGGCCGCGCCGATCTGCCGTTCCTGCTTCTTGATCGCCTGGCTCACCCGGGCCTGGGAGACGTGCAGGCGCTCGGCCGTCCGGCCGAAGTGCAGTTCCTCGGCGAGCGTCAGGAAGATCTCGATGTCGCGTAGTTCCACTCGCAGCACCTCCGGCGATAACGCACAGGTTATCAATATCGGCCGAAGTCATCGTTGATCAATAGGGGTTCGTGGCCGGAAGCTGTTTCCACACCACCCCTCATCGTCACAAGACAACGGGAGTCGCCGTGCTCACCCCCATCGCCTACGGGCTCGCCATCGTGCTCAACCTCTTCGTCGTCGTCATCGGTGCCCGTTTCCTGCTCGCCCCGCACAGTGCCGCGGCCGGCTACGGCGTACCGGCCAGACCCGGCGGGGACGGCGCCTATCTGACGATCAAAGGCCTGCGTGACCTCAGCTACGGCGTACTCGGCCTGGTCCTGCTGGCGTTCGCCGGCGCGCAGGCCGAGGCGTGGTTCATGCTCGTCGTGGCCCTGCTGCCGCTGGGCGACACGGTGATCGTCCTGCGCCACGGCGGCACCAGGGCAGCGGCCTTCGGCATCCACTTCGCCACCGCGGTGGTCGTCCTGATCAGTGCCGCCCTGCTGTTCGCGCTCTGAAAGAACCCAACCACCCCAGGGAGTACGCCCATGTCGCTGTCCGTACCGGACCTCACCGACTCCGTCGTGGTCCGCGCCGCACCACCACTCCTGGGACCACGCGCGGGTCGCCGACCGTCAGTAGTAACGGTCGATCGGCTCGCGGGCCTCGGCGAACAACGCCGGTCCCTCGTAACGGACCGGGGCCGGCTCCGGGGTGGGCGGTTTGACGTCCTCGAACTGCTCGCCGGACAGGCCGAACACGATCCGCCCCAGGCCGGAGCGGGTGATGGCGGTCGCGCACATGGGGCATGGCTGGCAGCTCGTGTACATGGTGGTGCCGGCTGCTACCTCCGGGGCGAGTTCCCTGGCCGCCCAGCGGGCCAGCTTCAGCTCCGGGTGGGCCGTGATGTCGCGTTCCGAGACCACCGTGTTGTGGTCCTCGGCCAGGACGTCCCCGTCCGGGCCGACCAGCAGTGAACCGAACGGCCGCTCGCCGGCCGCGCCGGCCCGACCGGCGATCTCGATCGCCTGGCGAAGGAACTTCTCGTCGTCGGGTGTCATGAGCCAACGTTATCGATACGACAGCGGCGGTCGCGGCCCGGCGTGGCGGGACGAGAAGGACCTATTTCACCTTGCGGGTCGATCGAGCCACGATGCCCTCGTACTCCGGGTGCTTGACCAGCCATTCGCTGAGAAACGGGCAGATCGGCACGACGGTACGGCCCTTGGCCCGCGCGTCGTCCATCACCGCCCGAGCCAGGGTCGACCCGACGCCCTTGCCCTCGAACTCCGGATCGACCTCGGTGTGGGTGTAGGCGATGACGTTGCCGGTCAGCTGGTAGGTGACCACCCCGGCGACCGCGCCCGCCTCGTCGCGCGCCTCGAATCGCTCCCGCGTCGGCGCGTCTGTCACGGTGAACTGCACCGGACCATCCAACCACGTCCGCCGGTCGACCCCGACGTGGTGGGGACGTGGTGCCGGTACTGCTCAGGAGCCATATACCTGTGGGTCATGATTATGACTCACAGGTATACCGCGCTCAGGTGCGGCCGCCGCGCAGGTGGTCGACCGGTGCAGAGCCAGCGGCCGTGGCTCCGACAGGTCGGGTCAGCCCGAACAGGGGTAGACGCGGGTCTCGGTGGCCTTGACCGTGGCCCAGACGGCCTGGCCCGGGACGAGGTGGAGGTGGGCGGCGGCGAGCGGGGTGATGTCGGCGGCCACCCCGACCGGGCCGTCGAGCTGGACGCGCAGGTTGTCGCCGTGGCGTTGGATGCCGCTGATGGTGGCCGGCCAGGTGTTGCGGGGGCTGCCGTCGGGGCGCTTCGGATACAGGGCCACGGCCGAGGGTGGGAAGGCGACGAAGACGTCCCCGTGGTGCTGCTCGGCGGTGGCGAGCGGGAAGGTGCCACCGACCAGGACGGTCAGCCCGTTGGCGGCGCCGCGGTAGAGGTTGAGCCCGACGAGGCGGGCCACGTAGTCGGTGCGCGGTCGGGCGGTGATGGTCGCGGCATCGCCCTCCTGCACCACCCGGCCGTCCTCGACGATGATCAGCCGGTCGGCGAGGACCAGGGCGTCGAGCGGATCGTGGGTGACCAGCAGGGTGGCCCCGGTGTGGTCACCGAGGTGGCGTTGCAGTTCGGCCCGGGTGTCGAGGCGGGTACGGGCGTCGAGCGCGGCGAGCGGCTCGTCGAGCAGCAACAGCGCCGGGTCGACGGCGAGGGCGCGGGCGAGCGCGACCCGTTGGGCCTGGCCACCGGAGAGCTGACGTGGTTTGCGCCGGGCGTGGTCGGCCAGCCCCATCCGGTCCAGCCAGCCGGCGGCCTGTTCGCGGGCGGCACGCCGGTCGACGCCGTGCCGCCGGGGGCCGAACGCGACGTTGTCCAGTGCGCTCAGGTGCGGGAACAGCAGGTAGTCCTGGAAGACCACGCCGATCGGACGGCGCTCGGTGGGCACCCAGACCCGACGCTCGGGCCGGTCGAGGTCGGTGCCGCCGAGGGTGACATGGCCGGCGGTGAGTGCGGCCAGGCCGGCGAGCGTACGCAGGGCGGTGGTCTTGCCGGCGCCGTTGGGCCCGAGCAGCGCGACGACCTCGCCCGGCGCGACCCGCAGGGTCAGGTCGAGGCGGAAGGTGCCCTGGTCGACGACGAGATGGGCGTCGAGACTGGGATCCGTGTCGGTCGTCACGGGCTGGTGATCCATCGGTCGCGGAGGCTGGCCAGGATGGTGACCGAGACGGTGAGCAGGATGAGGCTCAGGACGATCGCCGACTGCAGGTCGGTTTCCAACGCGAGATAGACCGCGAGCGGCATGGTCTGGGTGCGACCCGGGAAGTTGCCGGCGAAGGTGATGGTGGCGCCGAACTCGCCGAGCGCGCGGGCCCAGCAGAGCACCGCCCCGGCGGCGATGCCGGGGGCGACGAGGGGGAGCGTGACGTGGGTGAAGGTCGTCCAGCGTCCCGCGCCGAGGGTTGCGGCGGCCTCCTCGTAGCGGGTGTCCGCGCCGCGCAGCGCACCCTCGACCGCGATGATCAGGAAGGGCATGGCGACGAACGCCTCGGCGAGGACGACGCCGGTAGTGGTGAACGGCAGGGTGATGCCGAACGTGGAGTCGAGCCAGCCGCCGAGCAGACCCTTGCGGCCGAAGACCAGCAGCAGCGCCACTCCGCCGACGACGGGCGGGAGCACGAGCGGCACGGTGACCAACGCGCGGACGACGCGCCGGCCGGGGAACTCGGCCCGGGCCAACAACCACGCCAGGGGTACGCCGAAGGCCAGGCAGAGCAGCGTGGCGAGGGTCGCGGTCTGCAACGACAGGCGCAGTGCGGTGAGTACGCCGGGCTCGGCCAGTCGCTGCGGCAGGGTGCTCCACGGCGTACGGACCAGGAGCCCGATCAGGGGTAGGACCAGGAACAGCAGCCCGAGCGTGGCGGGGACGAGAAGCGCGACCGGAATGCGGGAACGTCGGCGACGTGGCGGAGCGACCACCGCTGGTCGTTCCGCCACGTCCGTACCGTTGGCGACTGACACGTCCTACGGGGCCTGGAAACCGGCCTGGCTGAGCACGGACCTGCCGGCGTCCGACCGCACGTACGCGACGAAGGCCGCCGCGCCGGTCTTGTTCGGCGCGCTCTTCAGGACGGTGATCGGGTATTCGTTGATGGCACCGGCGGATTCGGGGAACTCGATGCCGTCGACGTCGGCGGTGGATGCCTTCGCGTCCGTCCGGTAGACCAGGGCGGCGTCGACCTCGCCGAGCTTCACCTTGGACAGGGCGCCCTTGACGTCCTGCTCCAGCGTGACCGGGGTGAGTTTCACCCCGGCGGCGTCGAGGGCCTTCTTCGCCGCCGCGCCACAGGGCACCTGCTCGGCGCAGAGCGCGACCTTCGCGCCGGGCTTGGTGAGGTCCCTCAGCCCGGTCACACCGTTCGGGTTGCCCTTGGGCACGGCGATGACGAGCTGGTTCTTCACGAAGGTGGTCGGGGTGCCGTCGCCGTTGCCCGCGTCGGTGACCGCCTTCATGTTCGCCGGGGCGGCGGACGCGAACACGTCCGCTGGGGCACCCTGGTTGATCTGGGTGGCGAGCGCGGAGCTGCCGGCGAAGCTGAAGGTGACCTTCGTGCCGGGGTTGGCCGCCTCGAAGTCCTTGCCGATCGTGGTGAACGACTCGGTCAGCGACGCCGCCGCGAAGACGGTGATCGTGCCGCTGACGCCGGAGGCGGTGCTGCCCGGTTGCGGGCTGGCGGGGTCGGCGTCGCCGCAGCCGGTGACGCCGAACGCCGCCAGTGCGGTGAGTGCGGCCAGGGCGATGCGGAACCGTCGTGCTCTCACGAGCTGGTCCTCCCTCTGCTGCCGGTGGTCGGGGTGGGCTTCTCCACCATGACCGTGGTGGACTTGATGACGGCGATCGCCACCGATCCGACGGTCAGGCCGAGTTCGTCGACGGCTTCCCGGCTCATCAGCGACACCACCCGGAACGGCCCGGCCTGGATGTCGACCTGCGCCATCACGGTGTCCTTGACCACCGCGGTGACGATCCCCCGCAAGCGGTTGCGCGCGGACGACTCGTCGGCGCGATCCTCCGGCTCGGCGGCCTGGGTCTGGACGAACGTGGCGAGGTCGATCCCTCTGATCACGCGGTGGCCGTGCTCGTCGCGGACCGCGGCGACGCGCCCCGCGTCGACCCAACGCCTCATGGTGTCGACGCTGACTCCGACCAGGTCGGCCGCTTCGCCGATCCGAAACACCGTCATGTCGGCCAACCCTAGTCCACCGCACCTGCGAGGAGAAGATGGCTGTTGGGGCCGCAGCATCGGCCTGGTGTTCCCTTTCATCGGCCGCATCTGCATGATGGCTTCATGGCTGGTGACACGCTGTCGACAGGGCAGATCCGCACCGACGAACAGCGCCGACGGTGGACCGATGTCCTCGACCACATCGCCGACTCCCCGGCGCGCAGATCCGGCTCGGGGCGGTGACGACGTGTCCTGCGGTCAGGCTGACCCTGCCGGACTGTCGGTCACCGCACGACGCGGGCGACGACGCCGTTGAAGGACACGTCCTGCACGGACGGGCGCGGCTGCGGCAGGTCGTCCGTGTGCCACCGCGCCACGGACACGATGCCCGGCTCGACGAGCTCCAGGCCGTCGAGGAGGTCGGCGAACTGCTCGGTGTTGCGGGCCCGGAACTGGCCGTTGTCGTTGTTGGCTTCCAGCTTGGCGGTCACCGCCGGCGGCAGATATTCCCAGGTGACGTGGGAGGCGACCACATAACTGCCGGTCGGGAGCGCGGCGACGAGCCGGGCGAGGATGCCCCTCGGGTCCTCGTCGTCGCGGATGAAGTGCAGGATCGCCACCAGCATCAACGCGACGGGCTCGGACAGGTCCAACGTGGCGTCCAGATCAGGGTGGGCGAGGATCTTCTCCGGCTCACGCAGGTCGGCGTCGAGGTAGGCCGTGCGGCCCTCCGAGGTGCTGCTCAGCAGCGCGCGGGCGTGGGCCAGCACGATCGGGTCGTTGTCGACGTAGACGACCCGGGCGGACGGGATGACCGCCTGGGCGACCTCGTGCGTGTTGTCGGCGGTCGGGATGCCGGTGCCGATGTCCAGGAACTGCCGGACGCCCTGCCGCGCCAGGAACCGTACCGCGCGCTGGAGGAACATCCGGTTCTCGACGGCGGCGAGCCGGATGGTGGGCATCGCGGCGGCGAGGGCGTCGCCGGACTCCCGGTCAGCGGCGAAGTTGTCCTTGCCGCCCAGCAGGTAGTTGTATCTGCGAGCCGGGTGCGCTACCGAGGTGTCGATTCGGTCCACCGCTGACAGTTCACCGCTCCGGCTGATCATCCCGGCCCCCATCGCTGCTGTCGACGACATCCACAACCTACACACACGACGGTCGATGTGGATGCCGCCGGTCACACCGAGCCGACGAACTGGCTGACGTGGTATGCGGTGCTTCGGCCGTCCGGCGTACGCGTCCACTTCGAGACCATCAGGTGCAGGTCGTTGGCGTCGCGACTCGACCAGGGGTGGATGAACCCGCCGTAGAGGGCGGGCTCCTGCCAACCGGTGACCTGGACCTTCTCCGCGGTCCACGCCCGATCCGGCCCCGCGGCGGTCCGGGTGACCAGGTTGCCGGTCTGGCAGTTCAGGTACGACATCACCCAGGTCCCGTCGGTGAGGCGGCGTACCGACGGCTCGCCGAAGCGGCCGGTGAGGATGGCGGTGCAGGGGCGACCCCAGCCCCAGTTCGTGCCGTTCCAGCCCCACCCCTCGTACGACTCGGGGTAGAACAGCCGGTCCCACCGGACGCGGCGCAGCATCATCGGGCCGTCCTGGCGCCCGGAGCGTACCGAGAAGACGTAGACGTGGTCGCCGTCGCGCTGCATGGTCCACATCTGGAACGGGTCCTTGTTGTCGGGACTGTTCCACCACTTCAGCGGCGTACGGATGAAGTCGTTGCCGTTGTCCGAGTAGGCGAGCCCCGCGTAGCGCGACCTCCACTGCGGACCGGCCGGGCCGGCGGAGTTCCAGTTCTCGATGCTCATGTAGGAGACGAGCTGCCGACCGGTCTCCGGGAAGGCGATGCCGTCGTTGGGGATGACGGTCACCTCCCACAGCCCGTCGATGCCGACGCCGTTGTGGCCGTTGTGCATCAGCTCCGGCGCGCGTCCGTTGCCGGCGACCCGTGCGGCGCTGTCGAAGACCACCCCGCCCGGCGCGGCCGGGTGGATGGCGGAGCGCAACATGACCGGTGAGCGCCAGTCGTTCGGCAGCGGCGGGCCCTCCGGCCACGGCGTGTTGAAGGTGTCGCCGAAGAGATAGCCGATCGACCCGTTCTCCAGCACGTACGGGATGCCCAGGTCGGTGCCGGCCACCCGCCACCGGCTGTTGGTGTCGAGGTCCGCGCCGGTCAACCGCTTCTTCCACACCGCCGCCTGGGCGGGGCCGGCCGTCATCAGAGCGGCCCCGGTGGCACCGACGGCGCCGGCCGCACCGATGGCCGCGACCCGCCCGAGGAGCGTACGACGACGCATACCCATGGCTGCCCCTTCACGCTGCACTCGTCGGTTGCCCGCTCGCTCGATTGCCGGCGAGTCAACCCGCGACGACCATCGATGTCAATACCTGCCCACCTTGGCTGTCACGACGAAGGAAATGTTCAGATTGGGTTGACAGAATTCACTGCCTGGGGTCGTCCGTCCCGACCCGGTCCGGCCCGGTCCGGACATTGATCCCCACGATTTCGAGGGTTACCCTCTGCTCGCCCATGGTCAACTACGACCGTATGGAGGACCGGCCATGAACCACGACAATCCGTCCGGCTGCTGCGGCGGCGACGGACAGCAGTCACAGCCCGGGATCAGTCGTCGGAGGCTGCTGCGGGGCACCGCGCTGACCACCGGCGCGCTCGCCGTCGGTGGCGTCGTCGGCCTGCCCGGGATCGCCCACGCCGCGCCCGCGATCTACAACCCGTTCGCCGGCTACCCGATCACCGGCACCTGGCAGGACCACCTGAACAGCGGCTCGCTGGGCGGTATCGACTTCGGGATGGGCGTCGGCACCAACCTGCCGGCCTGCGGCGCCGGCACGATCCAGAACATCCCGAACAACGGTACGGGCGGCCACACCGTCACGATCTACCACGCGGACGGATACCGCAGCCAGTACCTGCACCTGTCCCAGTTCCTGCTGTCCAACGGCACCGCGGTCGGCGCCGGTGCGATCGTGGGACGCTCGGGCGGTGCGGTCGGTGCGCCCGGGTCCGGCAGCTCCACCGGGCCACACCTGCACTGGCACATGATCAACCCCAGTGGGGTACGCATCAACCCGCTGACCTACATCGCCCAGAACCCGGGTGGCGGCGGGCTGCCCAAGACCTCGACCGAGCAGGACGGCATCCCCGGCACCGTCTTCTACAAGCGCATGCAGAACTGGCTGCGGATCACCTCGGGTTACACCGGCCCGATCGACGGTGTCCCCGGTACGCAGACCTACGCCGCCCTGCAACGGGCCATGCGTGGCTACGGCTACACCGGCCCGATCGACGGGGTGCCGGGGGCGAACACCTGGAGGGCGGTGCAGCGGCTCGCGTCCGGCTGGGGTTACACCGGCCCGATCGACGGGGTGATGGGGCCGAACTCGTGGCGGGGGTTCGCCCGGTTCCTGAACCAGGACCGGTGGGACTGACCTGTTCCCGGGGTCTGCGGCCGGCTCCGCGGCGGAGCCGGCCGGTCCCCACTCATCGTGGTTCGTACGTCTGGCAGTCGGCGATGTCCTGACCCGGCCCGACGCGAATCGACGAGGCGTGGCACTCCAACTCGGCGTTGTGTCGGCACTCGGACCGCTGGCACGCCCCGACCTGGGCGATGACCCGGTCCAGCCCGCCCTTGGCGGAGGTGTCGATGAAGGTGGCGCAGTTGGCGTTCTCCTGGCCGATGGTGATGGCGAACGCGTGGCAGCCGTCGTGGTTGTAGCCGCAGTCGGTGACCGTGCACTCGTGTACCCGAGGCATCTCCAGCATGTCAGTCATGATCGTTTCCGCCTTCCGTTGGACGTGTCTGCTGGACACCCTTACCCGGCTCGGAGCGGACGATTCCCGGTTTACTGCCCCTTTCAGGGGTATTTGAGGTAGGTCAGCCTAACCTAAGGCACCTGTCCGTTTAGGACCGTGCGCGCGGAGGGTGGCAGTGTCGCGTGTGCGCGAGCAGTGCCTCGATCTGTGCCCCGAGCTGGCCCGGATGGCGCAGCGTGCTGGGGAACTGCAGCCGGACGTCCCGGTCGCGGTTCGACAGTTCGAGCCGCAGGACGATGCCGTGGCGGTCCAGGCGCAACGGGCGGACCATCCGGACACCATGCAGGTGGCGGGGATCCACCAGCCGGCACAGTCGTTCGACCGTGTGCGGGTGGTGGTGGTCGAGGTGGCACAGCAGGTCGGCCTCCTCGGCGGCGAGCGGATCGGGCTCGGCGTCGGCGAACTCGTCCGGGTCGATCGACGTGGTGCCGTCGACGGTGGTCAGCTCCGCGGTGGCGAGGTCGAGGACCGTCACCACGTCGTCGTCGACCGCGCGTCCGGTGCTGTCGGCCTCGGCGGGGCTCAGCCAGCCGGTGAGGGTGGCGCGTCCCCGGACCCGGTCGCGTACCGGGGTGGGTGCCAGGTCGGTCACCTCGATCATCGCCACCGTCTCGTCCTGGTACGCGACGTGCTGCGCCATCCGGCTATCCGTGGGCAGTTCGATTCGTAGGCGTCCGTCCCGGGTGACGACGTGTCGGCCGGCGATGTCCGCCCGGAAGCCGGGCAGGTGCAGGCCCAGCGACGGGCTGGCGACGAGCATCGAGCGGAGCCGGCTCGCCGGGCTGTCGGTCACGTCCGTCATGTCGGTCAGCTGGTTGCTCAACCCGATCACCTCCTATTAAGGTAAGGCTTACCTTACTTGAGAGGTGAAGGATGAATCAGACCCGCCCCAAGGTCAAGCGCTCCCGCGCACTGGGCATCCCCTTGACGCCGAAATGCGTGAAGTACTTCGAGCGCCGCCCGTTCCCACCGGGTCAACACGGCCGGGCCCGCCGTACCACCAGTGACTACAAGGTCCGGCTGTTGGAGAAGCAGCGCCTCAAGGCGCAGTACGACCTGCGCGAGGTCCAGCTGCGGTCCGCGTTCGACCGGGCCGTGCGCCGGCCGGGCAAGACCGGTGAGGAACTGATCGTCGATCTGGAGACCCGGCTCGACGCGCTGGTGCTGCGGGCGGGATTCGCTCGGACGATCTATCAGGCCCGCCAGCTCGTCACCCATCACCACATCACCGTGAACGGCCGTCGGCTGGACCGGCCGTCGGCGCGGCTGCGCCCCGGTGACGTCATCGCAGTGTCGGAGCGCAGTCGCGGCAAGGCGCCGTTCGTCGTGGCGGCGGCCGGCGCGCACGCCCCGGAGCGTCCCGCGCCCTACCTGGAGGTCAGCCTGACCGGCCTGACCGCCCGGCTGGCCCGGCCCCCGCTGCGGTCGGAGGTGCCGGTCGTCTGTGACGTGCAGCTCGTCGTCGAGTACTACTCGCGCTGAGCGGGAGTGGGCCGAGGCGCGGCATCCGCCCCGTGGGCGCGCCGCAGCCCGGCCTCACCCGGCCCGCCGTACGCCGATCGCCTGGGTGAGCCCGGACCGGCCCCGTACGCCGAGCTTGACGTACGCCCGCTGGAGGTGGTTCTCCACGGTCCGTACCGACAACACCAGCTCGGCCGCGATCGCCGCGTTGTCACGCCCGGTCGAGGCCAGCTCGCAGATCTGCCGCTCCCGTGGGGTGAGCCCCTCCCGGTCCGTTGGCCGAGGGCTCAACGGCGGCCAGTAGCCGCCGCACCGCTCCCGCAGCAGGTCCGCCCGGCGGGCCAGCAGGTTCGCCCGGCGCTGGTCGCCGCGCCGACCGTACGCCGCCTCGGCGGCCACCACCGCCTCCAGCCCCAGCGTCAGGTACCCGCTGGCCTCCAGGGCGGTGCCGACGCGTTCCAACGCGGCCGGGTCGTCGGCGGCCAGCGCGTGGGCGTACTCGGACCACAGGCCGAACAGCGGGCTGTCACAGTCGGTCGTCGCCTCGGCCAGACGCGCGGCGGTCGCGGCGCTGGGCTCCAGGCGGGAGAGCAGGTGCAGGCACTCGACCGTGACCGTGGTCGCCTGCTCGGCCCGCCCGTGCAGGTCGCGCAGCGTGGCGACGGCCGTGGCCGGACGCCCCTCGGCCGCGGTCAGCCAGGCTGCGGTCAGCTCGGCGTCGATGGCCACCAGGCCGCCGGTGTGCGCCCCGTCGTCGTCGGCCCGGTCGTCGTCGAGCTGCCGCAGCAGGCGCCTGCTCTCGGCCAGCTCACCCAGTTGCGCCGCCACGTACGCGTTGGCCGACAGGACGTAGTCCCGGATCGGAAACAGGGTGCCCTCGGCGACGAGGGTCCGCGCCTCGTGCAGCCAGCGCATCGACCGGCGCATCTGCCCGGCGTGGTACGCGCACTTGCCCCGGGAGAAGGCGAGCAGCCCGACCGCGTCCGCCGAGCCCCGGGTCACCGCGTCCTGGTAGTAGCGCTGCGCCAGCCGTTCGGCCTCCGGCAACCGCCCGGACAACACCAGGGACTGCACGTGGCACGCCTGCGTGGCCGCCCGCATCGTCGGCCAGGTCTCCGGGAGGTCGACCTCGCCGGTCTCGAACATCCGCACCGCCCGGCCCGGCTGCCCGTCGAACAGCAGCAGGTACGGCAGCAGCGCCGCGACGGCCGTCGCCAGCAGCGGATCCCGGGGCCGGTCGGCGGCCAACCGCACCACGGATGCCCGGGCGCCGACCGCGTCGCCGCCGAACGCCGCGACCCCCACCTCCGCGGCGAGCAACCCGGGCAGCGCCTCGGCAGGCAGCTCACGGCGACCCGCGTCGATCACCTCGCGGGCCCGGTCCGGCCGGCGGCCACCCCAGTACATGTTCAGCGCCCGCAGCGCCGTCGCCTCCGCGCGGTCCCGCGGGTCGACGAGGTCGGCCGCCGCGCGGGCCAGGTACCCGTCCGCCTCGTCGCTGCGGCCCTGAGCCACCAGCGCCCGGCCCACCTGCCAGTCGCCCCGCGCGGAGCCGATCCGACGGCCCAACCGCTCGGCCAGCACCGCGTCGTGCCGGCGTAGCGCGTACTCCGATGCCACCAGCAGGTCGTCCGCGTCCACCGGCAGATCCGCCTCGCAGCGCCAGGCCGCGATCCGCGCCCGGTCGTCGGCGCCGCCGCCGTCCACGGTCGCGAGCGCCTCGGCCAGGGTCCGGCGCAGCCGGCGGGCCCGCAGCGCGCCGGTACGGTTGCGGACCACCTCGGCGTAGAGCGGGTGGCCGGTCTGCACCAGCACGGCCGCACCGTGGCGGACCAGGCGGATCAGGCCCCGCTCCTCCAGCCGCTCCGCGGTCAGCGGGTCGACCGTCCGCTCGATCAACGCCAGCGGTGCCGGCTCGGCGTGCGCGACGTACTGCAACGCCTCGGCCTCCTCGGAGGTGAGCGTGCCGAGTGTCTGGTCGATGAGGTCGGCCAGGTGCGTGGGACAGAGCGATTCGGCGGGCCAGGTCCACATCCCGTCACGCTGGACCAGCCCGCCGTCGCGAAGCCCGCAGCGCAGTGCCTCACGCAGGAAGAGCGGGTTGCCCTGACTGATCCGCCACAGCGTGCCGAGGGTCAGGCCGTCGACCGGACCACCGAGCGCCTCGCGGACCAGCAGGGCGGTCTCGTCCGGGTCCAGTGGCGGCACGTGAACCCGGTCGATGCCGCAGGACCGGCGCAGCGCCGCCACCGGCGCGGCGTCCAGGGCGTCACCGCGTACGCTCGCCACCACCCGTACGGTGCCGCCCGCGACGAGACGTTCGAGCAGTGCGCCGGACGCGTCGTCCAGCCAGTTGAGGTCGTCCACGCCGACCACCACGCCCCGGCCGGCCGCGACCTCGCGGAGCCGGCGCTCCACGTCCCGGAAGACGTCGGCCACGCTCGCGTCGGACGGCTGCGGCAGCCGGCTGGCGAGCACGCCGAACGGCACGCCGCGCCAACCCGGGGTGGCGGTGACCCGCAGTACGACATGTTGGCGTCGCAGTGCCTGGTCCAGCACCGCCTCCAACAGCCGGCTCTTTCCCACCCCCGGATCGCCGGTGAGCACGACCCCCTGACCCGGCGACGCGGTGAGCGCCTCGACCGCCCGGTCCCGCTCGCGCGTCCTGCCGACGAACGGCCAACCGGCGGCACCGTCGACGAAACCTCCTGGTGCAGACACGGAACCCCTTCAACCCGGCCGGGTCCCCCCGGGCCCGGTCGCCATCTCCGTCCTCGATCCGCTCGACCAGCCGGATCGTGTGCACGGCGGTCTGGGTGTCGCGGGCCCACCCTCACACACCCCGAGCGGTGGTGCCGTCACCTTCCAGACACGCCTGCACACCTGACGCCCCGGCCCGCGGGTTCGGTTGTCACCACGGTGACAGCACCGGGCCGGGGTGAGGTACCGGCTACTCATGTGCCGGCACCCCCTCGGCACCGACGCTGGTTCTGCCAACGACCGCCGGGCAGGCCGGCGGTCGTCCTGAGAGGAGAAACCGAATGTCCATCACCGACATCGTCAGCAGCTGGAAGGACGAGTACCGCCGCGCCGCCTCGCCCGAGGTCGTCGAGTCCCACCCGGCCGGCGTGGTCGAGCTGGACCGTGACCAGCTGGAGACGGTGGCCGGCGGTGCCGCCGCGACCACCGGACACACCACGGCCTGCTGCCACTGCGTCTGCTGATCCGGAACGACCGACCATCGGGTCCGTACGGGGTCCGGGCCTGGCCCGGACCCCGTCGTCCCGCCCGACCTCACCGCGAGGGGAGCTCCGAATGTCCGTACCTGCGCACCACGCCGCCGTCGATCCGGCCGTCCGCCGCGCCGAGCAGCGCCTCCTGGCCGCGTTGACCAGCACCGAACGGCTGGCCGTGCCCGTGCCGACCGACGTGACGTTTGGCGATCGGGCGCGGTGGCGACTGTCCCGGTGGCGCACCGGCGGCGCGTTCACCGACGACGCCGACTGGCGACGCCGGCTGGACGCCGAGGGCATCGACGAGCAGGTGCTCCTCGCGCTGCTGGACGAGACGCCGGAGCGGCTCGCCGAGCGCCTCGGCCGCCCGCCGGCGTGGATCCGCCGCCTGCTGGCCCGCTACGACCAGCCGGTGGACGGCGAGATCGAATCCGGGCTGCTGCCCGGCCGCCCGCTGGACGCCTGCCTCACCCTGGTGGCACCGCTGGTCGCGGCGGCCCGCGCCCGGGTGACGCGCCGGGCCCGCGAACTCCCCGGCGACCTACTGCCGGCCGACGCCGATCGGCTGGGTCTGACCGGCCTGCTCGACGAACTGGTGGTGGTCCTCAGCCGGGCCGTCGTCCTGGAACTCAACATCGACCGGCTGCGCGGCACGTCGGCGGGGGAGACGCCGCAGGAGCGCTTCGCGGCCTTTTTCCACCGGCACCGCGCACCCCAGGCCGCCCTGACCCTGCTGGCCGACTACCCGGTCCTGGCACGTCAGGCGTACGAGCTGACCCACGACTGGGCCGAGCGCACCGTCGAGTTCCTGGAGCGGCTCGTCGACGACGCCCCGACGCTCGGTGCGGTCTTTCACGCGGGCGTTCCGGTCGGTCGCCTGGTCGAGATCGAGGAGACCGGCGACCCGCACCGCGACGGCCGCCGGGTGCTGGTGGCCACGTTCGACAGCGGACTGCGGCTGGTCTACAAGCCCCGACCGGTCGCCGTCGAGGCCCGGTTCCAGCACCTGCTGGCCTGGCTCAACGACCGCGGCGCGGACCTGCACACCTTCACCGTCCTTGCGCGTGGTGAACACGGCTGGGCCGAGTACGTCGACACCCGGGCCCCCGGTACGCCCGACGGGCACCGCCGCTACGCCCACCGCTTCGGCGCACTGCTGGCCCTGTTGCAGGCCGTCGGCGCCACCGACTGCCACCAGGAGAACGTGCTCGTGCACGGCGAGCATCCGGTCCTGGTCGACCTGGAGACCGTGTTCACCCCGTCGGTCGTACGGGCCGCGAGCGCGCGGGGCGGGGACGCCATCGCCGACTCGGTGCTCGCGGTCGGCCTGCTGCCCCGCGCCGACGAGGCGGCGGGACCGGCCGGCGACGGCTGCAACTGCTCGGCCTGGCAGGGCGCGGGGACCGACGAGATGCGGCTGTGCGCGCCCGGTCACCACCACGACGAGCCCGGCGTCCAGGACCCCGCCGCGGCGTCGCCGGTGACCGACGTCGCCGAGCACCTGCCGCAGGTGGTGGACGGCTTCGCCGCGATGTACCGACTGCTCGCCAACGCACGCGAGGACCTGCTGGCCCCGGACGGGCCGGTAACCGCGTTCGCCGACGACGAGATTCGCGTGGTGCTCCGCCCCACCCGCACCTACCTGCGGCTACGCGACGCCGCCCTGCACACCGACGTGTTGCAGGACGGCCTCGACACCGAACGGCTGTACGACTGGCTCTGGTCAGGAGTGGCCGAACTGCCGCTGCTGACGGCCACCGTGGCGGCGGAACGGGCCGACCTGGCCCGCCGCGACGTGCCGGTGTTCACCACCAGGGTGGACTCGCGCGACCTCTGGACCAGCCGGGGACGACGACTGCCGGGGCTACTGGCCCGGTCCGGCCTCGCCGAGGCGCGTCGTCGACTCGCCCGGCTCGACTCGGCCGACCTGGCCCGGCAGCGCTGGCTGATCGAGGCGGCCTTCGCCGCCCGGGTGGACGCCACCGAGGCACCCCACGCGCGGGTACGGTGGCGGCTCGCGGACGTGCCACCTGCGCCGCTGCCTCCGTCGTCGGTCTACCTGGCCGCCGCGACCGAGGTGGCGGACCGGGTGGTCGGGCTCGCGCACCCGGGCACCGAGCCGACCTGGTTCGGCCTGACGCCCGGCGCCACCGCTCCGGGCCATCGGGCACCGGCACCGCTCGGGCCACACCTCTACGACGGTGTCGCGGGGGTGGCGCTCTTCCTGGCCCACGCCGGCCGGCTCGCCGGTGAGCAGCGCTTCACCGACCTCGCCGAACGTGCGGTGGTCGGGCTCGCCGTCCGAATCCTCGACGACCGGATACCCGGCGACCGGATCGGCGCGTTCACCGGCTGGGCGGGGCTGCTCTACACGTTCGGCCACCTCGGGGCGCTGTGGCAGACCCGCCGGTTCGTGCCGGTCGTCGACAGGGCACTGGCGCGGATCGGCACGCTGGCCACCACCGACCAGGCACCCGATCTCGTCGACGGGTACGCCGGTGCCGTCCTCGCGGTGTCCGGCGCCGGTCTGGACCCCGAGCGGGTCGGGCCGGTGGTGCGCGCGGCGGCCCGACGCCTGCGCGACGCCGCCGACCGCTATCCGCACCCGGCCGGGGCGGCGAACGGCGGCCCCCTGGGCGGGCTGTCCCACGGGTCGGCCGGGATCGCCGCGGCGTTGGCCCGGGCCGCGCAGACCACCGGCGAGCCCGGGTACGCCGACGCCGCCGCCCGCGCGCTCGCGTACGACCGCAGTCTGTTCCGCCCCGACCTGGCGAACTGGGCCGACCTGCGACGCCCGGGGCGAAGCGCGGTGACCTGGTGCCACGGCGCTCCGGGGATCGGCCTGTCGCGGCTGCTCGTCCGCGACGCCCTCGGTGGCGACGACGTCCTGGACGCGGAGATCACCACCGCGATCGGCACGACCCTGGCCACCGGCTTCGGTCGCAACCACTCGCTGTGCCACGGCGATCTCGGCAACCTCGACCTGCTGCTGACCGCCGCACCGCGACAGGCGGCGGCACCCGCCGCGGCGGTGCTGCGCGACGGCCTCGTCGAGGGCTGGCGCTGTGCGAACCCGACGGCGCTCGCCGCACCGGAGCTGATGACCGGCCTGTCCGGGATCGGGCTCGCCCTGCTGCGGCTCGCCGCGCCCGAGCGGGTGCCGTCCGTACTCCTGCTGGCGTCACCGGCGGGTACCCCGACGCGGGAGCGCGCCAGCGCGCCCGGGGACCGGAGGCGGCAGTGGGCGGCCTGAGTACCGGGCCATCGTGGCCGGGCCGGCGGCGGGTGCCGCTGGTCCTGCAGATGACCGACGCCGACTGCGGTGCCGCCTGCCTCGCCATGGTCTCCCGCCGGCACGGCGTACGCGCCTCGCTGGCCCAGGTACGCGATGGGCTGGACGTCGGCCGCGACGGGGTCACCGCGCGGGCGCTGCTGGCCGCGGCCCCACGGTTCGGGTTGCGGGCGCGCGCGTTCCGGGCCGACGCGGGCCAGGTCGGTACGCTGCCGCTGCCCTCCATCGCGCACTGGGAGGACGCCCACTTCGTGGTGGTGGAACACGTCGGCCCGCGCGGGGTCCGGCTCGTCGATCCGGCGCTCGGGCGTCGGCTGCTCACGCCGGCCGAGTTCGCGGCCGGATTCAGTGGAACGGTGCTGACCTTCACCCCCGACCCGCGGTACGCGCCCGAGCCGTCGACCCGCCGGCCGAGCCCGCTGGCCCGGTGGCGTCGTGCCCGTCCGCTGATACGGCCCTTCCTGCCCCGGCTGCGGGCCGCCTTCGGCGTCTCCCTGGTGCTCCAGGCGCTGGGGCTGGCGCTGCCGCTGGCCACGACGGTCGCCTTCGACCAGATCATGCCGGCCCGGGAGACCGCCCTCATGCCGTACCTGGCGCTGGGCATCGCGGCACTGGTGCTCACCCAGTTCGGCGTGGCGTACCTGCGGTCCCGGCTCCTGGTGACCCTCCAGGCCACGGTGGACGCCGCGCTGATGACCCGGCTGTTCGGGCATCTGCTGCGGCTGCCGTACGCCTTCTTCCAACAGCGGGCCAGCGGCGACCTGATGCAGCGGCTGTCCAGCAGCATCTTGCTGCGCGAACTGGTCACCACCCAGGTGCTGACCGCGGTGATCGACGGGGTGCTGGTGATCGCGTACTTCGGTGTGCTGCTCGCCAAGGACCTCGCCTTCGCCGGGCTCGCCGCCGCGATCGGCATCACCCAGGTGGTGGCCGTCGCGATGGTCAACGGTCGGCTGCTGCGGTTGACCCAGCGACACCTCACCGTGCAGGCCGACGCCGAGAGCGCGCTCATGGAGGCGCTGTCGGGCATCGCGACGGTCAAGTCGATGGGGGCCGAGCGGCAGGTGTTCGACGGCTGGCTGCGCCGGTACAACACGGCACTGGATGCCGACGTCGCCCAGAACCGGCTCTCCGCCACGGTCGCCAACATCACCGCGAGCGTCCAGCTCGCCGGGCCGCTGGCGTTGCTGTGGCTCGGCACCGGCCGGCTCTTCGACGGCGCCGGCCTCGGTCAGACCCTGGGCCTGCAGGCGCTGGCGTTGTCCGCGCTGACGCCGCTGGCATCCCTGGTGGCCAGTGCCCAGGTCCTCCAGTCGGTCGTGTCGCACCTGCAACGGCTGCGCGACGTCTTCGCCGCCCAGCCGGAACCGACCGGGGACCCCGAGCTGCCCGCGCCCCGGCTGACCGGCCGGATCAGCGTCCGCGACCTCAGTTTCCGCTACGACGGTGGCGCGGCACCGGTGTTGCGGGACGTCTCGTTCGACGTCGCGCCGGGGGAGAAGGTCGCCGTGGTCGGCCCCTCGGGCAGCGGCAAGAGCACCCTGGCCATGCTGCTGACCGGCCTCTACCGGCCGACCGGCGGGGAGATCCTGTTCGACGGGGTGCCGCTGTCCCGTATCGACCCGACCGAGCTGCGCCGCCAGTTCGGCGTGGTGCTGCAGGAGAGCTACCTGTTCCGGGACTCCATCCGACGCAACATCAGCCTGGTCCACCCGGGCGTCGGCATGCCGGCGATCCGGGCGGCCACCGAGGCCGCCGCCATCGACGAGGACATCGCGGCGATGCCCATGGGGTACGACACCCAGGTCGCCGAGCGGGGCCAGGCCCTCTCCGGCGGGCAGCGGCAGCGGCTGTCCATCGCGCGGGCCCTGGCGGGGCAGCCCGCCGTGCTCCTGCTGGACGAGGCCACCAGCCACCTCGACGTGGCCACCGAGCGCCGCGTCGACCAGGCCATCTCGGCGATGCGCTGCACCCGGATCGTGGTGGCCCACCGGCTGAGCACCGTCCGCAACGCCGACCAGATCCTCGTCGTGGCCGGTGGCCGGCTCGTGGAGCGGGGCCGGCACGACGACCTGCTGCGCGCCGGGGGCGTCTACGCCGACCTGGTCCGGTGCCAGTTGACCGACGACGAACCCGCCCGTACAGGAGGCGACCCGTGGATACCCGTACCGTGACCGCCGGCGCGAAGCCGGCCCGTCCCGCCACCTCCGCCGGCAGCGACCCCGGGCCGTTCCCGGCGCGGCGGGTCCTCGTCGCCGCCTGCGGCTCGGCGGACGTCCTGACCCTGCCTCAGTCGATCATGGTGCTGCGTCACGCCTTGCGGCTCGACGTCCGGGTCGTGCTCACTCCCGCCGCGGCCCGCTTCGTCCCGGCCCGCTCGTTCAGCCTCCTGACCGGGCACCCGGCGCTGGTGGACGAGGAGGCGATGACGGAGGTGCCGCACCTGGCCCTGACGGCATGGGCGGACCTCGTGCTCGTCCTGCCCGCCACCGCCAACACCCTGGCCAAGGCGGCCCTGGGGATCGCCGACAACCTGGTCGGCACCTGCGTGCTGGCCGCCACCGCCCCGGTCGTGCTGGTGCCGTCGATGAACGCCGCGATGTGGCAGCGCCCCGCCGTGCAACGCAATGTGGCGCAGTTGCGCGCCGACGGGTACGGCGTGGTGCCGCCGGTGCCGGTGCTCGCCCTGAGCACCGGCACCCTCGCCGGCCGGGGGATGCCGTCCATCGAGGCGGTGCTGGAGTGGACCGCCGCCCACCTGCGGGCCGCGGGGGCGGGCCGTGGCTGAGGTGCGCGCCGGGTACGGGCCGCGGATCGCCGCGCTGGCCACCGCGCTCGGCGTCACCCTGCTCGTGGTGGCGGCCGTCCCGTTCCTGCGCGCGTACGCCGACCCGGCCGCCCGCCAGCCGGCCACCGCGATCGGGGTCGGCCTCGACCGGGCCGGTTGCGATCCGGAGCTGACCGACCCGATCAGTGGCGCCGGGGTGCACGTCGGCCCCGGCACCGCCCAGCCGTACGTCACCCGGATCCAGTACGACCTGGTCCCGCCGTCGTCCGGGCCGCACTTCGTGGTGCCGGCCCCGACCGTGCGCCGGTTCTACACCGCCCGGGACCGGCCGCCGATCGAGACGTTGGTGCACAACCTCGAACACGGCTATGCCGTCCTCTGGTACGTCGAACCGCTCGCCCACGACCAGATCGAGGCGCTGCGGGCGCTGGCGCGTACGTTCGGCGCCGACCGGTACGGCGGCAGGTTCGTGGTGGCGCCCTGGGACCCGGGGTACGGGGCGTTCCCCGCCGGCCGTCCGCTCGCTCTGTCGCACTGGGGCGCGCACGCCGGCTACCGGCAGTTCTGTGCCGCGGTCAGTGGCGCCGCCGTGGAGCGGTTCGTCCTGGCGCACCCGGCGGGTGACGCGCCCGAGCCGACCGGGATGTGACGCCGTCGGGCCGGTTCCGTCGTCGGCGCGGGACCCGTCGCCCGGTCGGGGGAGCGCGGGGTCAGGCGCGCCCGGCGGCGGTGAGCATGTCCAGCGAGACCTGCCACAGGCGCTCGGCCGCCGTGGGGTCGACCGCGTGGTCGGCGACGCCGTTCAGCGGTGTCTCGGAGCTGTGCCGCACGGCCTGGTTGCAGTCCTCGAAGTACCGGCCACCGACGCCCTCCAGCTGCGGCCAGGCCGCGAGCAGCACGGAGGTGGCCGCACCCTGCTCCGGGGTCTTGAAGTCGTACGACGGGAGCTGCGCGTAGTCCTCCTCGGTGAGGTGGCGTCCCAGGTTGGTGGTGACCGCGCCGGGGTTGGCCGCGTTGACGATGATGCCGTCGCCGGCCCAACGCCGGTTCGCCTCGACCGCGAACAGCGCGGTGGCCGTCTTCGACTCGCCGTACGCGAGCATCCGGTCGTACGGGCGTTCGCGGAAGTTGACGTCCTCGAAGACCATCGGCGCCGACACGTGGGCGATGGAGCTGAGCGACACCACACGGGCCCGGCCGGCCGCCGCGAGCGCCCGGTGCAACCCGGTGGCGAGCGCGAAGTGGCCGAGATGGTTGGTCGCGAACTGCAGCTCCCAGCCCTCCGGCGTCCGCGACTCGGGGGTCGCCGAGACCCCGGCGTTGTTGACCAGGATGTGCAGGGGGCCGTCCCAGGCGCGGACGAAGGCGGCAACCGAGCTCTGGTCGGACAGGTCCAGCGGGGCGACCTGGATCAGCGTGCTCGCGGTGGTGGCGTGGATGTCCTGCGCCACGTGCTCGCCGGCCGCCATGTCCCGTACCGCCAAGGTCACCTCGGCCCCCGCGGTGGCGAGCGCCCGGGCCGTCTCGACGCCGATGCCCGACGAGGCGCCGGTGACGATGGCGCGCTCTCCGGTGAGGTCGACACCGGCCACGGCGTCAGCGGCGGTGGATCGGGCATCGAAAGGCGTGCTGATGGGTGGTGCAGTCATGATCGGCTTCCTTCGCTGTGTGGTTGGTGCGTGGTCCGCACCGGTTCCCGAAACCATCGTGCGAGGCGGCCGGCGAAGCGCCCAACACACGCTTCCTGGCGTGGTTACAGTCTGTTCCTGTGACCACCCCTGAGCTGCGGCAACTGCGGTATTTCCTGGTCCTCGCGGAGGAGTTGAGCTTCACCCGGGCCGCCGCCCGCCTGATGATCGCCCAGCAGTCGCTGTCCCAGCAGATCACCGCCCTGGAACGCGTTCTGGGGGCGAAGCTGTTCGACCGGGACAGCCGCGGCACCAGGCTGACCGACGTCGGTGCCCTGTTCGTCCCCGAGGCCCGCGCGGTGACGGACCGCGCCGAGGAGGCCGTCGCCGTGGTGGACCGGGCCCGACGGGGCGAGGTCGGTGGCCTCAGCCTGGCCTTTCTGGCCACGGTCGCCAACCACCTGCTGCCCCCGGTCGCCCGGGCCGTGCGGGACCGGCTTCCCGGCCTCCGTCTGACCACCGAGTCCACCAGCATCGCGCCCCTGGTCCAGGGCGTCCTGGACGGGCGCTACGACGTCGGCTTCACCCGTACCCCGCTGGTCGCCGGCCTGGAGTCCAGGATCCTGGCGACCGAACCGGTGTGTGCCGTCCTGCCCGAGGGCCATCCGCTCGCCGAGCGGGCCGAGTTGGACCTCGCCGATCTGGCGGACGAACCGTGGGTCATGACCCCGCGCAGTTCCTGGGAGCCGTGGCACCGCGCCTACGACGACCTCTTTCGCGAGGCGGGCTTCGTGCCGAACATCGTCCAGGAGGAAGCCAGCGTGCAGAGTCTGCTCGGCCTGGTCGCCGCCGGCCTCGGCGTCACCCGGCTCGCCCGCTCGGCGCGCAGCCTGCGCCGTACCGGCGTGGTGTTCGTCCCGCTGGTCGGCGCCCGCACGAACACCGAGATGGTCTGGCTGCCCGGCAACACCGCACCCGCCCTGCGCCGGCTCGTGGACGTGGTCACCGAACTCGCGGCGGCAACCGACCTCACCGAGGCCGGTTGACCGTACGCCGCGACGCTGCCGACGCCCGAGCCGACCGACGGTGACCTCGCGCGGTCGCCGTGCGGCCTGTCACCTGGCGCGGGCGGACTCGGTGAGCCGGGGGGTCTGCCGCCGTACCAGCGCCGCGTACCGGCCGCCGAGCACCATCAACTCCTCGTGGTCGCCGCGCTCGATGATCTCGCCGTGGTGCAGCACCACGATCTGGTCCGCGTCGCTGACCGTACTGATCCGGTGCGCGATCACGATCCGCGTACAGCCCAGCGCCGACAGTTCGGCGGCGATCGCCGCCTCGGTCAACACGTCCATGTTGCTCGTCGCCTCGTCGAGCAACAGCACGCTGGTCCTGGCCAGCAGGGCCCGGGCGATCGCCAAACGCTGCCGCTGCCCACCGGAGAGGGCGCTGCCGCCCTCGCCCACGCTGGTGCTCAGCCCCAGCGGCATGCGCTCCAGATCCGGCAGGAACTGCACCTTGCGCAACGCTTCGCGCAGGTCGTCGTCGCTGACGTCACCCCGACCGAGGCTCAGATTGTCCCGGATCGAGCCGCCGAAGACGTACGGGAACTGGGTGACCACTCCGAACCGCTGGCGCAACGGCTCCAGGTCGTAGTCGTCGAGCGGATGCCCGTCCACCAGCACCGTCCCGGCGGTCGGCTGGAGCAGGCCGGTGAAGAGCCGCACCAGGGTGGTCTTCCCGGAACCCGTCGAGCCGACGATGGCCACCTTCGTGCCGGGTGCGATCCGGAGGTCGATGTCGTGCAGGACCAGCGGGGCGCTGCTGTCGTACCGGAAGTCGACCCCCCGCAGCTCGATCTCGCCATGCAGCTCATCCGGCTGGCGGGCCTGCGGGCGGGCGGGTTCGGGGGTTTCGTTCAGGACGTCGTAGATGCGCTCCAGGTGCGAGCCGATCGTCTGCAGATAGCGCAGTGCGCCCATCACCTGACCGATGGGCCTCAGCAGCAGGCCGGCGAGGACGTTCAGGCCGAGCATCGTGCCGAGCGACATCCGCCCGTCGACCACCTGGATGATGCCGAAGACGAGCAGCACCAGTGGCGCGGCGGCCTGGAACATGCCCATCGCGGACTCGTTGATCAGATCCAGCCGGCGGCGCTGGAACCCGGCCTGGACCGACTCGACGAACCGGTCGGACCACCGCCGCAGCGCCCAGTTGGCCAGCCCGGAGCTCTTCAGGAACTCCGCCCCGGCCAGAGCGTCGATCGCGCTGCTCTGCGCCTTGGCGTTGACGGACAACTCGCGCTGCGAACGCTCGTGCACCGCCCGGAGCGTGGTCAGCACGATGACGATCTGGGCGATCGTCAGGACCGCGACGACGGCCGCGTACGCCGGGCTCACCACCACCAGCAGCGCGGTGTAGACGAGGACGAAGAGGGTGTCCAGCACGATCGTGACGAGCTGTGAGGTGAGCATGTCGCGTACCGTCATGTTGCTGCTCAGGCGGGCCATCAGGTCACCCGTGCCGCGGGTCTGGAAGTACGTGTACGGCAGGCGCAACAGATGGCTCATGAAGCGCTCGCCCAACTCGGCGTCGAGCCGTCGTTGCAGCACCAGCAGCGCCAGCCCCCGGGACAGGGTGGCCAACGTCTGGGTCAGGACGTACGCGCCGACGCCGACGACGAAGAGCGACAGCGTGTCCGCGCCCTGGCCGATGAGGACGTCCACGCCGTACTTGGTCGCCCAGGCCGAGGCGAGCCCGAGCACCTGCATCAGGGCCGAGAGGATGGTGGCCAGCACGATGAAGAACGGGGCGAGCCGGACCACGTCGCGCAGAAACCGCAGCGCCAGATTGTCGCGCCGGGCCGGGCGTCGCCGCTGCATCGACTCCTGCGGCGTGAACTCCAGTATCGTGCCGGAGAAGCCGGCGAAGAAGTCCTCGTGCGTCAGCCACCGCCGACCATAGGCCGGGTCGACCAACCGTACGCGGCGCCGTCCGATCCTCTCCACCACCGCGAAGTGGTCCTTGCCCCAGTGTGCGATGGCCGGCAGCCGGACGGCGGCCAGCCCGGATTCGTCCACCCGCAGCCCTCGGGCGTGCAGCCCGTGGTCACGGGCGACCTCGGCGATCCGACGCGCGCTGGTGCCGTCGCGTCCCACCCCGAAGTGCGGGCGCAACTCCCGCACCGAGGTCGTCCGGCCCAGGGCGCCGAGCACCATCGCCAGACAGCTGGGGCCGCACTCGGTCGAGCTCATCTGCAGGATCACGGGTACGCGGGGCATGCTGCCTCCTCGGTGACGCCACGGTCGACGGTCGGGGCACCCGGCTCGCGTCCCGGCCGGGTCGCGGCCGGCGGTGGCGCGGTGGCCGGCGGTGGCGCGGTGGCCGGCGGTGGCGCGGTGGCCGGTGCCTCAAGCAGCAGCACGTTGGGCGTCAGATCGGGTCGGGCGGCGCGGAGCAGCCCGTAGCCGATGCCCGCGGTTCCCATCAGCAGTCCCGGCACGTGCACCCCGCGAGGTACGCCACAGAGTTCCTCCCCGGCGAGGACGGTCTCCGCGACGGCCCGCGCGGTGCGGCGGGCCAGCCCGAGGAGCGCCGCGTCGTCGGTGACCCGGCCGACGGTGAGCAGGGTCTCGGCCAGACCGAGATCCCCGTGGCACAGGCAGTCGTTGCCGATGCCGGTGAGCACGTCGTCGTCCAACAGGTCCCGGAGGACCGCGGCGATCGCGGCGTCGAGGTCGGCCCGTACCTCGGGGATGTCGACAGTTCCGACCATGCCCGCCCGGGCCATGCCGATGCCGGCCGCGCCGTGGCACCACGCGTTCATGAACGATCCCCGCGGTGTGCTCGTACGGTGATCGGGCCAGTTCCCGGCGACCGCGTCGTACTGGTGGTGCTCGTGCCGGACGGCCTGCGCGGCGGCGTCGAGGAAGCGCTGTTTCCCGGTGGCGCGGCCGATCTCGGCCAGCGCGTGGGCGATGCCGGAGGTGCCGTGCGAGTAGCCGAGCAGCGGTGAGCGCGCTTCGAGCACCGTCCGCCAGCCCAACCCGTGTTCGGTGGTCGTGGCCGCAGCGAGCAGGCGGTCGCCGGCCGCGTCAAGGGCCGCCAGCGTCCGGTCGCTCGGGTCGACCGTGTGCAGGGCGCGCAGCGCCAGGGCCGCGCCGGCCGTTCCGGTCACCACATCGAGGTGCCGGTCGTTCCCGAACCGCCGAACCAGCTCGGGTACGAGTCGGTGTGCCTGGGCCAGCATGGTTTGCGATCGCCACAGGGCGCCCAGGTGGGTCAGTGTGTGGACGTAGCCACCCACCTCGCTGAAGCCCCCGATGCCCAGCGCGTCCCGGTCCGCCTCCGGCCAGCCGAGCAGCGCGTCGACGTGCTCGCCGAGTGTCGCGGCGATCGCACGGGCCGTGGACCGGAACCTCGTCAGGTTGGTCTGTTCGCCGAGCTGGCCGAGGAACACCGCGATGCCGCAGAGCCCGCTGAAACTCTCGAACGTGGTGGGGACGACGCTCCAGTAGCGATCGGCCACCAGTGCGAGCGTGAGCCACAGCGGACGCTGGGCGGGATCACCGACCGCGGTGCCCAGGAGGTGGTCGCCGAGCCGGACGGCGGCCCGCTCGGCGAGGGCCTGGTCGATCTCCTCGGCCGGCAGGGCGCGCGTCCGTGGTCGCGGGTCACGCTGGCGGTCGCCGATCTGCAGGGACGCCAGGGACGCGGACACCGCCCAGGTCTGCCGCCGCAGATCGGCGGCGGAGAGCCCGGCGATCCGGTCGCGGACCAGCTCCAGCCCGGACGCGGGGAAGAAATCCGCTGCCACCACCCCGTGGTCGTCGTGCAGGTCCCGGGAGTCGGGCCGGGTCCAGAAGAAGGGAATGTCCCGCCGGGCGAGCTGTCGGATCTCGCTGGCGGCGACCGGACCGTCCGCCACCAGGTCCGGGTGGCGGGTCGCGAGGATCTCGAACAGGCACTCCCGGTCCAGCGCGTCACCCAACACGGCCGGGTGCCAGGACTCCTGCAGGATCCGGGCGTACGTCACGGTGGGCAGCACGATGAACCGGATCTCGTCGGTGGCGAACGCGGCCACCGGACCGCCCGGCGCCGCCAGCTCGTCGCGGTGTGCCAGCAGCAACTGGTAGCAGGACGTGAAACCTTCGATCAGGTCGTCGTGGTGCCGGGTCGGGTCCGCCGGGGTGCCGTTCAACCGGGGCAGGTTCTGGGCGGCCGGCATCTCCACCCGGTCCCGGGCCCGCCGCATCTCGTCCGTGCCGGTGCCATCCCAACGCGGCACCTTCATCGGGGTGAGGTCACCGGTGCCGCCGGCCAGCCCGGACAGCTCCATCGCCAGCACGTCGTCGCCCTCGTGCCGCATGATCCGCTGCGGCAGCAGGCCGATCGACAGCACGGACTCCTCGGCGAGCCGGAGCGCCTCGGCGGGCAGCGCCAGCGGTCTATCGCGGACGGTCGGCCGGGTCTGCTGGAAGGTCGCCTCGAGGTCGACGATGACCGGTTGCTCGCCGGCGGCGATGACGTTCTCGAGGTGGATGTCCGATGCGCGCAGCAGATACAGCAGGCCGAGGTAGGCGCCCTGCCGCCAGAAGAAGCGGCGCACCCCGTCCTCGTCGGCGCAGCCGTCGACGGGGACGAACTCCACCCAGCCGTACTGCGGGCGTTCGACGACGACCATGCGGCGCAACGGGTTGGCCAACCCCTTGTCGTTGAGCCAGTCGACGAGCGCGTAGAAGTGCGTCTCGACGGTCAGGGAACGCGGTTTGTAGACCACCTTGCCGCCGTCGACGAAGGTGAGGATCGCGACGCTGCGTCCGCCACGGTGGGTGTCGCCCGCGCCGGTCTGCAGATCGACAAGGTCGTTCAGCGAGGTGCAGGTCAGCCCGAACTCCGCGCGCAGCGCGGGCAGGTCCGCCAGCAGGCGGTCGGCCAGCTCCCGTCGTACGGCGACCCAGGACTCCACCTCGTCGACCAGTTCCCGGGCGAGGGTGGGATGCGCGGCGAGGATCGCCAGCGCGTACGCCGGTTCCTGGAGCTGCCGCACGAAGTCGGCGTACCGGGCCGTCGGGGTGTCCCCGGACAGGGCGCCCGCCGCACGGGCCCGCTGGAGGTGTACGGCGAGGACCGGGCTGATCATCGACAGATGTACGCCGTGGTGGGGCTGTAGCAGCGGATGGTGCAGCGGGATCTCGTCCTGGTGACCGACCTCGCGGGCACGTCGGTTCAGCTCCTCGTGCAGGCCCCGCTGGTACGCCGACAGCAGCGGGTGGACCAGCGCCAGGAGGCCTGCGGACGGACCGAACTCGGCGGTCGGACCGTCCCCGAAAGGGGGTCGTTCGGATGGGTCGACCGCCCAGGCCCGCGACATGCTGGTGAGCCAGGTGGGGGGTTCGGGCAGGCGGTCCCGGAGGCTGTCGGGCGACTCGCCCAGCAGCAACCGCAACTCGTCCTCGCTCAGGCCGGATCGGTGCCACCGGGAGAGGTCCGGCTCCAGGCCGCCGGTGACCGTCCGGTCGGTCCGCCAGGCGTCGAGCCGACGGGTGCCCCGGAGGTCGGCGTCGGTGGTTCTCGTCACCGGCGACCGCCGCCGTTCCTCCAGCGGCAGTGCCCTCCACCAGGCCGAGCTGTCCAGTACGTCGCCCCCGAGTTCGGTGCGATCGCTGCGTGCGATGTTGTGCGGGACCATCACGATCCTCCATTGCGGCGAGTCTCGGTGGTACGGAACCCGGGTGGGCGGCGACGCCGCGCGCCGCCGCCCACCCGGTTGGCGATCGTGCTGACGATCGCCGGTCACGTGCCTCAGCAGCAGCCCGTGCTCAAGATGCCGCAGGTGCCGCACGCGGTCCGCTGCGAACCGAAGAAGACGGTGGTCCACGTCGAGGTGGCACCGTTCAGGTCCTGCAGCTCCAGGTCGGTGAGGTCCATCTCGCCGATCGGGTCGTCGATGAAGTCCTGATGTTCGGTCATTCTCGTCACCTCCTCTCGTAAGCGAGTCGCCGATTCTGGCCGAGCCTGTACAGCCTTTCAGGACGGGGTCTATTAGCGGTGTCTTCATGGTCGACGCTCGACCAACCGCTGGTCGAGGCGCGGTCGAGTGACGCTGTTCCGTGTTGACAGGCGGATGCGTCGAGCCGAATGTGGAATTCGCGGCGGTGCCGGTTCCTGGCCGAGCCGAGATGTGTTTTCCGCCGCCTGACTCACACCGTCTATTGACGATTGGAGGAGACCATGAACACCACGACCAGGGCATGGAAGGACCCGGTTTTCCGGGCCACGCTCGAGGACGCCGAATTTGCTGCTCTGCCGGTCCACCCGGCCGGCGCGGTCGAGTTCGAGACGATCACGTTGGACGAGACCCGGGGTGCCGGCAGCGAGGCCAACATGACCGTTGGCTGCTGCAACACGATCCCCGCGACGTTCCGCACCTGCCTCACCTGTGCTCAGTGGACCTGTCGCACCTGCTGGGGCTGCTAGCAGAAACGGAGAGAATTCGATGAATACGATCATCAGAGCGTGGAAGGATCCCGCATTCCGCGTAACGCTCGACGACACCGGTCCCGCTCTCATGGAGGACAGCCCGGTGGGCGCCGTCGGCGGCATCGACGACGAGTTCACCGAAGTCGTCGGTGCGGATCGGGCGTTCACCTTCTACACCTGCTTCACCTGCCAGTGGGGCAGCCTCGGATGCGGTACGTCCGGCTGCACCTGGTGCGGTGCCCCGCACGGTGGCTGCTGACCGCCGCTGATCGGTGCGCAATTGATTTCCGCGCGACCGGGGTGGGCATCGTGGTGCTGATGCCCACCCCGGGCCGGAAATGCGAATGTCGATGACTGCTGGGCTGCGGCCCCCGGGCATTTCAGGCCCCACAACGAAGGCAGAGGCATGTTAGAGCAGATTCTCGATGCGCCGGAATGGTGGCGTGGCGTGACCCGGGACCAGCGGGGCGACGGCGCGCTGTCCCTCACCGACGAACAGCGGGACTATGGCCGCCGCCGGCAGGAGGCGTGGCGCGGCGGGTACATCCTGCGCGGACAGGAGATATCCCTGGACCGATGGAAGCGGCTCGGCCTGACCGAGGAGCGGATCCTCGGGCTGCTCGCCGAGCCGGCCGAGTCCATCGCCGGACGACTCCCCGACCGGCCACCCTGGCTGGAGGTGATCGGCGAGGCGTGGCGACGGTTCGGATCGGCCCGCCCGGAGGAGCTTCCCGGCTTCGACCGGATGGGGGAGGACGACCACGACCACGACGGCCAGCACCACGAGGCGGCCAACGAGGCCTTTCTGCACCTGATCGCGCCGCTGCTGGCGTGGGGTCAGGACGAGCTGGGCAACCGCGTCGCCGCGCTCTCGGCCCACCACGGGTACGGCGACCGCCTGCCGGCCGCCCATCCGCTGCTGCACCCACCGGTCGGCCGACTCATGCACATGATCATCTCGGTGATGATCCTGGAGGTGAACGTCGCCCGGATGGAGGGGCGGCTGTCGGGTACGACGCCGAGTGAGCGGATGGCCTCGTTCATCGAGCAGATCCGCGAACCGGACAACGCGCTGCGCGTCCTCGCCGAATACCCGGTGCTCGCCCGCGAGCTGGTGCTCTGCGTGCAGACCGCGGTGAACGTCCGTGCCGAGTTCGTCGCGCGTCTGCTCGTGGACCTGCCTGTTCTGCGGCGGACGTTCGGCGGGTCGTGGCAGGGGCTGGCGGACCTCGCGGAGGTCAGCTTCGGAGCCGGGGACACGCACCGCGGTGGCCGTACCGTGGCGATCCTCACCTTCACCGACGGCCGCAAGCTGGTCTACAAGCCGCGCAGCCTCGGCGTGGAGGTGCATTTCAACCAGTTGGTCGACTGGCTCAACACGAACGGGCTCCGGCACCAGCTCCGACCGCTGCGGGTCCTGGACCGTGGCGAGTACGGCTGGGTCGAGCACGTTGCCGTCGCGCCGTGTCAGGACGAGGAGCAGGTCGACCGGTTCTTCTGGCGACAGGGCAGCTACCTGGCCCTCTTCTACGCCCTCTGCGGCTCGGACATGCACCTGGAGAACGTCATCGCCTCGGGAGAGCATCCCGTTCTCGTCGACCTGGAGGCGATCTTCCAGGTCCGGCCCCGGGTCGACGTGGAGGAGGCCCTGCCACTGGTCCTCGGTGAGGCGCCGAGGGTCGTACGCGATTCGGTCCTGCGGGTCGGCCTGCTGCCGGAGCGGATGATCACCGCCGACGAGAGTGGCGTCTACGACGCGGAGGTCAGCGGCCTCGCCGGGGGTGGCGGCCAGCTCTCGCCGGGACGGATGCCCACCTACGTCGATAGTGGCACCGACGACGTACGGGTCGTGCGGGAGCGGCGCGAGATGCCGGAGACGGAGAACCGGGCGCGGCTCGACGGTCGACCGGTCCACGCACTGGCCTACGTCGAGACGCTCGCCGCCGGCTTCGAGGAGTGCTACCGGATCATCTCGACCCACCGGGACGAGTTGCTCGCCGACGACGGCCTGATCGCCAGCTTCCGCGACGACGAGGTGCGCTTCATCCCGCGCGCGACCATGACGTACGCCCGGGTGCAGAGCGAGTCGTGGCACCCGGACCTGCTCCGCGACTCGCTCGACCGCGAGATCTTCTTCGAGGTGCTCTCGTCCGGCTTCGTCGACCTGCCGGACCGGGAGTTGCTGCTGGCCAGCGAGCAGCGCCAGCTCGCGGACCAGGATGTCCCGTCGTTCCACACCACGCCCAGTTCCACCGACCTGTACGACGGGTACGGCGTGGTGACCCGCGACTTCCTGGAGAGCAGTGGGCTGGCGGCGGTGCGCGCGCGGATCGGCGACATGTCCGAGAAGGATCTACGCCGACAGCTCTGGTGCATCCGGGCGTCGATGTCGGGGCTGACCGTCGGCGCCCCGCGCCCCGAACTGGTCGAGTCCAAGGTGCTGCCCGACGCGCCGCTCGACGTCGACCTGGCGATGCGGGCCGCGCGGACGGTCGCCGACCAGTTGCTCGAAGCCGCTCTGGTGGTGGACGGAGAAGCGCCCTCCTGGCTCTCGGTGAACTTCGTTGGCGACCGTTTCTGGTCGGTCGGGCACGCGGGCATCGACCTGTACACCGGGGTACCCGGCGTCGCGCTGTTCCTGGCGCAGTTCGGTGCCCTGACCGGTGAGTCCCGGTTCCGTCGTCCCGCCGAACAGATCGCTCAGCAACTCGTCGACGTGACCGCGAAACTCGCCGTCAGCGCGGATCGCAGCGCCCAACTGCCGATCGGCGGGTTCGGCGAACTTGGTGGCCTGGTGTACGTGCTGAGCCGGCTCGGCGAGCTGTGGCAGGAGCCCGCGCTCCTGGACGCGGCCCGCCAGGCCATGGCCATGTGTCGGGTGCGCTTCGCCGACGACAAGGTCCTCGACGTCATCGGCGGCACCGCCGGCGCGGCGCTCGCGATCTCCGCTCTGCACCTCGCCGATCCGCACGACGAGACGCTCGACGCCCTGCGCGCCGCTGGTGCCCGGCTCGTCGACCAGGCGATCGAGGTACCCGGCGGCACCGCCTGGCAGACCGACTTCGAGCAGACGCAGCCGGTGCTCGGGTTCTCGCACGGTGCCAGCGGAATCGCGTACGCGCTGGCGCGCATCGCCGAGGTCACCGGCGACGGTCGCTGCACGGACCGTTGCGCCGAGGCGCTGCGCTTCGAGCGGCACCATCTGTCACCGGAGCGGCGGAACTGGCCCGACCTCCGTGAGATCAGCGGGCCGGGCGCGTTCATGGACGCGTGGTGCCACGGTGCCGCCGGCATCGGTATGGCTCGGGCCGCGCTGCTCGACTTCCCGGGCCTGGCGTCGTCGCACGGTCTTATTCGCGAGGATCTGGAGATCGCGGCCGGCCGGGTGCGGGACGACCTGGTCGTCGACGGCCGCTACGCGGGTACCGGCAACGACTCGATCTGCCACGGGGATCTCGGACTGGTGGAGACGTTGCTGGTGGCGGGCCCAGCGCTCGGGGAGCCGGAGTTCCCTCTGGTGGGCCGCCGGTGTGCCCGGGTGATCGCGGAGGAGGTCGTCGCCGGCCGCCCCCGGCCCGGAGTTCCGCAGAGCGTCTCCACTCCCGGCCTGCTGATGGGGCTCGCCGGCATCGGCTACGGCCTGCTGCGTACGGCGATGCCGCAGCGGGTCCCGAACGTCCTGCTGCTGGAGCCGGCCAGCCGGGGTGGCGAGCCGGATCCTCGGTCGTAGGACAGCCGGCGGGTCGCGCCCGCCCTCGGTGCCGGTCCGGTCGCCCGCTCGGGGTGACCGGACCGGCAGGGCCAGCCTCAGGCGAGGTTGCCCACGGGTGGCGTCTCCGGCCGCAGCAGGTCGGGATCGCCCCGCAGGATGGCCTGGTACATCTCCTGGGCCTCGACGCCGGCATTGAGGCCGAGTTCGTCGCGCAGGGTACGGCGCAGATCGTGGAACAGCGCGAGGGCGTCGGTCTGGCGGCCGGAACGGTACAGGGCCAGCATGAGCTGTACCCGCAGCCGCTCCCGCAGGGGGTGGGCCACGACGAGCGCCTCCATGGGTGGCACGAGCCAGGTGTGGTGGTCGCAGGCGAGTTCGGCCTCGATCCACGCCTCCATCGCCAGCAGCCGCACCTCCTCCAGCCGGGTGGCCTCGGCGTCTGCCGCGGGGACGTCCTCGATGTCGCCGAGTGCCGGGCCCCGCCAGAGGGCGAGGGCCCGTCGCAGGTGGTCGGCAGCGGCCTCGGGGGCCCCGGCGGCGAGCGCGCGGTGCCCCGCCGCGGTGAGGTCGGCGAAGCGGTCGGCGTCCAGCTCCTCCCGGCCGACGATGAGCTGATAGCCCGGCGGTCGCGTTGCCAGGTGCTGTCCTTCGGCGTCGCCCAGGGAACGTCGCACCTGGTAGACGTAGTGCTGGAGCAGTTTGCCCGCGGTCCGCGGCGGCGACTCGGACCAGAGTTGCCGCCGGAGGTCGTCCGCCGGTACGACCTGGTTGGGGTTCGCCAACAGCGCGGCCAGCAGCGCTCGGCACTTGGCCTGTCGCAGCGATGTCCACCGGCCGTCGTGGTAGACCTCGACCGGCCCGAGTATCCGGTACCGCATCGGCGGGCCGTCGTCGGGTGAGTCGTCCGAGGCGTAGCCGTTGGCGCGCAGCGTCCAGTTCAGAGCGTCGATGCCGTTGCTCGGCGGCACGATGACCGTCCCCTCATGATCGGTTCCCCATCCAGCATCATCGTGTGGCGGGTCGGCGGGCAACCGATCGTCTGTTCGGGACAGTTCGGGACGGGAACGGCCCTGTTCGGCCTGCTCCGGGCCTGTCGGGTACGCGGCGCCGTTGGCGCGGGTCCCCCGGCCGAACGGCGGGGGACCCGCGATGCCTACGCCCGTGGCCCGTAGGTCAGTCGGCGCAGGAGGATCTCGGCGGGACCGGCCTGCTGGCGCTTGTCGAGCAGGCGGGCGAGCAGGACGGTCGCCAGCCAGACGGTGACCGCGATGAGCAGACCGGTCACCGTGGGATCGCCGAAGCGGGTGCCGAGGGCGAGCGTGAAGGGGGCGAGGAGGACCAGCCAGGCCACCGACTGGAACAGGTATCCCGACAGGGAGCGCTGCCCCAGAGCGGAGAGCGAGAGCGGCACACCCTCCTAGGATGCTTTAGAGGGTGTGCCGCACGCCGCCGACCTACCTGCCGTCCGGGCCCGGCAGACGACCCCGCGTCGAGACGAAGTGGTACGACATGACGGCGAAACCGGGGTCGCGGACCAGCCTGCGGAAGGCGTTCAGCTGGTTGGCCGACAGGCCCGCCGCGAGCAGGTCCGGCTCCAGCTGGCGGGAGTTCGTCTCGTAGAGCGACGCCCCGGTCGAGCCGCCGGCCCAGCTCTGCGAGTGGGTGATGGTGTCGACGTCGGTGAGACCGGCGAGGGCCATCTCGGTGTGCACATCCTGAGCCCACCCCAGGTCGGCGCCGTGCTCCTGGAGCACGCCCATCATGGTGTCCAGCACCAGTGCGAAGAGCTTCGCGGCGTCGTCGGTCGGTGCGGTCAGCACCCGCGGTGTCGCGGTGCAGTCGAACTCCTCGACCACCAGCCACCCGCCGGGAGCCAGGGCCCCGACCAACGTGCGCAGGACCCGTCGCCGGTCGGGCAGGTGCAGCAGCAGCAGCCGGGCGTGGATCAGGTCGAACGCGTCCTGCGGCGGCGCCTCGGTGCGCACGTCGTGCTGGCGTACGTGCAGGTTGCCCTCCGCCACGAGGTGCGTGGGGTCGATGTCGGTGGCCAGCACGTGCCCGTCGTCGCCGACCGCTCGGGCGATCCGCCGGGCCATCGAGCCGCCACCGGCCCCGACCTCCCAGCAGCTCGCGCCGGCCTGCAGGACCGGGCGGGACAGTCGGCGCATGGTGATCGGGTCCAGAAAGGACTCCAACGCCTGCATCTGCGGGACGGCGTCCGGTGCGCCGTTGTCGAAGGTGTACGTGTCATCGCTGGTTGCGGCTGTCATCGGTGTCTACCTCTCCGAGGGGGGATCGGGTGACCTACGGGGTGTCGGCCCAGAGCCGAGGGTTTCCTCGCGTGCCCGGTGGCGTCGGGGCGGTGGCGATGCTCAACATCGCCGCCAGCGGGGCCGGGTCGATGCGGGCCTCGGCCGTCGGTCGGTCGTAGACCACCCGGCCGTACTCCAGTACCGCCACCCGGTCCGCGATCTCGATCGCGTGCTGGAGCTGCTGCTCGACGAGCAGCACGGTCAGCCCCTCGGCGGCCAGGACGCCGATGAGCTCGCGTACGCGCGCCGCCAGGTCGGGGGAGAGCCCCTCACACGGCTCGTCCAGCAGCAGTACCCGTGGCTGACCGAGCAGCGCGCGGGCTATCGCGAGCATCTGCTGCTCGCCACCGGAGAGTTCGCAGCCGCGGTGCCGCAGCCGTGCCGCCAGCCTTGGCAGCAGTTCGAGGATCCGGGCAACCGTCCAGCCCTCGCCGCCGGGGGTCGCGGCACGCCACGGTGCGGCCGCCAGGGCGAGGTGCTCGGCCACGGTCAGCCGGGAGAAGACCCGGCGGCCCTGCGGGACGAGGCCGACCCCGGACTGGGCGATGCGGTGCGGTTGTCGGCCGGCCACGTGCACGCCATCGATCTCGATCCGGCCACTGGAGGCGCGTACCAGGCCGGCGATCGTGTGCACGAGCGTGCTCTTGCCCGCTCCGTTGCGGCCCACCACGGCCTGGATGCTGCCCGGAAGCACCCGCAGGCTCACCTCGTGCAGCACGATCCCTCCGGCGTAGCCGGCGCTGAGCTGCTCCACACACAGCATCAGGCCACCCCGTCCGCGTAGGCCTGCCGTACCAGCGGCGAGGTGCGGATCTCGTCGGGCGTCCCGGCGGCCAGGGTCTGGCCGTCGCGCAGCACGGTGACCGTGTCGGAGAGGGCGTACACCAGGTCCAGCCGGTGTTCGACCAGCAGTACGGCGACCGCGCGGGGGAGCACCTGGAGCAGCTCGACCAGCCGGCCGACCTCGGTGGCGGACAACCCGGCTGCCGGCTCGTCGAGCAGCAGCAGGCGGGGGCGACCGGCAAGGGCCATCGCGATCTCCAACTGGCGTCGTTGCCCGTGTGCGAGGTGACCGGCGGGGACCGCCGCGACGTCGGTCAGGCCCATCTGCTCCAGCAGTGGGCCGGCGCGGTGCTGCGCGGCGCGTCGACTTCCGACGGGCCACCACCGGTGCCGCCGGATGACCCGGGGCAGCGCGGCGACCACGATGTTCTCGGTCGCGGTGAGTGTCGGGAAGACCGCGGGTCGTTGGTGTATCCGGTTGATGCCTCGGCGGGCCCGGGCGGCCGGGCCGAGCCGACTGACGTTGCGGCCGGCGAACCGCACCGTGCCGCGTTGTGGCTTGGTCGACCCGCCGATGACGTTGAGCAGGGTCGTCTTGCCGGCGCCGTTGGGGCCGATGAGGGCGTGCCGCTGGCCGTCGTGAATGCACAGGTCGACGCTGGTGAGCGCGGCGAGGGAGCCGTAGCGCACGCTGACATCCTGGGCGCTGAGCAGGCAGGTCATGCGCGTAGCTCCGATACCGGGGCGGGCTCTGGGGCGGGCGTGTCGTCCGGCCGGCTCGCGGGGGCGGCGGGTGGGCGCAGCCGGCCGCGTACGGCACGGGCCCGGGTGACGCCGGTGGGCAGCAGGTAGACCGTCGCTATGAACAGCGCGCCCAGCACCAGCGGCGCGTGGCCGGGCAGCACGCCGAACAGCCAGTCCCGCACGGCGATGACGAGCGCGGCGCCGACCAGTGCGCCGCCGACCGAGGCGGTGCCGCCGATGACGACACCGAGCAGCAGCAGGGCGGAGGTGTCGAAGCCGAAGTCGGCGGGCGAGATGTACTGCTGGGCGACGACCAGCACCGAGCCGGCGGCGCCGGCGATCGCCCCGGCGAGGATGTGGGCGCCGGACAGGTGCAGCGGCACCCGGTGCCCGCTGGCCCGCAGCCGCGTCTCGTCGTCCCGGCCGGCCCGCAGCAGCAGCCCGACCCGGGTACGCAGCACCAGCAGCACCGCGCCGACCAGCGTGGCCACGACGACCAGGGCGTACAGGTAACGTGCCTGGTCGTTGGCCAGCACCGGCAGGCCCCAGAACGGGCGGACCGGCGCGATGCCGGCCAGCCCGTCCGTGCCACCGGTCACCGAGCGCCAGCGGCCGAGGACGGTGACGACGAGTTCGCCGATGGCCAGGGTGATCATCAGGACGATCACTCCCCGGGCGTGGACGACGAGCGGCACGGTCAGCGCGGCCAGCACCGCTCCGGCGCACGCCGCGACGGCGAGTTGCACGACGCCGACGTCGGAGATCTGGCTGCCGAGCACGGCGCACGCGTAGGCGCCGGCCGCGTACGGTGCGGTCTGGCCGAGGGTGGGCATGCCGGCGACACCGGTGAGCAGTGCGACACTCACCCCGACCAGGCCCAGCGCCAGCGTCCGGGCGAGGATCGACGCGGTGTAGTCGTCGACGAACCAGGGCGCCACGACCAGGCCGGCCAGGACGAGTGCCGCGACCGCGCCTCGTAGCCGGCGGATCACCTCGCCCCTCATGCCGCCCTCCATTTGCTGGCCAGGCCGCGCGCCCGCAGGGCGAGCACGGCGGCCATGGCGGCGAACAGCAGGAACGGCGCGGCGGAGGGCAGCAGCGCCACACCGAGGGTCTGGATCTCCCCGATCGCGAGCGCGGCGAGCAGGGTGCCCACCATGGAACCGAGCCCGCCGAGGACGACGACCACCAGGGACAGCAGCAGCACGGTGTCGGCCGTGTCGGTGCCGGGGCCGATGATGGGTGCGCCCAGGACGCCCGCGGCGCCGGCCAGCGCCCCGGCGGCGGCGAGGACGCCGGCCCGGATGCGCGCGGGGCTGACGCCCATGCAGGCGACCATCTCGGCGTCGTCGACGGCGGCGCGGACCAGCATCCCGGCCCTGGTCCGCCGCACCGCGAGGTAGAGCCCGGCGGCGAGCGCGGCCGCGACCACGATGAAGACCAGCCGGTACGCGGCGTAGCGGTGGCCGGCGACGACGACCGAACCGTCCAGGGCGGCGGGGACCTGGACCTGCGGATCGTCGGGGCCGAAGCCGGCGACGAGCAGGCTGCCGCCGGCCAGGGCCACGCCGAATGTCAACAGCGCCTGGGTGAGATGGTTACCGGTGGCGACCGGTGTGAGCAGGCCGGCGAGCAGCACTCCCGCCGCGGCCGAGGCCAGCACCCCGACCGCCAGCGCCAACGCCAGGCTCGCCCAGCCGCCGTCGAGCAGGGCGGCCGCGGTGTATCCCCCGATGGCGTAGAGCGTGCCGTGCGCCAGGTTGAGGATGTTGGCGACGCCGAAACAGAAGACCAGGCCCGCTGCCGCGACGAAGACGAGCAGCCCGTAGGCGACTCCGTCCAGCGCCGGGATGATGTACGGGTCGATCCGGTTCGGGCCGGCCGCCACCGCGATCACCGGCCGACGGTCGCGAGGTCGCCCACGACGGTGTTGGACAGTGCCCGGCCGTCCTGGCGGACCTGCCGCAGGTACCACTTCTGCACCGGGGAGTGCGTGGCGGTGGAGAACTGCCAGGTGCCGCGCGGGCTGGCGATCTGACCGAGCTGACCGATGGCCGCGTTGATGGCCTCCGGGGTCGGGTCGCTACCGGCGGCGCCGATGGCCCGGTCCAGCACTGCTGCCGCGTCGAAGGAGGCCAGCGCGTACGTCGTCGGTGAGCCGTCGTGCTTGGCCTTCCAGGCCGCGACGAAGGCCCGGTTCTCGGCGTTGTCGAGGTCGGGCGAGTAGTTGAGCACCGAGTAGATGTCCCGGGCGGCCTCGCCCTGGGCGTTGAGGACGCCGCCCTCGGTGAGGAACCCGGCGGCGTACAGCGGGATGTCCTTGATCTCGGACTGCGCGTACTGCTTGACGAAGTCGACGGCGGCGCTGCCGGCGTAGAAGGTGTAGACCGCTGCCGCGCCGGAGGCCTTGATCCGGGCGAAGTAGGGGGTGAAGTTGGTGGTGGTCGGGAACGGGGTGAAGGTGGTCTTGCCGTCGGTGTTCGCGAGCTTCCCGCCGATCTTGGCGTACGCGTCGGTGAAGCCGCGCAGCTCGTCCCAGCCACCCTGGTAGTCCGGGCCGATCGCGTAGACGGAGCCCTTCACGTTGTCGCGGACGTGCTGGGCGATCGCGGCCCCGGGCTCGTCGGAGAGGTACGAGGTGTGCCAGACCCGGGACACGTCCTTGAGCTCGGGACGGCCGTTGGAACCGACGAGCGGCACCTTGGTCTCGTTGAGCAGGGGAGTGACCCCGGCGACCGAGCCGCCACCGACGATGCCGGTGAGCGCGGACACGCGGTCCTGCTTGAGCAGCTTGGTCGCCGCCGGCACCGCGGTCTGCGCGCCGTTGCCCTCGTCGGCGACGATGAGGTCGACCTTCCGGCCGCCGAGCTTGCCGTCGTGGGTGTCCAGGTAGAGCTCGAAGCCGCTGCGGATCTCCTTACCGACGGCCTCGTACGTGCCGGACAGCGATGCGAGCAGGCCGATCTTTATCGAGCCGCCGGCGCCCGTGCCGGCCTTGTCGTCGGCGCAGGCCGTGCTGGCGGTCAGCACGAGCGCGAGCAGCGTGGCGGCGAGGGCACGGCTGCGCCAAGGGGTGGTGAATGACATGTCTTCTCCAGGGGAAGGGTGCGATTGCTCCGGCGTGGGGGGTGCCGGGTTGTCAGCGGCTGCGGGCGAGCGCCGCCCGGGCCGCGGGGGTCAGCGCGTCCCCGATTCGGTTGGCCAGTTCGGTCATCTCGTAGGAGACCTTGCCGACGTCGCACTCGGGTGCGGCGAGCACCAGCAGCGAGGCGCCGTCGTTGAAGGCCATCGAGAACATGAACCCGCCTTCGAGCTGGGTGACGTTGGAGATGACCGCGCCGGCGTCGAAGAAGGCCGCCGCGCCCCGCAGCAGGCTGACCAGCCCGCTGCCCGTCGCGGCGAGTTGGTCGGCCCGGTCCGGTGGCAGGTCGCGGGTGGCGGCCACCATCAGGCCGTCGCTGGAGATGGCGATCGCGTGGCTGACCTCGGCCGCGCGTGCGGCGAAGCTGTCCAGTAGCCAGCCGAGGTCCTGTTGGTCGCTCACGGGCTCTCCCTGTCGCGTCATTTGTTGCCGAGGTTGATCGGGGTACGTCGGCGGGACGCCACGCCGCGCGCGTAGGCGGCCATCGCGGTGGCCACCTGGGCCGGATCGCGGTATTCGGACCGCTGCTGCTGCTGGGGCACGGTGACGCCGCCGGGCACGAGGTTGCGTTGCGGCTGTCGTTTGGGCAGGCCGGAGTTGGTGGTCGTGGCGACCTCGGGGGTGTGCACCTGGGCGGCGGCACGCCAGGCGTCGTCGGCCGGACTGGACCATTCGTGGCCGTCGTGACCGTCGACGACATCGTTCTGGAACCAGTGGTTGACCTGTTCGAAGATGAGCAGCTCCTCGGTCGGCGCCTCACCACGGTCCGGGGGCGCGGGGGTCGGTCGGAACACCGGTGCCGCCGGCAGGGTCCGCTCGGCCGGGGGCCGCCCGGCGGTGGGCTCGGGGCGCGGCCGGTACGGCGGCGGGGGGCCGGCCGGGCGGGCCGCTGCCCGCCGCGACAGCCGCCCGGGGGCGAGCACGTACTCCTCCGGTGGCAGGGACCGGATCATCGCCGCGGGCAGGGTCGCCTCGGCGAGGGTGCCGCGCCGTGGACCGCGTCGCAGTTGGACGGTGGCGCCCAGCCGGGCGGCGAGCTGGCCCACGACGACGAGCCCCATCGCCCGGACGGCGGCGACGTCGATGGCCGGCGGACGGGCCAGCAGCTCGTTGAGTTGCTGCAGCCGCTGCGGGGACAGGCCCACGCCCTCGTCGCTGACCTGGACGATGACCCGGTCGCCGAGGCTGCGGCCGGTCACCCACGCTTCGCTTCCCGGCGGCGAGTACGCGGTCGCGTTGTCCATGAGTTCGGCGAGCAGGTGCACGACCTCGTCGACGGTCTTGGCCGCGACCGCCACGTCACCGTCGACCATGCCGATCCGGATCCGCGCGTAGTGCTCGATCTGGGAGAGTGCCGCCTGGAGCACCTGTTGCAGCGGTACGTCGTGCTGGCGGACCCGACCGACGCCGACGCCGCCGAGCACGAGCAGGCTGGCGTTGATCCGGCCCATCCGGGTCGCCAGGTTGTCCAGTGTGTACAGCTGGTGGAGCCGGTCCGGGTCGGTCTCGTCGCGCTCGACCCGGTCGACCTGGGCCAGGACGGCGTCCACCAGTCGCTGCTCGCGTCGGCTCAGGTGGATGAAGATGTCGGCGGTGTTGGCGCGCATGACGGCCTGTTCGGCGGCGGTCCGCACGGCGGCCTGGTGTACGGCGCTGAACGCCTGGCCCAGCTCGCCGATCTCGTCGTCGCTGCTGGGTTCGAGTGCGACGGTGGATTGCTGGCGGGCCAGCTCGTGGGGGTCGACGCTGGAGCTGTCCGGACGCTGGAGTCGGGCCACCACGGCGGGGAGCTGCTCGAATGCGACCGCGTTGGCCGCGTCCCGCAGGCGACGCAACCGGCGGGTGATCTGGCGGGCGACGGCCCAGGTCACCAGCGCGGTCAGCAGCAGTGCCAACAGGACGCCGATCGCCTCGGCCACGGCCCGGCGGCGCTGGTCGGAGTAGGCGGCGCGGACGTCCTCGAGCACCGCGACGTCGACCCGGCTGCGCAGATCCGACAGGCGGGCGGCGCGATCCTGCGTGGTGGACACCCACGCCGGGGTCTCCAGTTGCAGCTTCGTCCCCGGCTGAGCTCGGGACACCTCGTCCTGCATCCGTTGCAGGGCCAGCGCTTCCTTGCCGGTGCCGGCCTGTTCCCACCAGAGGCTCCAGTCGGACGGGGCCAGGGCCAGGAACGACAGGCTGGATTCGGTGTAGCTGGTGCGGGCGGCGGTGATGTCCTGCTGCATGGCCGGGGTCAGTTCGCCGGCCGCGACCGCGCGGAGCACGGCGACCTGCTGCTGACCGATCGACTCGGCCGTCTTGGACAGTGCCGCCGAGGCGCGGATCTCGTCGGCGAGTTGGGCGTTGACCACGCCGTGCGAGACGTTCTCCCGGAAGGTGATCAGGTCGGCGATCGTGATGCGGTAGCTGAAGGTCATCGCCGACACCGAGGCGTGCGCCGCCGTGCGTACCTGGGTTCGCAGCGGGGCGAGGCCGTCCAGGGCGGTGTCGATGCGGCCCAGAAGGGTGCGGCTGGCGTCGGCGTCGGCGGGTACCCGGTCGCGTTGGCGGCGGTAGCGGTTGACGGCATCGTCGGTGGCGGCCATCTCCGCGCCGAAGGTCTCCTGCTGCTCGGGGGTGGCGTAGGTGAGCAGGTCGGCGGCGGCGATGCGTTCGCGTTGCAGCCGGTAGGCCAGGTCGCCGGCCTCGGCGCCGAGGCGTGCCAGGACCTCCAGGTCGCTGGCACGGGACGTCTGGCGGGCGCTCTCGGTCAGCGCTAGGCCGGCGAATCCGATGACGGCGACCAGCGGCGCCGCGACGATGAGGCGCATCCGCCCGGCAATCTTCCAACCGCGCCGGCGGGTCGGGTAGGGTCGGGCCGCGTGGGACCTCGTGCTCGACGCCAAGATTGACTCCCACGACTCGTCGACGACGGTCTATCTGCACGTTGCCGAATGCAAGTCCTATTCCGTCGGAACCCGCGCCCGGTGACCAGACCTGGCCGTGGTACAAACTGCCTGTACCAGCATCTGTACCCAGAGTCAGCAACGGGTGGGGCTGCCGCGGCGATCGGTGCCCGCGAGTCAGTGCTGGTCGTCGTGGTGGCCCGGTGCCGGGCGTCGGCCCTGGTCGTCCGGGTCGGGTTGGCCGCCGAGCACCTGGCCGATCAGCTCGCGCAACTCGTCGATGGCGTCCACCATGGCGCCCGGATCGCGGGCGTCCCGCCGGCCACGCTGACGGGGGACCGGCAGATCCGGCCGTGCCGTCTGGGCGGCGCGAGGGCCCCGGCGACCGTCGGCCGCCGACTGCTCGGCCGCGACCTGCGGCCACAGCGCGGCCAACCGGCCGTCGGTGTGGAGCACGTCGTCGCAGCGGACCGCGAACTCGTGACTGCCGAAGCGGCGACCCGACTCGACCGCCGCGACCGTCTCCCGGCTGAACCGCACCAGGTCGGCCAGGGCCCGCTGGGTCAGTCCGCGATGGATGCGGCAGTTGCGCAGTTCCCGCCGGAACCGCTCACTGGCCGGGGGGTGAGCATCGTTCGGCGGGGGGGTGTGCTCCATGTGCTCACCTTCATGGCACCGGCAAATTAGCAGCAGGCGTCAGATCGAGTTGGACCGATGGCCTCAACATTCATAGAGGGCAATTCTTAACCCTTGGTCCGATGGGTGTGAAGACGTTCGCTGGCATGAATCGTCGAGCAAAGCGCGGGCGGGTACGCGGGGGGTGGGGCGACACCCGCTCGAAGTGCCCTCGGCGCGCCGGACGCGGACAGCGCCGGCCGGCCCGTCGGACGGCTGCTCCGTCCGCAGGCCAGCCGGGCTGGTGCGGGCACGGGACCCGCGCGCTGTCAAGCGGCGTGCATCTCGGCGCCGGCGACCTCGGGCACCGCCGTGGTGTCGACCGGCGCCATGGTGTCGATTGTTGCGAGCAGCGAGTGGTGCGCGCGAAACGCGACATTGGGCTTGTATGAACGATGTTGCTCAGACGTTAGCCGCAGCCCGGGAATGGCTGCCGCGAGTCGGGTGAGCGTGATCCGGGCCTCGAGTCCCGCCAATGCCGCGCCGATGCAGTAATGCGGCCCGTGGCCGAACGACAGTTGATCCCGTACGTCGGGCCGGTGCGGGTCGAACCGGTCCGGGTGGGTGAAGACTCCGGGGTCCCGGTTCGCCGCCCCGATCAGCAGCAGGCAACGCGCTCCCGCCGGAATGGTGACGTTCCCCAGGGTCACGTCGCGGTGGGTGACTCGCAGCCAGCCGTCGATGGCGGGCGCGAACCGGAGCGTCTCGGTCACGAAGGCGGGAACGTACCGGGGGTCGGTGCCGATCGTGCGCCACCGCTGCGGGCTGGACAGTGCCTGGTCGATGGAGTGGGCGAGCAGCCCGGCGGTGGTCTCGTGGCCGGCGACCAGCAGATTGAAGGCGAGACTTGCCACCTCACTCACCGTCAGCACGGAGTCGTCGTCGTCGCGGTAGGCCAGCGCCCGGCTGATGTAGTCGTCGCCGCGTTGCCCGCTGTCGACTCGCTGTTGGACCAACTCCTGGCAGTAGTGCCAGAAGTCCACCAGGCCCTGGGCCAGGCGCACCTGCTCGGCCGGGTCCGGCTGCCCCCAGACCAGGGCGATCTGGCCGTCGGCCCAGCTCCTGATCCGCCCGATGTCGGCGTCCGGCACGCCGAGGATGTCCAGGACGACCAGCAGGGGAAGCTCGGTGGCGAACTCCGGGATGAGATCCACCTGCTCGCCGTCGCGGGCCGCCAGCCGGGACACCAACTGCTCGACCCGGCGCCGGACGATCGCGCCGTACTCGGCCTCGACCCGGTCGGCGGTGTTCGCGAAGGTCGCCCGCAGGGCCCGGCGGGTACGCGGGTGCACCGGCGGGTCGGCGGCGGCCGTCGTGGGTGGCGCGTCGAGCTGCATGATCACGCTCATCGCCTCCGGGCAGACCTCGTAGACCGGAGCGAGGGTGAGGACGTTGCCGAACGTCGAGGCGTCGGCGAGGGCACGCCGGACGTGCGCGTGCCGACTGATCAACCAGAGTCCCAGATCCTCGGCGTAGTGCACCTCGTCGGGATCGTCGAGAATGCGTCGCCAAACGCTGGCCGGATCGGTGAGGTAGACCCCGGAGAACGGATTCAACTGCATCGAACGCCTCCTGATACACCGCGCGAAACTGGCAGCGCTCGCATTCAGCACGCCACCCGAGCCGCCTGATAATGGTGTACATCTGTCTCTTGGTCTTCACGGTGCGCCGACCTGCCACACAAGTCAAGATTGGCATTGGTCGATTTGACCGAGGTGGTAATTGCTGGCTGCACGGCTGCGGAAAACCTGGCCGGATGCAAGTTGCGTGTCGGTCCTTGCCAGATCCATCCAGCTGTGCAAGGTGGCTCGTCCACCCGGGATTGCCGAGCGTCACGACCGACCACGACGGACGGTGGGAATGCCAGTTCCTCGCATTCCCTCACGACGGGGAAACGATTTCCGTGACGGCAGGTGACGCCGCTTGGCCGACCGCGCCGACGGTGGTCGGTCGGGGCGTCGGATCGCGCCCCCCAAGGCAACGGCCTTCGTTGATACCTTGACCAGATGGGACCGGAGACGCACCTGACCCTCGACGCCTCGGCCGCGGACTTCGTGGTCGACCTGTCCAACGTCATGCGCGACGATCGGCTGTGCGGTGACCGTCGAGTGGACCTGCAACGGTTCGTCGACCTGCTCGCCGCGCTCGTCGCGTACACCGGCGACGAGGCGGTCCAGGTCTACGCCGTGGCGGACTGGTCGCTGCTGCGCCACCGGGATCTGACCGCGGCCGAGAAGGCGACCCTGCACAGGTGGTACCACCGCGGCCGCATCGAGGTCCAGCCGGGCGCCGACGACCGGCTCATCGAGCTGGCCGAGACCGCCGACCTGCGGGTGATCAGCCGGGACAACTTCAAGGACGCCTACCGCACCCACCCGTGGATCCCCGGCAACCGGGACCAGTTCCTGCACGCCGCCCCCGGGTCCGGGGGCAAGGGCGTCGTGGTCGTACCCCGGATCATGCCGACCCCGCCGGAGTGGCAGATCTCCAGCAAGGAGGAGGAGAGCCTCCTGCTGCGTGCGGGCATGTACGACCGCCGCAACGCCACCGGCGCGCGGCGTGAGCTGTTGACCCGGCAGTGGCGCTGCCCGCACGACGACTGCCCGATGTTCGGCGCGACCGCCGCCGCCGACCAGCCGGTTCCCGTCTACCGCCAGGGCGTCGTGCGCTGCCCCACCCACCACGAGCCGATGACCGACGTCGGGCCGAGCACCGCACGGATCCAGCTGAAGGTACGGATCGGCGGCGTGCTGCGTACCCGATTCATGGTGCGGGCTGGTACGACGGTCGTGGTGGGCCGGGCGCCGGCCGAGCCGGACGGGGTGGCCCTGGCGTCCTGGCTGACACCCGAGGCGAAGGGCTGGATCAGCCGCCGACACGTGGAGCTGACCTGGGACGGCACCGCGCTGGCGGTCCGCGACCTGAGCGCCAACGGCACCCGCGTCCGCCGCGAAACCAGCTCCGGTGCCGGCAAGCCGATCGACGCCGGGCGTCCGTGGCGCCTGCGCAAGGGTGAGGTCGTCGTGCTGCACGACGGCGTGGAGTTGGTCCTGAGCGGGCGCGCGTTCGTGTTCGACACCGAGGCGCAGCCGCCGACGCCCCGCGACGCGCTCGCCGAGGAGGCGGCGGCGACCACGACCATCCGCCGGCCGAATGACCGATGAGCATCGAAGGCGCCCGGCTGGCCGGCCGGTACCGGATCACCGGGCGGCTCGGCGCGGGTGGGCACGGGACGGTGTACGCCGCCCATGACCAACGGCTGAACCGGCTCGTCGCCGTCAAGCTGCTGATCGACGACCCCGATCCCGAGCTGTTGGCCCGGTTCCAGCGCGAGGCCGAGATCCTGGCCATGATCAGACACCCGAACGTCGTGGCGATCTTCGACATCGGGCGGCACGACGACGGATCGGCGTTCGTGGTCATGGAGCACCTGGCCGGGCCGGACCTCGCACACCTGCAGTTCGAGGCCGGCAGCCTGAACGCCACCCAGACGCTGCGGTACGCGGTCCCGGTCGCCGACGCCCTGGTCTGCCTGCACGAGCACCCGACGCCGGTGATCCACCGCGATCTCAAACCGCAGAACCTCGTCCTGGACGGCGACGGGACGGTGAAGATCTGCGACTTCGGGATCTCCGCCGTGCCGGAGGCGATGCTCACCCGACTCACCCGACCGGGCATGGTGCTCGGCACCGCCGCGTACATGTCGCCGGAGCAGTGGCGTGGCGACGACCCGGACCGCGCCACCGACATCTACTCGCTCGGCGCGGTGCTCTACGCGCTGCTCGCCGGCGGCCCACCGCTCAAGATGGAGGGCGGGCCCGCGACCTGTGCGCGGCGCGTCAACAACGACGCACCGGAGCCGATCGTCGTCCGTTCCCCCGCGGTGCCGCCGGAGCTGGCCGAGCTGATCCACGGCATGCTCGCCAAGTCACCCGCCGCGCGGCCCACCGCACGAACCGTGCGCGACACACTGCACGCCCTCGCGACCGCCGCACCGGTGCGTCCCACCGAGAGCGCCACCGACTCCGCGCTCCGGGTCGGCGACCTGCTGCTCGGCGAGCACCGGTACGTCGAGGCCGACCGGCACTTCACCGACCTGGCCCACCGGTTGCGCGACGTCGACGACGCCGACCCCTCGGCGCGCATCGCCGCCGAGTTCGGCCGGGTGCGCAGCAGGTTCGGCCTCGGCGAGGAGGCCGTCGCGGCGTTCCGGCTGGTCCGGCTGGTGGCGCGCGCCCAGGCCGCCCTGGGCGACGACCATCCATTGGTACGCGAGATCCGCGCCTACCTGGACACTAGGAGTCGCTAGCCTTCTCCCATACCGTGGCGGTCGCCCAGACCCCGGTCCCCGTGTTGCCGCTGGTCGCGGTGATGACGAGCAGCGCCATCCGTGCCTGGCTGGTCCGGAGGCAGAAGACCTCCTTGTTGGCCACGTTCAGCTGGTCCGTGCCCTGGGTCAGGACCAACTCTCTGCACTGCTGAGGCGTCGGCTCCCCGGCACCGGTCCACTTCGCGATCTTTTCGGTCCCGAGTGGCCCACCGGAATAGCTCCTTGCGGCGTCCACGTCCTCCCATTCGGCGGGATCGACGGCCGGCGGCACCGTGTCGAGGTCGATACCGTGGTCGTTGATCCGGACCATGCCGGTCCACTGGACGCGCGGGGCACCCGCCGTGCCTGGTGTCGTCGCCCCCGAGGTGGTCGGTGCCGGCGAGACCTGGCTGGCGGGCGGGCTGGCGGGCGGTGTGCCGGTGGCGGACTGGGCGGCGGCCGGCGAGTTGGTGGGCTGGTCCGCGTTCGACGAATTGGTGCGGTCCCCGGTCGAGTCGGGTCGCATCTTGACGCCGATCGCCACGCCACCGGCGAGCACGGCCAATCCGAGCGCCGCGGCGAGCAGGACTTGCCGTCCTCGTCGACGGGGAGTCGGGTGGGGCGCGGCGAGCGGCGGCGTGGGGCCGGACGGTCCCGGCCGGACGACCGGGGGCGCAGGCACGGCGACGACCGAGGCCAGCGCCGCGCCGTAGGCCGCGACCGTCGCGGCGACCGGCTTCGGCAGCCAGTCCGCCTCGAAGCGCGGTGCCCCGCCGCACGCCTCGATGATGTCGGCCGTGGTCGGCCGTGCCGTGGGGTCCTTGAGCAGGCACGACTCGAACAGCTCGCGCAGCTCCGCCGGGCAGCCCGTCAGGTCCGGCTCGGCCTCGGAGACGCGCCGCAGCACGCTCAGGTAGTTGCCCTCGCCGAAGGCGGCCCGGCCGGTGGCGGCGAAGAAACCCACCGCCGCGAGGGTGAAGACGTCGGAGGCCGGCGCCACCGACGTGCCGTTCGCCTGCTCCGGCGACATGAAGGACGGTGTGCCGATGGGCGTCTGACTGATCGTGAGATGGGTCGCGTCGATGGCTCGGGCGATGCCGAAGTCGATGACCCGTGGCCCGTCGGCCGCGAGCAGGATGTTGCGCGGCGTCAGGTCCCGGTGCACCACGCCGGCCGCGTGGATCGCCTGGAGCGACTGCGCGACCGCGGCGATCATCGACCGCGCCGCGTCGACCGGCAGTGGACCGTGCTCGCGTACCGCCTCGAGCAGCGTGGGCCCCGGCACGTACGCGCTGGCCAGCCAGGGTGTGCCCGCGTCGGTGCCGGCGTCGATCACCTGTGCGGTGTAGACACCGTGCACGCGCTGGGCGGCCTGCACCTCCTGGGCGAAGCGCTGCCGGAAGTCACCGTCCTCGGCGTACTCCCGGCGGACGACCTTGAGCGCGACGGCCCGGCCGCCCGGCGTGAACGACAGGTATACCTGGCCCATGCCGCCCGCGCCCAGCCGCGCGCGGATCCGGTAGCCGCTGATCTGCTGGGGATCATCACTCGTCAGACGTGTGAGCATGGATCATCCCCTCCTCGCGTCGGCGCCGCTGGGCCGCCGCCATCAGCGTGGCATCGAGCGGGGCCCATGGTAACGCCCGGTGGCCCGTGGCTGGGGGGCACGGTACGGCGAAGCGCCAGCCCTGCGCCGATCCGGGTCAGCCGGCGGGCTTCCAGCCCAGCGCCGGAGCGAGCCGGGTCGCCATGTCGGTGAGGATCTGCACGTAGTCGGCGGGCTCGAAGGTGAAGGGCAGGGCGAAAGCGACCTCGCTGACCTCGCGGAACGCGACGTTCGCCAGCAGACGTTCGGCGATCACCTCGGACGGACCGACGAGGTCGGGGGCGAACATCATCCGGGCCGGACCCTGCGGCGACGCCGTCCGGGGCGTCCGCTTGCGGGCGTACTCCTCGTAGCGGGAGCGCTGGGTGGGCGTGGCCGTGTCGGTGGGGACGACGACCAGCCCCTGCGAGACACGGGCCCGGTCGCCGTCCGGGTGGTGGGCGCGGAACGTGCGGATGTGGGAGAGCTGGATCTCGGCGAAGTCGGTGGCCTCCTCGGCCTTCACGACGCTGCTGGTCAGCAGGTTCATGCCCTGCTCGCCGGCCCACTGGGCGGAGCGCAGGCTGGCGGCGCCGTACCACATCCGGTCGGCCAGGCCCCGGGAGTGTGGCTGTACGCGGCGGGAGAACTCCTCGAAGCCCTCGAAGCCCTCGATGTCGCTGGCCGGCTCCCCGCGAACGAGGTCGAGCAGACGTCGTACCCGCGTGTAGCTGAAGTCCTCCACGTCGGCGGTGTCCGGGTAGAGCGAGCGTCGTACCCGGTCGTAGTGCATCGGTGGGCCGACGCTCACCCCGGGGTTGAGCCGCCCTCCGGAGAGGACGTCGACCGTGGCCAGGTCCTCGGCCAGGCGCAGCGGGTTCTCCCAGCCGAGCGGAATGACCGCGGTGCCGAGTTCGATGTGGCGGGTCCGCTGCGAGGCCGCCGCCAGGACCGCGACCGGCGAGGAGATGCCGTACTGGAGGTGGCGGTGGCGTACCCAACTGCTGTCGAAGCCGAGCTGCTCGCCCAGCTCGATGATCTTCAGCGTCGCCTCGTGGCCGGCGCGGGGATCGGCCTCGTCGAACAGGCCGATGGTGAGGAAGCCGAGCTTCCGCAGGGGTGCCGAGGGTCCGGACACGGGTGTCTCCGTCGGGATGAAGGGGCAACGGAGGCCACGATAACCCCCTTGACCGATCGGAAAAGTCTGACCCCTGCGGGGCCGAGTCGTCCGCGCCTAATAGTAAGGATTGTGAACAGAAGGTGTTACAGTCACTCCCATCGATACGCGGCCGATTTGCCGGCCAGCGGTTTCCGAGGAGGGAGTGCACACATGCCGAGACTTCGTGCCCTGGTCGCGCTCGCGGCACTGGTTGTCGCGGGTGGACTGGCGGTGATCGTCCCGTCGACCGCCGCGTCAGCCGCGGACTGCGCGGCGTCGTGGCAGGCCTCGGCCGTCTACTGGGGAGGCGCTCAGGTCTCCCGCAACGGCCGGAACTACCAGGCGCAGTGGTGGACCCAGAACGAGGCGCCCCCGGGCACCACCGGTGTCTGGCTGGACCTCGGCGCCTGCGGAGGTGGCACCACGCCACCGCCCTCGGGCAGCTGCAACTACCCGAACTGGGCCGCCGGCACCTGGTACGCCGCCGGAGCGATCGTGCGGTACACCAACGGCCTGTACTACATCGCCGAGCACGAGAACCCGGGTTACGACCCCGTCATCAGCACCTGGTACTGGGAGCCGTACACCTGCGGGGGTGGCACCACCCCGCCACCCACCAACCCCGGCGGCTTCGTGGTCAGCGAGGCCCAGTTCAACCAGATGTTCCCGGGCCGCAACTCCTTCTACACGTACTCCGGGCTGGTCACCGCCCTGAGTGCCTACACCGCCTTCAGCAGGACCGGCAGCGCCACCGTGCAGCGGCAGGAAGCCGCGGCCTTCCTGGCGAACGTGTTCCACGAGACCGGTGGGCTCGTGCACATCGTGGAGCAGAACACCGCCAACTACCCGCACTACTGCGACTGGGGTCAGCCCTACGGCTGCCCGGCCGGGCAGGACGCCTACTACGGACGCGGGCCGATCCAGCTGAGCTGGAACTTCAACTACAACGCCGCCGGGAACGCCCTCGGGCTGCCGCTGCTCACCAACCCCTGGCTCGTGCAGAACGACGCGGCGGTGGCCTGGAAGACCGGCATCTGGTACTGGATGACCCAGAACGGGCCGGGCAGCATGACCCCGCACAACGCGATGGTCAACAGCGCCGGGTTCGGCGAGACCATCCGCAGCATCAACGGCTCGATCGAGTGCAACGGCGGCAATCCCGCCCAGGTGCAGAGCCGCGTGACCAAGTACCAGCAGTTCGTCGGCATCCTCGGTGTGCCGGCCGGTAACAACCTGTACTGCTGACCGACGGTCCCCGCCCACCTGCCGGCGCGAAGCCCGACTTCGCGCCGGCAGGCGTACGTCCCGCGGCCACGACCCCACGCGCTACCCGCACCGGGGTGGCAGCCGGTCCGGTCGGCACAACGGTCGTTGCGCCGACCGGACGATGGGCGGTACCGGCCGGACGTGGTCGACTGGGCAGCGAGGTATCTGTGTCGCTCGCGCGGCCACCTGTCTGTCGAGAACCGGCCACGCCGGCCGTCCGGTCCTGGAGGTAGACGTGTCGCAGCCCTACCGCACCGGCGGCGGGACCCCGTCCGACCCTCCTGCGCCGTCGTTCGGCGTCAGCTTCCGGGCGGCCACCGTGGAGGACGGCGCGCGGGAGCGGGAGCTCTATCCGCCCTATCTGGCCAGCGGGCGCAAGCTGGGGCACGGGACGGCGGCCTGGCTGCCCGCGCCGCCCGAGGAGATGCGGACACCCGGCACCGGGCGGCCGGACAGCGCCTTCGCGGTCGGCCGACCGGTCGTGGCGCTGCTCGACACCGGCGTACAGGACCACGACGCGTTGCTGCTCGACGGCGGCGAGCCGTACTGGGCCGAGGCCGTCGGCTGGGTGCCGCCGCTGGACATCCCGACCGCGGAACCCGGTGTGTACGGCAGCCACTGGGGCCACGCCACCTTCCTCGCCGGCCTGATCCGGCTGGCCGCACCGGACGCCCGCGTGCTGTCGCTGCGGGTGATGGACGATTCGGGGCGGGCCAGCGACACCAACGTCGCCGCCGCGCTGGCCTGGCTGGCAGACGAGCGTACGGCCGGCCTGAGGATCGACGTCGTGCTGACCGCCTTCGGCCGGCACGCCGAGACGGACGATCCGGAGCTGGTGCCCGTACGCGCGGCGCTGGCCCGACTGGCGGGGCTCGGCGTGCCGGTGGTGGCGTCCGCCGGCAACGGTGGCAGCGAGCGGCCCGTGTATCCGGCCGCCTTCACCGGCGACCCGCGGTTGAGCGTGGTCAGCGTCGGTGCCCGCGTGTCGCCGACCGAGCGGGCGTGGTTCAGCAACCACGGGGTCTGGGTGCGGGAGTGGGGCGCGGGGACCAACGTGGTCAGCACCATGCCGCTGCGTACCACGGTCGCCGACGGCGGAGGCTTCGCGTACTGGAGCGGCACCTCCTTCCCCGCGGCCAGTCACGCGGGGGCGCTCGCCCAGGCGACAGCGGACCGGTCAGCATGATCGAGATGCCCGGTCCCGACGTGGCCGCCGACGCGCCGCCCGTACCCCCGGTGCCGCCGACGGACCGGGCAGCCCTGTTGGCCGCGTGCCTGAGCCGCGCGCAGAGTGGCGAGACCGACGCACTCGACACGGTGGTGCGTGAGTTGAACCCGCTGCTCTGGCATGTCGCCCGCAGCCAGGGACTGGCCGCCGACGAGGCCGCCGACGTGGTGCAGACCACCTGGCTGGAGTTGCTCCGGCGACTGTCGGAGATCCGCTCTCCGCGCGCGCTGACCGCGTGGCTGGTCACCACCACCCGCCGGGAGGCGTGGCGGGTTCGTGAACTGTCCCGCCGGCCACCGCCCCAGGCGGATCCCGCGCTCCCCGCTGCGGCGGATCTGGACGACCGGCTCCTCACCGACGAGCGCGACCAGGCGCTCTGGCGCCAGGTCCAGCGCCTTCCGACACGGTGTCAGCGGCTGTTGCGGGTGCTCGCGCAGGTGGACCGCCCCGACTACGCGGTCGTGGCGGATGCGATGGGCATGCCACGCGGCAGCATCGGCCCCACCCGCGGCCGGTGCCTGGCCAAGCTGCGTACGCTCCTGCAGGCCGACCCGGTCTGGGGGATGCCGTGAGTCCTGACTTCGGCGAACAGCCGCTGGACGGTGCCGATGGTGCGCTGCTCGACCACCTCGCCGCCATCTACGGTCGACTCGACCCGCCGCCGTCGGATCTCGACGACCGGGTGCGCTTCGCGATCGCCCTGCGCAACGTGGAGATCGAGGTGGCCCGGTTGGCGACCGAGCAGCAGCCCGTCGGGGCGGCCCGGGCCACCGAGCGAACCCGTACCACGACCTTCGACGCGCCGAGCCGCACCATCATGATCACTGTGGTGGACCGTCCGGACGGGCTGGTCCGGCTGGATGGTTGGCTCGCCCCCGCGGCCACCCTGCGGGTGGAGTTGCGCTTCCCCGAGCCGGTACCGCCCCAGGTGGTGACCGCGGACGAGACCGGCCGCTTCGTCTTCGACGCGGTGCCGCACGGCCTCGTACAGATGTTGGTCGACCCGGGGGAGGGCGCCGAAGGGCCACGGGTGGTCACCCCGTCCTTCGTCCTGTGACCGGGCACCCGGTGACCAGCGGGGAGGCCGACGCGGCGACCCGCCTGTACGAGGAGGCCCTGGCATCCAGTGACGGCGGTCGCCCCGCCCGGGCGGTACGCCAGCTCAGGGCCGGGCTGCGGCTGGTCACCGGCCGTCCGGCGCTGACCGAGCTGCGGGCCCGGATCCTGTTGAGTCTCGCCTGGGCGGAGTCCGAGCGGGGGCGGGTGGACCTCGGGTTCCAACTCCTCGACGAGGCCGAGACCGACGCGCCGGCCCAGGTCCGACCGATCCTGCTCGCGCAGCGAGCCCTCCTGCTCAAGCGGGCCGGGCACAACACGGTGGCCCTTGCGCACTACGACGCGGCCATCGCCCTGTTGACCGAGCCCGCCTACCCGCAGGACCTGGTCCGGGCACTGAACAACCGCAGCCTCGTGCACCAGGAGGCGGGTGACCTCCGGCTCGCCCGGGCCGACCTGACGCGGGCTCTGCGCATCGCCACCCGTCAGGGGTTCGAGCTGCAGGCCGCGGTCATCGCCAGCAACATCGGCTGTCTGGACGTGACCGCCGGAGACCTCCCCGCCGCGCTGCGCGCGTTCGCCGCGGCGCGGGTCACCTACCAGGTTCTCGCCCCCGGCCGGCTGGCGAACCTGGCGGTGGAGCGGGCCCGGGCCCTGCTCGCCGCCGGCCTGTTCGTCGAGGCCGACCGTGAACTCGCGGCGGCCGTCAGTCAGGCGCAGGGGCAACGGCTGGACCACACGTACGCCGACGCGCTCCAGGTCCGCGCGGAGGCCGCGTTGCTGGCCCGCGAACCGCAGGCGGCGATCCGGTGGGCGCGGCAGGCGCGTGCCGCGTTCCTGCTGCGGCGCAACTCGCGCAGGGCGGCGCTCGCCGAGCTGATCGCGCTGCGCGCCCACCAGGAGCCGTCGGCCGCACCCGTCGGCCGGCCCACGACGACCGGGCGGGCGCTCGCGCTCGCTGCCCGCCTCAACCGCCTCGGTCTGTCCGAGGACGCCTGGCTCGCCGGGATCGTCGCGGCTCGCAGCATGACTGCCGCGGGCAGAACCGCCCACGCGGAGCGCATGCTGCGACAGCGTGGCCGGCCCCGGCGTATCGACCGGCTCGACACCCGCCTGCTCTGGTGGCTGGCCCGCGCCGAGTTGGCGTTCGCCACCGGGCACCCCGCCCAGGCGCGCGGCGCTCTGCTCGCGGGGATGGCGGCGCTACACCGCCACCGCACCCAGTTCGGCAGCCTCGACCTGCAGACCGGCGCCGCCGCGCGAGGCCAGGACCTGGCCAGCGCCGGCCTCGCGGCGGCCGTCGCCAGCGGGTCCACCACCGGGGTGTACCGCTGGTCCGAGCGCGCCCGCGCCCAGGCACTGCTGCTGCCGCCGGTACGGCCACCGGCCGACCCGAGCGCGGCGGCACTGCTGGAGGAACTGCGCCAGAGCCGGCACGCCTTCCGCGACGCCGAACTCGCCGGCCGGCCCGCCCCGGACCTTCGCCGCCGGATCGAGGAACTGCAGCGGGCGGTACGCGAGAGATCGTGGGCGACCCGGGGCCACACCGACACCGGGACCCCGCAGATCGCACCCCTCGGCCGGATCGCGGCGGAGCTGGGCGGCGCTGCGCTGGTGACCTACCTGGTCACCGAGGGCGTTCTGCGGGCCCTGGTGCTGACCGGTCGGTCCGCCTGGCTCGTCCCGCTGGGCGGGTACCGGGACGCGGTCGAGGCCGTGCTGCGGTTGCGTGCCGATCTGGACGCGCAGGTCGGCCACGCCACGCCCGGACGACTGGCCAGCGCCGTCCGGGCCGCGACCCGACGGGACGCCGAACGGCTCGCGGCCATTGTGCTGAACCCACTCCTGCCCCGGATCGGGGACCGTGATCTGGTGGTGGTGCCGACCGGTCCACTGATGACCACGCCCTGGGCGGCCCTGCCCGGCAGCACGGCCCGGCCCGTCACGGTCGCGCCGTCAGCCACGGCGTGGCTGGCGGCCCGTGACCGGATGCGCGTTTCGCGAACGGACACCGCCGCCGGAGGTGCGGCCGGATCGATCGTCCTGGCCGCCGGGCCGGGCATCGATCGTGGCGACAGCGAGGTCCGGGCGATCAGCCGGACCTACCCGACCGCCACCGTCCGTACCGGCGCGGACGCCACGCCGGCAGCCACCCTCGCCGCTCTGGATGGCGCCGACCTCGCCCACATCGCCGCGCACGGCAGCCACCAGGCCGAGAACGCGCTGTTCTCGACCCTTGAGCTGGCCGGTGGTCCACTCCTGGGGTACGACCTGCTGCGGCTGCGCCGCGCGCCCTCGATGGTGGTGCTGTCCTCCTGCGAGCTGGGGCTCACCGACGTGCGACCCGGGGACGAGACCTTCGGAATGTCCACCGCGCTGCTCGTCGCGGGCACCACCACCGTGGTCGCCAGCGTCGGTCGGGTCGGTGACGAGCTGGCGATGACCGTCATGGTCGACTACCACCGGGCGGTCGCCGCGGGTCGGGCGCCGGCGACCGCACTCGCCGAGGCCATACCGCCCGGCTCGCCGGCGGCCTTCATCTGCTTCGGCGCCGGCTGACCGAACGGCTCCCGTACAGCTTCTCGATTCTTTTCACCGCGGATGTATCCAGCGGCCGCCTGCCGACCCTTGTTCTGCGTACACCCGGCGACGGGCCGGGTCGGCACGAGAGGTTCGACAATGGCGAGATCCCGTAGGGCTCCCTCCGAGAAGGAGATCGGGCTCATCCGCAACCTGGCGACGAGTGGCGCCTTCAACTTCGAGCAGCTCGGCAAGGCGGTCGGCGAGGTGATGCCGGCCCTGCTCGACGGCACCGACCTGGTCGCCTCGGACTACATCGCCCATGGCTACACGAGCGTCGTCCAGGTCTGGCACGTGGGCGGCGACCTGGCGGTCCTGGACGACCTGACCGGGCTGCGTTCTCTGGGCGGCGAACTTGAAGGTTGACAGTCTGCCGGCTGCCGCTCCCACCGCCATGCGGTGGGAGCGGGTCGACATCGAGGAGCGGCTGCTCGGGACGTTGCGGGTGGCCCGCCGAACGGTTCGTACCCTGCTGCCCGACACCGGGGACCCCGCCCTGCTGTCGGAGAAGGTGATCAGCGAGACCGCTCTGCTGCTGGTCGCCGCCGCCAACGCCGCCCAACGGTGCTGCCGGCCCACCGCCGCCGAGCTGATCGGCGAGATCGCCGCCGAGTTGGCCCCGCACGCGCGCAGCGAGGCGCTGCGGACGCGGATCCGTCTCTGGCCGACCCACGCGGGCGAACTCGGAGTCGCCCACGTGTGCCTCACCCGGCTCGGCCTTCCCGATCCGAACTTCGACGCCGTCTTCACCGCGGCGATGGACAGCACGGTTGCCCGGATGGCGGAGCGGCTGCCGTGGAAGGAGATCGAGCTGGCCTGGCTGGGTTCGATCGGCGGACCGCCGCGACCGCCGGCGACCGGTGCCGCCCGGCGGACGCGGGTGGGGACCGGGCTGGACGCCATGCTGGCCACCCGGATGGAGGTGTACGGCTTCACCCACGCGCTCATCTATCTGACCGGCTTCGGAGCGCTCCGGCCGACGCTGCCCCGGCCGCGCTCGGCGGTCCTCGCCGACGCGACCGCGGCTCTGGCCCGCAGCCTCGACGACGACGACTTCGATGTCGCCGCCGAGACGCTGCTGAGCTGGCCGTACCTCAGGTCCCCGTGGACGGGGGCCGGCGCCTTCGGGCTCCGGGTGCTGACCGAGGTGGAGGACCAGGTCGGATATCTGCCCGGTCTGGGGTTGGTGGCCGATCGCTTCGCCGGCCTGTCGGCGGCCGACCGTACCCGCCGGGTCGTCGGTGCGGCCTACCACACGACGTACGTCATGGGGCTGCTCATGGCGGCGACGTTGCTGCCAGGGGCGGGCGGCCCGCCCCGGTCCTGGGCCGGCCCGGGGGCGCGACCGCGCGGCGGGATCGCCGCCGAGCTGCTGGCCCTGATGCCCGACCGTACGCCCACCCCGCACTGGCGGTCCACGATGGACCGGGTGTCCACCGAAGATCGCGACTCCATGGCCGATCTGCTGGCCGCCATCGCGCTGCGCCGCGCCCTGTACGCCCACGACATCGGCCTGTTCCAACGGATCCTGCGGGTGTGCTGCTCCTATGATCTGGTCGACTGCGCGGCGGTGCGCCAGGGGGCTGACCTGCTGGAGCGCCTTCGCGCCGAGGGTGGCCACGGGGGGTCGGTGATCGGCAGGTTCGGTCCAGGGGCTTGAAATCCTACCGATGTGGTAGGAAAATCGGTGCCATGCTGCTCGTACGGCTGTTCACCTCCCGCCGGGTCGTCGACCTGATGCGGGTCGCCGCGCAGCTCTGTCTCGGAGCGCCCATCCCGGCCTGAGCGGGCCGTGCCCGCCCTCGCCTGTCCTCGTCCCCTCCCCGTCGGCATCGCGGCCGGCTCCGGTATCGCGCCCTGTCGCGTCCCGAAATCCCCTCCAGCCGCTGCCGCAGGGTCGCGCATGATCGAGAAGGGCCGTCATGAGTACCGATCTCGCACCGTCCGTTGCATCCCTCGTCGGGGAGTCCCCGCTCGCGTTCACCGAGGACTGGCAGGCGTGGCACCGGCGACACGAGGAGGTGCGGGCCGACCCGCACGGCTTCCTCGCCGTCACCGGGCTGCACTGGCTCACCCCACGGCCACAGCGCTTCCCCGACGTCCCGGGGGAGTGGCACACCGGTGCCGACGGGCCGGTGGTGACGCTCGCCGACGGCGAGGACCTGTTCGTCGACGGCCAGCAGGTCCGCCGCCGCCACGAGTTCGGGCCGATCGCCGAGCGTGCCGGGGTGACCGTCCGCATCGACGGTGGGGTCCTGGAGGTGGCCCGCCGAGGCGGGCACGACATCCTGCGGCCACGGCGCCCCGATCATCCGCTGCGCGTGGCCTACCAGGGCACCCCCGCCTATCCGGCCACGACGCGGTGGGTGCTGAGCGGACGCTTCGTGCCGTTCGACGAGCCTCGGGCCACTACCGTCGGCGCGGCGGTGGAAGGGCTCCAGCACGTCTACGACGCGCCCGGCCGGGTCGAGTTCACCGTCGACGGGGTGCCACTGAGCCTGACCGCGTTCAACGGCCTGACCCCCGGGAGCCTGATGGTGCTGTTCACCGACGCCACCTCCGGCGTCACCACCTATCCGGCCAACCGGTCCCTGGCGGTGGGTGCGCCGGACGAGCAGGGCCGGGTGACGGTGGATTTCAACCGGGCCACCAATCTGCCGTGTGCGTACACCGACTTCGCGACCTGCCCGTTGCCTCCGGCGGAGAACCGGCTGCCGGTGGCCGTCGAGGCTGGCGAGATGATCCCGTACGAGCGCCGTCCGTAGCCCTGGCCCACCCCTCGGGAGGATCGCATGACCTCGTCCACCGCCGACCCGATCGACGCCGACGCCGACGAGTTGCGGACGTTGCTACGCAATCAGGCCAGCACCGTCACGGTGATCACCGCCCCCGGCCGGCCGGCGGTCGGCTTCACCGCCACGTCGTTCACCTCGGTGTCGCTGGCGCCGCCGATCGTCTCGTTCTGCCTGGACCTCGGCTCGTCGAGCTGGCCCACGGTCGCCCAGGCGCGGCACGTGGCGGTGCACCTGCTCGCCCACCATCAGCAGGAACTGGCCCGCACCTTCGCCACCAGCGGCATCGACCGGTTCGCCGCCCCCACCCGGTGGCGGACCGGCCCGGAGGGGGTGCCGATCCTCGACGACACCCTGGCCCTGCTGCTCTGCCGGGTCGTCGACCGGGTGACCGTCGGCGACCACGTCGTGGTGCTGGCCGAGCCGGAACTTCTCCGGCACGCCGACGTCGGGTCACCGCTGCTCTATCACCGGGGCCGGTACGCGGGCCTGGCCGGCGGCCCGGACGGGACGGCCCGTCGCCCGGCCGCCTGATCTGCCAGGAGCAGCCAATGGGGGCGGACCGGGGGCGGGGCGGTCCCGGCCGTGCGAGGTCCGGGCCGGCCCACCGGGCGCAATTCCTCTAAATCCTATAGGTTCAGTAGGTATTACGTCAACGAATCGACGTTCGCGCGTGCGATAGCCGACATCCGTCGACGGATTCGTTGACACCACCCCCCGATCGAAGGTGGACTCGGCTCATGTCCAGCGAGCTGCGGTTGACGATCCGCGGCCACATCGACTTCGGTCGAGTGTGGTCGAGTTCCTGTCTGGCCTGACCCGGCATACCCGCCCGTGCCTGCGGGCCGCGCCGACCCGCCGAGGTGGGGCTCAGCGCCGAGCTGACCGCCGCGTCACCGATCACCGTCACCCGCACCGGCCCGCGCCACCGTGCCCGGCCGGGTGTCGGCGTACCCGCTCTCGCCTGTCTGGACAGGAGATCTCCGCATGCCCGCACACCGTCTGCGAACCCTCGCCGCCGTCGCCCTCACCCCACTGCTCGCCGTCATCGCGGGCTGCTCCACCGGCACCACGCCGGACGTCGAGGCCGCCGGCCAGCCGCGCTCCGGCGGCACCCTCACCTGGGCCGTCGAGACCGAGCCGATCACCCTCAACCCGCACCAGTACGCCCAGGCCAAGGCCCGCCTGTTGGTCTGGAACACGTTCGAGTCCCTGCTCACCTACGACAAGCAGGGCACGGTCGTACCCTGGCTGGCCAGCGGTTGGCAGGCGGCCCCCGACGGGTTGTCCTACACGCTGACGTTGCGGGACGGGGTCACCTTCTCCGACGGCACCCCGCTCGACGCCGCCGCCGTCAAGGCCAACTTCGACAAGCTCCGCGAACCCGGGTACGCCCCCACCGTCGCGGCCGTGCAACTGCGCAACCTCAGGAGCGTCGAGGCCGTCGACCCGCGGACGGTACGACTCACGCTCAGCGCGCCGGACGTGCTCATCCTCGACTTCCTCGCCTCCCCGCAGGGCGCGCAGGTCTCCCCGAAGTCGCTGCGCGAGGCGAAGAACCTCAAGGCCGGCGGGGTCGACGTCGCCGGCACCGGCCCGTTCGTGCTGGACCGCTACGTTCCCGGTCAGGAGCTGCACTACCGGCGCAACCCCGGCTACGACTGGGCGCCGCCCACCGCGACCCACACCGGTCCGGCCTACCTCGACGAGATCACCTACCGGTTCCTCAAGGAGTCGGCGGTCCGCGTCGGCGCGCTCAGGTCCAACCAGGTGCAGGTCGTCGAGGGGGTGCCGGCCACCGACCAGCCGCAGGTCACCGCCAACCCCAAGCTGCGCCTGATCCGCGAGCTCAACTCCGGCTCCGCCTACTCGTACTACCTCAACACCTCCCGCGCCCCCTTCGACGATCTGCGGGTCCGGCAGGCGTTCCGGGAGGCCGTCGACGTCGACACCGTGCTCACGTCGGTCTACCGGGACACCGCCACCCGCGCCTGGAGCGTGGTCAGCCCGTCCAGCCCGCTCTATGACAAGCGCCTCGAGGGCGGCTACAGCGGCGACACCGCCAAGGCGAACAGCCTGCTCGACGCGGCCGGCTGGGCTTCCCGGGACGCCGACGGCTACCGGGTGCGCGACGGCAGACGACTCACCGTACGGCTGGTACAGGCCGCCCCCTACGTCCGGGATCGTCGCGACGTCCTCGCGCAGGCCGTACAGGCCGCCGTCAAGCAGAGCGCCGGCATCGACCTGAAGGTCTCCCTGGTGGACCAGGGCAGCGCCACCGAGGCCGTCGAACGCAACGAGTACGAGGTCTTCGACAACTCCCGCGCCGACACCGACGCCGGGGCCGCGCTGAACCTGCTGCTGCACTCGAAGGGCGGGATCAACCGCACCCAGCACAACGACCCGCGGATCGACCAGCTCCTGGAAGCCGGTCAGGCCAGCACCGACCCGACCAGGCGGGCCGGCATCTACGCCGAGCTGCAACAGCGGGTCGTCGCCGAACAGGCTCTGGCCCTGCCGCTCTACGCGCCGGCCGACCAGATCGCCGCGAGCACCGGCGTCGGCGGGGTCCGCTTCGAGCCCACGGCCGGCGTGCCCGCCAGCGCGTACGACCTGTGGATCGGCAAGTGACATGAGCCGACTGCCCCTGCCCGCCGTGGCCCGCCGGCTCGGCTCCGGCCTGATCGTCCTCTGGGTCGCCGCCACCGCCGCCTACCTGGCACTGCTGGCCGCACCCGGGGACACCGTGGACAACATCGTCGGCGACGGTGCGGACACCCCGCAGATCCGCGCCGAGATCATCGCCGAGTGGGGCCTGGACCGGCCGGGCGTCGTGCAGTACCTCGACTACCTGTGGAGACTCGCCGGCGGCGACCTGGGCCGCTCCTACCTCTTGCAACGTCCGGTCAACGAGGTGATCGGCGAACAACTCGCCCCGACCCTCACGCTCGCCGTCGCCGCCGCCGGGCTCGGTACGCTGCTCGCCCTCGTCCTCGCGGTCGCCACCGCCGGTGACCGCCGGCCGTGGCTGCGCCGGGCCAGCTCCGGCACCGAACTGCTGCTGGTCTCCACCCCGCCGTTCCTGATCGGCATCGTGCTGCTCAGCGTGCTGTCGTTCCGGTTCGGACTCTTCCCGGTCTCCGGCGACCAGGGCCTCGGCGCGCTGGTGCTGCCCGCCGTGACCCTCGCGCTGCCCATCGCCGGGCTGCTCGCCCAGGTGCTCCGCGACGGGCTCGACCGGGCCCTCGACGAGCCGTTCGTGCTGACCGCCCGGTCCCGGGGCGTACGGGAACGGACGGTGCTGCTGCGCCACGCGCTGCGGCACGCCCTGCTGCCGGCCGTCACCCTCGCCGGGTGGCTCTTCGGCATCCTGCTCGGCGGTGCCGTCATCGTCGAGCAGGTCTTCGGTCGGCCCGGCCTCGGCCAGGTCACCCTCACCGCGGTCACCAGCAGGGACATGCCGGTGGTGCTGGCCGTGGTCACCCTCTCCGCCGCCGCCTACGTCGTGGTCAACACCGCCGCCGACCTGGCGTACCTGCTGGTCGACCCGCGCCTGAGAAGGAGCTGACGCGATGACCGTCATCCTGGGCCCCGCGCCCACCGACGCCCCGGCGCGCACCCTCGCCGACGAATCGCCCCCGGCGGTACGCCGACACTCCGGACCACGACCCGGTCTGCTCGCCGCCGGGGCGTACCTCATCCTGCTGGCGGTGGCGGCGGCCTGGCCGGCGGCACTGGCGCCCGGCGACCCGCTCGCCGCCGAGCCACTCACCGTGCTCTCCCCACCGAGCGGCGCGCACTGGTTCGGCACCGACCACCTCGGCCGCGACGTCTGGACCCGGGTGGTGCACGGCGCCGGCCACTCGCTCACCATCGGCGTGGCCGCCACCGCGATCGCGGTGACCGCCGGCGTGCTGCTCGGCCTGCTCGCCGGCCTCACGCACCGGTTCGCCGACGAGGCGCTCAGCCGCACCTTCGACGCCGTGTCGGCGTTTCCCATCCTGCTGCTGGCGTTGCTGTTCATCGCCGTCGCCGGCCCCGGCAGCACCAGTCTGATCATCGCGATCGGCATCGCCACCCTGCCGCACCACGCCCGGGTGGTCCGCGGTCAGACGCTGCTCGTGCGCCGCGCCAACTACGTGGAGCAGGCCGTCACCTTCGGCCTGTCCCGACCTCGGCTGGTGCTGCGGCACGTGCTGCCCAACGTGGTCGGCCCGGTGCCGGTGCTCGCCGTGATCGGGCTCGGCGAGGCGATCATGGTCGCCGCCGGCCTCAGCTTCCTCGGCATGGGTCCACAGCCACCGTCGCCCGAGTGGGGCGCGATGCTCTCCGAGGGACGCAACTATCTCCAGGTGGCCTGGTGGATCAGCATCCTGCCGGGCGTGGCGGTCACCGCCACCGTGGTGGCGCTGACCGTCGTCGGCCGACACTGGCAGGCCCACTTCGACGGGCGGCGGCGCTGATGGCCCCCCTGGTCACGGTCGAGGACCTGCACGTCGACTTCGACACCCCGACCGGGCAGGTGGCCGCGGTCCGTGGGATCAGCTTCACCGTCGAGCCCGGCGAGTGCGTGGCCGTCGTCGGGGAGTCCGGCTCCGGCAAGAGCGTCACCGCCCGTACCCTGGTCGGCCTCCCCGGCCCGGGCGCGCGGGTCCGCGCCGCCCGACTGGAGTTGGCCGGTCAGGACGTACGCGGCCACCGGCCACGGGACTGGCGGCGGGTGCGCGGTCGGCTCGCCGGACTGGTCCTGCAGGACGCGTTGGTCTCCCTCGACCCGCTGCGTACGGTGGGCGCCGAGATCGGCGAGGTGCTCACCACCCACGGCATCGTCGGCCGTCGGGAACGCGCCGGCCGGGTCGCCCACCTGCTCGACCTGGTCCACCTGCCGGAGCCGGAGCGCCGGGCCCGGCAGTATCCGCACCAGCTCTCCGGCGGACTGCGGCAGCGGGCGCTGATCGCCTCGGCGATCGCCGGTGAGCCGGCCCTGCTCATCGCCGACGAGCCGACCACCGCGTTGGACGTCACCGTGCAGGCGCAGATCCTGCGGTTGCTCGCCGAGCGGCGGGCCGCCGGGGTGAGCCTGCTGCTGATCAGCCACGACCTGGCCGTGGTCGCCCAGGTGGCCGACCGGGTCCTGGTCCTGCGCGACGGTCGGATCGTCGAGCACGGCCCGACCGGAGGGCTCCTGCGGGCCCCGGCGCATCCGTACACCCGGCAGTTGCTGGCCGCGGTGCCGTCGGTGTCCTCACGGGGACGCCGGCTCAGCGCCACGGCCGAGGTGTCCGAGGGCGCGGACGTGTTGAGCCGCCCGGCGCTGCCCGCCCGCCCCGAGATCCGTCCCGGCGACACGGTGCTCGACGCGACCGGGCTGACCAGGAGCTACGGCGACCACACGGTCGTACGGGACGTCTCGTTCTCGATCGCCCGGGGCGAGACGCTCGGCCTGGTGGGGGAGTCCGGCTCCGGCAAGAGCACCGTCGCCCGGATCGTCGCCGGTCTGCTCGCCGCCGACACCGGCACCGTCACCTTCGAGGGGAGGCCATGGTCCGGGGCGACCGAACGGGCCCGTCGCCCGCTACGCCGTCGGCTCCAGCTGATCGCCCAGGACCCGCTGAGCTCGTTCGACCCCCGGTACACCGTGGGCCGGGTCGTCGCGGAGAACCTCGAACCCGACGTACCCCGCTCGGAGCGGGGCGAACATGTCGTCGAACTGCTGCGCCGGGTCGGCCTCGGCCCGGACCTGCTCGACCGGCATCCCCGGCAGCTCTCCGGTGGGCAGCGACAACGGGTCGCCATCGCCCGCGCCATCGCACCGCGACCCAGCCTGATCATCTGCGACGAGCCGGTCTCCGCCCTCGACGTCTCCGTCCAGGCCCAGGTCCTCGACCTGCTGGCCGACCTGCGGGCCGCCGACGGCACCGCCCTGCTGTTCATCTCGCACGATTTGGGCGTCGTGCACCACCTCAGCGACCGGGTGCTGGTCCTGCACGACGGCGCGGTGGTCGAGCAGGGCCCGGTCGGCGACGTCTTCACCTACCCCCGCCACGACTACACCCGGTCCCTGCTCGACGCGCTGCCCACGCTCGTCGCCGCCGGCCGACCGTAGGAGGAACGCCATGCCCGGAAAGACCCTGCACCTGGCCGTGGCCCTGGACGGCCTCGGCTGGCACCCCGCCGCCTGGCGGCTCTCGTCCGCCGACGCCGGGTCGCCGTTCACCGCCCGCTACTGGACCACCCTGGCTGGCGAGGCCGAACACGCGGCGCTGGACCTGCTGACCATCGAGGACGCCCTCGACCTCCAGTCGTCCCGATTCGACGGCCCCGACGGCCGTACCGACCAGCTCCGCGGACGCCTCGACGCCGTACAGATCGCGGCCCGGCTCGCCCCGCTGACCCGACACATCGGGCTGGTCCCGACCACCAGCACCACCCACACCGAGCCCTTCCACCTCTGCACGGCCGTGGCGACCCTCGACCACGTCAGTGGCGGTCGGGCCGGGTGGCGACCCCGGGTGTCGGCTCGGCGGGCCGAGGCTGAGCACTTCGGCCGCCGCGAGATCCCCGTACTGGACCCGGCGCGGCTGGACGACCCGGAGGCCGTACGACTCGTCGGTGACCTCTTCGCCGAGGCCGGCGACGCGGTGGAGGTGGTTCGCCGGCTCTGGGACAGCTGGCAGGACGACGCCGAGATCCGGGACGTGTCGACCGGCCGCTTCGTCGACCGGGAGCGGCTGCACCACGTCGACTTCGTCGGCCAGTGGTTCTCGGTCAAGGGTCCCTCCATCGTGCCCCGCTCGCCGCAGGGGCAACCGGTGGTCGCCGCGCTGGCCCACGCGTCCGTGCCGTACGCCTTCGCGGCCCGGCACGCCGACGTCGTCTTCGTCACCCCCACCGACGCCGCACACGTCAGCGCGATCGTCGCCGAGATCCGGGCGACCGAGGAGACCGTCGGCCGCGCGGACCCACCGCTGCGTATCCTCGCCGACCTGGTCGTGCTGCTCGACGAGACGCCGACGCTGGCCCGGCACCGCGGCGCCCGCCTCGACGAACTGCACGGCGCGGAGTTCACCTCGGACGCGGCCGTCTTCGCCGGCACCCCGGGACAGCTGGCCGACCTGCTCGCCGAGTGGCACCGGGCCGGCGTGGACGGCTTCCGGCTCCGCCCCGGCGTGCTCCCCGACGACCTGACCGCGATCACCCGCACGCTGGTGCCCGCGCTGCGCGACCGTGGCCTGTTCCGCGCCGGCTATCCCGGCGGGACCCTGCGCGACCTGCTCGGCCTGCCCCGACCGGCCAACCGGTACGCCGTCGCGGCGACCACCTGAGCTCTGGAGACCGTCATGCCCAAGCAGATCATCCTCGCCGCGCACTTTCCCGGGGTGAACAACACCACCGTGTGGAGTGACCCCGACTCCGGCAGCCAGATCGACTTCGCCTCCTTCCTGCACCTGGCCCGTACCGCCGAGCGCGGCAAGTTCGACTTCTTCTTCCTCGCCGAGGGGCTGCGCCTGCGCGAGCAGCGGGGTCGCATCCACGACCTGGACGTGGTGGGCCGTCCGGACACGTTGACCGTGCTCGCCGCGCTCGCGGCGGTCACCACCCACCTGGGTCTGGCCGGCACCCTGAACACCACCTTCCGCGAGCCGTACGAGCTGGCCCGGCAGTTGGCCAGCCTCGACCACCTCTCCGGTGGGCGGGCCGCCTGGAACGTCGTCACCACCTCGGACGCGTTCACCGGTGCGAACTTCCGCCGGGGTGGCTACCTCGACCGGTCGCTGCGCTACGAGCGCGCCGCCGAGTTCGTGCGTACCGCGCGGGAGCTGTGGGAATCGTGGCCGGCGCGGGCGGTCGTGGGGGACCGCGACGGCGGCCGGTACGTCGCCGGGCCCGACCCCGGCGCCTTCGCCCACCACGGCGACCAGTTCGACCTCGCCGGGCACTTCACCGTGCCCCGCAGCCCCCAGGTGCACCCGGTGATCCTGCAGGCCGGTGACTCGCCCGACGGACGCGAGTTCGCCGTGTCCAGCGCCGACGCGATCTTCTCCCGGCACGGCACCCTCGAAGCGGGCCAGGACTTCTACCGGGACGTGAAGTCCCGGCTGGCACGGTACGGCCGTCAACCCGACGACCTGAAGATCATCCCCGGGGTCACCTTCGTGCTGGGGGACACCGACGCCGAGGCGCAGGAGCGCGCCCACCACGTCCGCCGCCAACAGGTGTCCCCGCAGACCGCCCTGCTGCTGCTGGAACAACTGTGGAACCGGGACCTGTCCGGGTACGACCCCCAGGGCCCGTTGCCCGCCGAGGACCCGGACGTCGACGCCGACGCGATCAGCCGAGGCCGGGCCGGCATGTATCCCGACCCGGTCGGCACCGCCCGGCAGTGGCGGACGTTGGCCGAGGAGAAGGGGCTCGGCATCCGTGATCTGATCATCGAGGTCACCGGCCGGCAGTCCTTCGTCGGCACTCCGCGGCAGGTCGCCGAACGGATGAACCACTTCGTCCAGTCCGATGCCGCCGACGGGTTCATCCTGGTGCCGCACCTGACGCCGGGCGGGCTGGACGAGTTCGTCGACCGGGTCGTGCCGCTACTGCAGGAACGCGGCGTGTTCCGCACCGAGTACACCGGCACCACCCTGCGCGACCACCTCGGCCTCGGTCCCGCCCGGCCGGTCACCCAGGTCGGTACGCGGTGATCCCGCCGGCCACCGTCTGCCGGCGGCGTTGGGACGACCCGGACGCCGCGGCCCTGCGCGCGGCGATGACCGGGGAACTGCGCCAGCGGTACGCGGACCGCCCGGACGACCCGATCCACCTGCCCCCGGCCCAGGCCCTCGCCGCCGGCTCGATGGCCTTCACGGGTGTGGCGTACACCGCCGAGGCCATCCCGGTCGGGCACGCCGCGCTGCGCTGGCACGGTCCCGACCTGGAACTCAAGCGGATGTACGTGCTGCCCGCGTACCGGGGACGCGGTGTCGCCGAGATCCTCCTCGACGCGGCCAGCGAAGCCGCCGGCCAACTCGGCGCGGCGCGGATCGTTCTGCAGACCGGTGACCGCCAACCCGACGCCGTCCGCCGGTACGAGCGGGCCGGCTACCGGCCGATCCCGGTGTTCCCGCCGTACGACGTGTTGCCGTACTCGCGCTGTTTCGCCCTGGTGGTACGCCCGCCCCTGACCCTGCCGCCGAAAGCGACGGTGCCGGCTCCGAGCCGCCCCTTCCTTCCGCCGGCGACCGCCGCCCGAGCGCTCTGACCAGAAACGGGGAACACGATGTCACCGACCCCTCTGTCCGTTCTCGATCTCTCGCCGGTACCCGCCGGCGGTACCGTCGCCGACGCCCTGCGGAACACCGTCGACCTGGCCCGCCGGGTGGAACAGTCCGGCTACCACCGTTACTGGTTGGCCGAACACCACCTCGCCGCCGGCGTCGCCAGCTCGGCACCGGCCGTGCTCATCGGGCAGGTCGCCGCGGCGACCAGCGCGATCCGGGTCGGCTCCGGCGCGGTCCAGGTCGGCCACCGTACGGCCCTGTCGGTGGTCGAGGACTTCGGTACCCTCGGCGCACTGCACCCGGGTCGGATCGACCTCGGGCTCGGTCGCTCGGGGCAGCGGCGGGTCGAAGCGGCCCAGGAGATCGTCGCGCCCACGCCGCCGCCGGTCGAGTCCCGGGTGGTCGACGGCCTGCTGATCCCGCCGCCGTTCTCGTACGCCAAGGTGCTCGCCTCGCCGCGCTTCGCCCTGAGCAGCGCGTTGCTGCACCAACCTGGCGCGCAGCCGCCGCCCTTCGCCGAGCAGGTGGCCGACGTCCTGGCCCTGCTGCGCGGCGACTACCGGGACGCCGACGGCCTGGACGCGCACGCCGTGCCGGGGGAGGGCACCGACCTGGAGGTGTGGCTGCTGGGCAGCAGCGGCGGGGAGAGCGCCCAGCTCGCCGGCGCCCTGGGCCTGCCGTTCGCCGCCAACTACCACGTCAGCCCCTCCTCGGTGCTCGACGCGGTCGCCGCCTACCGGGCCGCGTTCCAGCCGTCGGCCGCGCTGGCGGAGCCGTACGTGGTGGTCTCCGCCGACGTGGTCGTGGCCGAGACCGACGAGACGGCACGCCGGCTGGCCGCACCCTACGGGCCCTGGGTACGCAGCATCCGCAGCGGCGACGGCGCGATCCCGTTCCCGAGCCCGGAGCAGGCCGCCGCGCTGCCGTGGACCGACGACGACCGGCAGCTCGTGGCCGACCGGGTGGACACCCAGTTCGTCGGATCGCCCGGGACGGTCGCCGAGCGGCTGCGTACCCTGCGCGACGTCACCGCCGCCGACGAACTGCTCGTCACCACGATCACCCACGCACACGCCGACCGGGTCAGCTCATACGAGCTGCTCGCCAAGGAGTGGCGTGACTGAGCCGCGAGGTCAGGTGCCGGTCAGGCGACCGTCACCGGATGCCGGACGATGCCGTCGAACAGGTAGCCGAGTTCGTTCGGACCTGCCTCGTCGGGCTGGCCGGCGCCGGTGACGTCGGTGGCTCGGGCGCGCAGGGTCCACCGGCCCGGCCCCGGCGGGTGCCAGACGGCCGTCCACCGCTGCCAGGCCCCGCCGGCGTCGTCGGGGTCGAGGTCGGCCGCCTGCCAGCTCGCGCCGTCGTCGGTGCTGACCTCGACCGCGCGGATGGGGCCGTTGCCGGACCAGGACCGGCCGTGCAGCAGCACGTCCACACCGGCCGGAACGCGAGCGTCCCAGGGCAGCTCGAAGGCGCTCTTGACCACCGACGTCGTCACGAGTCGGCCGTCGGCGGCGTGGCCGGGACCGAACATCCGGTAGAAGCGGGTGTTCCACGGGGAGAACAGGGCAGTGGCGGAGACCTCGATCGGGCCGACCCACTTGATCGAGGAGATGCCGATCCAGCCCGGCACCACCAACCGCACCGGGAAGCCGTGGTCGGCCGGCAGGGCCTTCCCGTTCATCTCGTACGCCAGCAGCACGTCGTCCAGGGCCTTGCCGATCGGCAGGGAACGGCGTACCCGGCCGAGGTTGACCCCGCCGGTCACGTACTCCGGGTCCAGGCCCTCGGGCTGCACGTCGACGGCGGCGTCGGTCAGACCGGCGTGGCGCAGCACGGTCGACAGTCGTACGCCCCGCCACCGCGCCACCCCCACCGCGCCGAGGCCCCACGGCACGCCGGGCGTCGGGTGGGCCTGCTGGGACGCGAAGAAGCGCCGGCCGTTGCCCGCGCACTCCAGCAGGGCCGAGGTCTGCACGGCGGGCATCGCCCGCAGGTCGGCATAGTCGAACTCGACCGGGTCGTCCCGCGTCGGCGTGCCCCGCAGGCCGGTGCCGAACAGACGCAGCCGCCAGGTGTCGACGTCCACCAGCGGGGTGTGGGTGTGGTTGCGGACGAAGAACCGGTCGGTCGGCACCACGTACCCCTGCCCGGCCATCGCCTCCCAGCGCATCTCGGCGTTGCCGTCGCGGGCGGTGAGCAGGCTCGGCACGAGCGGCTTGACGATGGTCGCCTCGGCGAGCGCGCCCATCGCGGCGCCAAGCTCGATCAACTGTCGGCGGTGCATACCCTCACCTCGGGCGTGCCCGGTCAACCACTGCCGTGCGCGGCGAGCGTCATGCTCGGCCTCGTGTTGCGGGAGCGAAGGTGTCACGCCGGCCCCCTCCGACTCGACGGCTGGATTCCTATTGAAGCAGTAGGAGTTGCCGGCCGGCCAGCCGACGTTCGGCCACCGTCGACCGCGACATCCGTTCGGGGTTGTTCGGGACTGTTCGAGGTGGTTCCCGCAGCTGGGAGGGCTCGCCAGGCTGGGGGCAGGAGCCGGGCGCTCCAGCACACAGCCGACGGCAGGGAGAGAACGATGAAGTTGCTCAGAACGGTGGCCCTCGCGGGCGCGGTGGCCGCCGCGGCCGTGCTGGGTACGGCGGCGCCGGCGAGTGCCGACGCCTACTCGTACAACGGGTACGGATCGGCCCTCTTCGAGAGCGCCGGGGACTACATCACCCTCACCCACTACACCTACGACCCCTACCCCGGCTACTACGCGTCCTACGCCGAGTGGTTCACCAGCTACGGCCGGACCGGCATCTGCGGCGACAACATCGGCGGCCGGCTCTCGTGCAACGAGGACGTGGCGGAGAAGCGCAACATCAGCATCCGCGTCTGCACCCGGTACGGCGTCTTCAACCAGGTCACCTGCGGGGACTGGGCCACGTCCCGTACCTGACGAGCGGGGGCGGGCCGCTCCCGGGCGGCCCGGGGGACAGCCGCACCTGACTTCGGCGCAGGTGCGGCTGTCCCCGTCCAAAAATCGCCATCGCCCGCGCGTGAACCGCTGCCCGTAACGGGGCATCGAACTCTGTGACCGATCCGCAGAGAAAGGACCGTTCATGCGCGGCAGACTGCTCACCGGTGTGACGCTCGGCCTCACGTTCGTCGCCGGCTGCACGACACCGATCGACCGTTCCAACGGCGAGGCGGCTCCCGCCGGCTCGTCCGCTCCCAGTGCGACTCCGACGGCTACCTCGACGCCGAGCGCCGCCGTGACTCCCAGCTCCGGACCGAGCGCCTCCAATACCGCCAGCTCCCGGCCGGGCGCTCCGACGACCGCGCCGACCCGCACGCTGAGCGAGATCCGGCGGACCGACTGGCGCGACGTGACCATCCGAAGTCTGGGTTTCTGTGGCGAGTCCGACGGTTCGGTGACGTTCCGCAACGGGTCGAACGGCTTTGACGTGCCGTGCCGGATCCTCCCGGGAGGCGCACGACCGGTGTACGCCGAGTTCTTGGTCGAGGAGCCGGCGAACGCCCCGTCGACCGAGGACGCCCTCGTCCTGGTCGAGTTGGGCAACACCGACGCGGCACGGCAGCAGGCCCTCGTTCCGGTCCAGCTCGCGGACGACGGCCGGACCCGTTCCGCGTGGCCGGTCATCAAGGGGGACCCGTCCAGCGCGTCCGGTGACCGGGCCATGACGTTCCTGTCGTACCGGGTCCTGAGCGGTCACGTGGAGGCGATCGTCCGCCGGCTCGATGGCCGTACCGAGACCCGCCGGTGGCGTCAGGTCGATTATGGCGGCAACTGGGAGAGGTTCTAACCTTGCCCGGCCGTCGAGCCGTCCACCTGGAGGGTGTCGAGGATCCGGTCGGCGTGGTCGGCCCCGCCGGTCTGCTTGATCTGCACGTACACGCCGAAGGAGCCGCCGGGCGCGACCAGGGTGACCTCGCTGAAGGACGTGGTGGCGCCGTCGCAGCGCGTCCAACGCCCGACGCGCCCGCGCAGGGTGCCGACGGTGATCGCGCGGTCGGCCTCGCGGGTGCAGCGGTCGTGGGCGGGCAGCGCGGGCTCGCCGGCCGCGCCGCCGAGGGACCGGCTCACCCCGGCGAAGACGCCCGGCGCCGCGCTGGCCACGTCCGGCCAGGCGGCGAGGTCCGGACCGACGAGCAGGCCGGGGTCGCGTCCGTCGGGGAGGCCGACCGCGGCCGGGTTCCAGCCGCCGACCCGCAGCTGTCGGGCCCAGTCGTCGGGTACGGCGACCGAGATGGTCCCGGTCGAGTCGGCCACCCGCGTCCAGCCGTACGGAACGGGGGAGACGGGGGCCGAACCGGCCACGACCAGCGCCGCGGCGACGGTGCCGATGGCGGCGACCGAGCGGCGGGTGCGCTGCCACGACGGACGGCCCGGGCGCTGGGTGGCGAGCAGGTCCTCCAACGCGGTGGCGTACGCGATCGCGGACGGCCAGCGCCGGCCTGGCTCGCGGCGCAGGGCCCGGCGTACGACACGCTCGACGGCGGCGGGGGTGCGCGGCGTCGGCACCGCCACCTGCCCCGGCGGCAGCCCGGTCAGCATGTGGTGGGTCAGCGCGCCGATCGCGTAGACGTCGGCGCGCTCGTCCAGCCTGCCGCCCGGTACGAGCTGCTCGGGCGCCATGTAACCGGGTGTGCCGGCCACCAGTGTGAAGCCGGAGGCGTGCGCGAGGGTCTTGGCCAGTCCCAGGTCGGCGACGAGCACCCGGTCGCCGGCCGGGGTGGTGTCGAACAGGACGTTGGAGGGCTTGAGGTCGCGGTGCAGCACCCCGTTGTCGTGCAGGACGGCCACGGCCCGGGCGATGTCGGCCGCGATGCGCAGCGCGTCGCGTACCGGCAGCGGGCCCTCGGTCAGCCGATCGGCGAGCGTGCCGCCACCGGCGTACGTCATCACCAGGTACGGCCTGCCGTCGGGCAGCTCACCGATGTCCAGCACCCGGACCAGATGGTCGGAGTCGACCTGGCGCATGAATCGGGCCTCTTGGCGGAAGCGCGCCCGGATGTCGGCCCGCTGCGACCAGTTGTCGGCGAGCACCTTGACGGCGACCGGCGAGTGCAGCTCGTCGTCGTACGCTAGCCACACGGTGGCGAACGCGCCGGAGCCGACGGCGTGGGCGACGCGGTACCGGCCGACCTGTGGCGGTATGGACACGACCGCATTATCCGACGGCCGGAAGGCCGGTGACGCACACGAGCGGGGAGCGCTGGTGACGGACCGGTCGGACACCGAGGAGCTCGCGCGACGGGCGGCGGCCGGCGACAGCGCGGCACTCGACCGGCTGCTGTCGGCGATCCGTCCACGGGTGCTGGAGCAGTGTGGACGGTTCCTGCCCTGCCGGCAGGACGCGGAGGAGGCGGCACAGGACGCCCTGGTGCAGGTGGCCCGGCACATCGAGAGGTTCGAGGGCCGGTCGTTGTTCTCGACCTGGCTGCACACGGTGGTCGCCAACTGTGCCCGGCAGACCTACCGGTCGCTGCGGCGGCGGGCCGCCGAGCAGGCGAGCGCGGTGTTGCCGGTCGAGATCCCGGATCCTCGGACGACCAGTGTCATCGCCGGGTCGCGCCTGGACCTGCTCGACGCGTTGGACAAACTGGAGGCCCACCGGCCGGAGTTGGTGACCGCGCTGGTGCTGCGTGACCTGTGCCAGCTGGACTACCAGGAGATCGCCGGGCAGTTGGGCATCCCGGTCGGCACCCTGAAATCCCGGATCCATCACGCCCGTCGGCACGTCCGTGAGTCGCTGCGGGGCAACTGACCGGTGCACGCTCCCCTTCGGGAGACCCGACGCGGGTGGCGGCCGGTGCGTACCGGCGGCCACCCGCGTTCCTGGTGCCGTGCCATGTGGTGCTCGGCGTCAGCCCGTGATCACCGGCCAGGAATAGGCGAGCAGGGCGCAGGCCGCCCCCAGCAGTGCCAGCGAGATTCCACGGGTGCCGATGGGCAGGGCGGCAAGCACGATCAGGATGACGGCAACGATGTAGAGGAACGCCTGGAACGACATGAGGTTCTCCTGAGCTGAGGGATCGTGGCGGTCGCTGGTATGCCCGCAAAGGGGCCCGGCCGAAACACGTCGGTCGCACAGCGGAGCGCAAGGGGTGTACGGGGCGGTTCGGCAGCGGCCACAATGGCGATCAACGTGAATGCCCCTCGGGCGACGGCGTCCGGGGTGCGACGGGGGGAGGACGCGGTGAGAGCATCAGCACGCCTCGGTGCGGCGGTGACCGCACTGGGCCTGGTCCTGGCTGGTCTGAACGCGGTGCCAGCCAGTGCGCACCAGCGCGATCGCGGCTTCTCGGCCGAGATCCGCCGCGCCTCCTACGGCGTCCCGCACATCATCGCCACGAGCTTCGCCAACCTCGGCTTCGGCACCGGATACGCGCAGGCGGAGGACAACCTCTGCGTCATCGCCGAGAAGGTGGTGACGGCCAACGCCGAGCGATCCCGCTTCTTCGGCGCCACCGGCCCGACCGACGCGAACGTCCGTAGCGACCTGTTCTTCCGCAAGGCCATCGACGATCGGACGGTGGAACGGCTGCTCGTCGGTCGCCGCGACGGCATGCACTCGCCGTCCGACGACGTCCGGGACCAGATCCGCGGCTTCGTCGCGGGCTACAACTCCTACCTGCGCCGCACCGGCGCGGCGAGACTCACCGACCCGGCGTGCCGGGCCAAGCCGTGGGTGCGGCCACTGACCGAGCTGGACATCTGGCGTACCACCTGGGCCAGCATGGTTCGGGCCAGCTCGCGGGCGGTGCTCGACGGGATCGTCGCGGCCGCTCCGCCCACCGCCACCGGCCCGGCAGCCGTCCAGGACGCGCCGGGTGCCGCGGCCGTGCTCGCCGCCCGGGACGGCGCCCCCGCCGGGGTGGGCAGCAACGCGTACGGGCTGGGCGAGGCGGCGACCGCCAACTCCGGCGGCATGGTGCTGGCCAACCCGCACTTCCCGTGGGACGGCGCGGAGCGCTTCTACCGGATGCACCTCAAGGTGCCCGGCCGCTACGACGTCGAGGGCGCCGGGCTGATCGGCGACCCGATCGTCGAGATCGGGCACAACCGCACCCTCGCGTGGAGCCACACCGTCTCCACCGCCCGTCGGTTCGTCTGGCACCGCCTCGCGCTGGCCCCCGGCGACCCCACGTCCTACCTCGTCGACGGTCAGCCACGGAAGATGACCACCCGTACGGTCACGGTCCAGGTGCCCGGCCCGAACGGCGGGACGGTGCCGGTCAGCCGTACCTTCCACGACACCCACTTCGGGCCGGTCGTGGTGGTGCCCGGCTCCTTCGACTGGACCGCCAGCACCGCGTACGCGATCACCGACGTCAACGCCACCAACCTGCGGGCCTTCGACGGCTGGCTGCAGATGGGCCGTGCCGACACGGTCCGCGACCTGAAGCGGGTGCTCGACCGCTACCAGTTCCTGCCCTGGGTCAACGTGATCGCCGCCGACGCCCGTGGTGAGGCGCTCTACGCGGACCACTCGGTGGTGCCCCGGGTGACCCCGGCCCTCTCGGCCGCCTGCATCCCGGCGCCGTTCCAGCCGCTCTACGCCAGCAGCGGCCAGGCCGTCCTGGACGGCTCCCGGTCGGCCTGCGCGCTCGGCAAGGACGCGGACGCCGCCGTGCCCGGCATCCTCGGGCCGGCGAACCTGCCGATCCGCTTCCGGGCAGACTACGTCACCAACTCCAACGACAGCTACTGGCTGGCCAACCCGCAGGCGCCCCTTGAGGGTTTCGCGCGGATCATCGGCGACGAACGAACCCCGCGCAGTCTGCGTACCCGTCTCGGTCTCGACCAGGTACAGCGGCGTCTCGCCGGCACCGACGGGCTGCCCGGCCGTGGGTTCACCGCGGACCGGCTGTGGCAGACCGTCTTCGGCAACCGGGTGTACGGCGGTGAACTGGTCCGCGACGACCTGGTCGCGATCTGCACCGCCCAGCCCACCGGCACCGCCTCGGACGGCACGACCGTCGACCTGCGCGCCGCCTGCGCGGCACTGGCCCGCTGGGACCTGCACGTCGACCTGGACAGTCACGGCGCGCACCTGTTCTCCGAGTTCGTCCTGGCCAACGGGCTGCGCTTCGCCGACACCTTCGACGTCACCGACCCGGTGCACACCCCGGGCCGGCTGGACACCGCCAACCCGGGCGTGCGCACCGCCCTCGCCGACGCCGTGCAGCGCCTCGCCGGCATTCCGCTCGACGCCCGGCTCGGCGACGTCCAGACCGAGCCGCGCGGCGAGCGGCGGATCCCGATCCACGGCGGACGTGCCGAGGCCGGCATCTTCAACATGATCATCAACAACCGGGTACCCGGTGTGGGCTACCCGAAGGTGGTGCACGGGTCATCGTTCGTGATGGCCGTCGAGTTGGGCCCGCACGGGCCGTCCGGCCGGCAGATCCTCACCTACTCCCAGTCGACCAACCCGAACTCGCCCTGGTACGCCGACCAGACCGCGCTCTACTCCGGCAAGGGCTGGGACACGATCAAGTACACCGAGGCCCAGCTCAGGGCGGACCGGAACCTGCGTACCTACCGGGTGGGGGAGGGCCGCCACCACTGAGGTCATCGGCAGAACGGGCTGCGTCCCATGGCGGACTCGATACCTCCGAGGGTGTGCTCCAGGAAATACTGGTCGCCGGTCATCGGCGTGTCCGTCCAGGCCTCGACGGCGTGCCCCAGGGTGGTGACCCAGGATCGCCCGCCGTCGTAGTACTGGCACCACGAGACCGGGTGGTTGCGGCCGTGCCCGGGGTGCCCGCTGCCGCCGACCGCGCCCTCCGGCAGGGTGGATTCGTCGACCTTGGCCAGGAATCGCACGTCGCTGGGGAACGGCACCAGGTTGTACCACTCGTCGGCGAAGTCCCAGCGGCTTGGAAGCCCGGCGGTTGAGGCGTCCCGACGGCTGGTGGTCGTGACCGTGCCGGGCTGGTTGCGGCCGTGGTCGTAGTAGTTGGTGCCACCGAGCAGACCCTCGTACCAGTCCCAGTTGTACTCCGTACCGAAGGCGTTGTGGATGCCGACGAAGCCGCCGCCGCCGCGGATGTACTGGCGTAGCGAGGTCTGGGCCGCGTCGTCGAGGGTGTCCCGGGTGGTGCTCAGGAAGATGACCGCGTTGTAGCGGAACAGCCGAGATGGTGAGGAGAGCTGGGTGACGTCCTCGGTCCAGTCGACGGCGAAGTCGTGCTCGGCGCCCAGTTTGACGATGGCGCTCTGCGCGGCGTGCGCGGGGCTCAGCGGCGGGTTGAGTCCCGACGGCAGGACGGGCCCGAGGTGCGCGTGCCGTGGGCCTGCTGTGCGGCTGTAGACGAGGACCCGGTAGCCGTCGGTGGCCGGGTCGAAGTTGCCCCAGTCGTGGTAGCAGTCCGGGTCGGTGCCGCGACAGACGCCGTAGTCGGGTCGGCCGAGGTTCTCGGCGCCACCGTCCTTCGGCTTGGTGGCGGCCTTGTCCGCCGCGCTCGGGATGGACGTGCCCAGCAGCAGGACGGCTGCGGTGAGGGCAGCGCCGAGGGCTGCGCTGATCAGTGAGTTGCGCCGTAGGGGCATGACTGCTCCTTGTCGATGTGTTGGCGGTGGCCGGGAACGGCGGGCGCATCACCGGCCGGGGAGCAGGGGACCGGTGGGTGGGTGAGCGCTGGACGAGCCCCAGTGCGCTCAGGTCCGGCAGGTGGACCTCGCGGACCGCGTAGAGGTACCGCCAATATAGCGAGGCGTTGATTGGTCAGCAAGGCGCAAACCGTGCCTGGCAAGGGCTTTTGCAGCCAGGTCGGCGGCTTCGCGGATGAGTTGACGGCCCCCGGCAGAGAGCCGGGGGCTGTGGAGATTCCTCGTGCGGGGCGGCCTCAGACGGGCCCGAGGTAGGTGGGCAGAATGGTTGGCGGCATCGGGCCCTTGTTGCGCCGGCCCTGACCCGTCTCCTCCCACGCGTGCGCGAGGATTCCGACGCTGCGGCTCAGCACGAACAGGCCGCGAGCCAGCGGCGGCGCAAAGCCCAGCTCGCCGTAGACGACCGCCGTGCATCCGTCCACATTGATTGGTACGGGCTTTCGGCGTCCCTCGGTCAGGACGTGCTCGACCGCCTTCGCGGCCCGGAGGTACGCCCCATCGACCACGCCCTCGGCGACCGCGGCCTCGACCAGGTTCATCAGCGGCTCGCGGCGCGGATCCACGCTGTGGAAGCGGTGCCCGAAGCCGGGCAGGTACTTCGAGCGGGCCCTCCAGTCCTCGACGACCGAGGTCGCCGCGTGACCGAGGGCGCTGCCGGCTCTGGCGCGGCTTGTGACCTCGGCGAGCATCTCCATGCATTGTTCGCCGGCGCCGCCGTGCACGTCGCCCAGGAGGTTGACCCCGGTGGCGACGGCGTTGTTGAGCCCGACACCGCAGGTGGCCGCGATGCGGGCCACCGCGATCGACGGCGCGTGCGGGCCGTGGTCCGCCCCGGAGACCAGAGCGGCTTCGAGCAACCGCTCCTGGCCGGGCGTCGGCGGCTGCCCCCGCAGCAGCAACCAGATCACGCCGACGAAACTGGTCTGCCCGATGAGCTCCTGGATCGGTCGCCCGCGCAGCTCGATCACGTCCGGTTCGATGCGGGACACCGCGGTGGACCACCAGTCCGACACGTCCCGTACGGTCGGCCCGTCGCTCATGACGTCGCGACCTCGTTGACGGCGCCGATGCCAGCGTCCAGGGCGAACTCGTCGTTGTGCTCGCCCAACAGCGGTGGGGAAGTGACTGGTCGGAGTGGATCGCCGTTGACGAGTACGCCGTTGCCGCTGACCCGCAGCGTGCGATCGGCGTGGCCGGGAAATGCCAGGTCGGTGAAGAAGCCGCGGACCTCAAGCTGCTCCAGCTGGACCGCCTGCGGGACGGTCAGGATGCGCGCCGCCGGAACGCCGGCCGCGGAGAGCATCCGCTCCCACTCGATGGCGGGCCGATGCCGCAGCGCCGTGTTGATCTCCTGGTTCAGGGCGGCACGGTTGGCCTTGCGGGCCTCGCGGTCCGCGAAACGCTCGTCGGTCACGAGATCGTCGCGCTCGACGAGCCGGCACAGCACCTCGAACTGCTGCTGGCGGTTCGCCGCGATGTTGAGGGGGCCGTCGGCGGTGTCGAAGGTGCCCGAGGGGGCGGCGGTCGCGTTCTGGTCACCCATCGGCTTCGGCGGGACACCACTGACCAGATAGTTCGAGGTCGCCCACCCCATCGCCGACAGCGACGCCTCCAACATGGACACGTCGAGAAACGCGCCCTCCCCGGTACGCGCGCGGCCGGTGAGCGCCGCGCAGATGGCCATCGCGGCCACCAGACCGCCGATCGAGTCGGACACCGGGAAGCCGACCCGCAGCGGTGCCGTCTCCGGCGTGCCGGTGATGCTCATCATCCCGGCGAGGCCCTGGATGATCTGGTCGTACGCGGGTGCCTGGCTCATCGGGCCACCCTGCCCGAAGCCGGAGATGGCGCAGTAGACCAGGCGCGGGTTCACCTGGCGGAGCGTGTCCCAGTCGTACCCGAGCCGTTGCAGGACCCCGGCCCGGAAGTTCTCCAGCAGCACGTCCGCTCCGCGCAGGAGTTCCTCGAACGACGCGCGATCGTCAGCGTTCTTGAGGTCGAGCTCGATCGACTTCTTGCCGGCGTTCTGCGCGAGAAAGGAGGTGCCGATCCCTTCCTCGTTGAGCGCGGCCTCCGGGCCGAGCCGGCGGGCCAGATCGCCGTGACCGGGCTTCTCGATCTTCACCACTTCGGCCCCGAGCAGCATGAGCTGGTAGCTGCAGTAGGGTCCGGCCAGGACGTTGGTCAGGTCCAGGACGCGTACGCCGCCCAGCGGTCGGTTGTCCATGCGTCTGCCCCTCGGGTGGGTGGTGGCGGCTGCGCCGATGTGACGTTGGCCTACCGGGCGAGTGGGTGGTCGAAGCCTGCCTCGGACATTCGGGTCGCGGCGACGGTGAGCGACTCGACGAAGTCGGCGACGCGCTCCGGGGTGAACCGCGTCGTCGGTCCGCTCAGGCACAGGGCTGCCACGACCGGTCCGGATCTGCCGGTCACCGGCACGGCAACGGCGGACAGGCCGGGTTCGCGTTCACCGGCGCTGGTCGCGAAGCCGGCGACCGCGGCCTCGCTGATCCAGGTGCGCAGTGTTCCGACGTGCGACTGGCCCCACGGGGACGACGCCGCGACGCGCGCGAGCAGGGCGGGTGCCGCGTCGCGGAGCAGGACCTTGGAGGACGCGCCCGCCCACATGGGCAGCTCGTCGCCGACCCGGACCACGTGTCGGAGGGCCTGCGGGCTCTCCTCCTGGGCGACGCAGACACGGCTGATGTCCCGGGTCACGTACAGGTTCACCGTCTCGCGGTGGGTCGCCGCGAGGTCGCGCATCAGTTGGCGGGTCTCGGGCGGGACCTCCCAGCTGCGGTTGGCGAGGTGGGCCCATCGCCACAGGCCGGGACCCGCGGTGTAGCCGTGGCTCGTCGCCCACAGCAAGCCGTTCTGCTCCAACGTCTGCACCAGGCGGATGACCGTCGTCTTCGCGAGGCCCGTGCTGTCCACGATCTCCCGGATGGTCACCGACGGCCTGTTCTCGGTCAGCAGGGACATGATTTCCATCGCGCGTTGGACGCTGCGGACGCCGCCCGCGTCGGGGGTGTCGGCGGGCGTCAGCCCTTGTGTCGATGAGTTTCGTTCGGCCATGGATGCCATGGTCTCTCTCTCGCGTCCTTCGATACGGCTTCATGTCCCCGTAACGGTTTTGGAACCAACTATTGCCAGGGGACCTCGCCGCCCGTACGTTACACCTAGTCCGCAGAACGGTCCAGGAGTACCACTAAGCGGTCCACTCAAAGGAGCGGCGATGCTCGACAAGCCCATCCGCACCGCATCGACCGAGGTCGTCGAGGTCGGATGCCTGATCGCCGGCGAGTGGGTCACCACGGGGCCGCGATTCGGGCGGGTCGGGCCCTGGGTGCGCGAGACCGTCAGCACTGCGCGGCAGGCCGACGAGCACGACGCCAGGACCGCTTTGGACTACGCGCAGCGCGGCGCGAAAGCGGTCGCCCGCCTGTCGCCGGCGGCCCGTGCCGCGGTGCTGGAGCGTGCGGCCGTCGCGGCGACGGAACAGCGGGACGCTCTGGCGCGGCTGCTCGCGTTGGAACTCGGCAAGCCGGTCAAGGACGGTCGCGGCGAGATTGACCGGGTCGCGGACACCTTCGCCGTCGCCGCCGCCGAGGCCCGGCGCGTCGGTGGCGAGGTCCTGCCGGTCGCCGGCTGGGCCCGGGGTGTGGGGAACACCGCGTTCACCCATCGCGCGCCGGTCGGCGTGGCGCTGGCGATCACGCCCTTCAACGCACCGGCCAACCTGCTGGCACACAAGCTCGCGGCGGCCTTCGCCGCGGGAAACACGACGATCGTCAAACCGCCGCCGCAGGCACCGGCGGTGTCCGCGGCGATCGTTTCGCTCCTGCTCGACGCCGGAATGCCCCCGGAGGCGGTCCAGGTGCTGCACGGCGCGGGCCCGCTCGGGGCCACCCTGTGCGCGGCACCGGAGGTCGGCGTCATCAGCTTCACCGGCAGCGTTGCCACCGGTGCTGCCGTCGCCCGCGCCGCCGGAGCGAAGCGGCTCGTCATGGAACTCGGCGGCAACGCCGCCACGATCGTCTGCGCGGACGCGGACATCGGGGCGGCCGCCCGGATCTGCGCCGCCACCGGATACAGCAACTCGGGGCAGAGCTGCATTTCGGTCCAACGCGTCTACGTCCAGCGCGGGTGCTACGACGAGTTCCTGGCAGCCTTCACCGGCGAGGTGGAGAAGTTGTCGGTCGGGGATCCGCTCGATCCGGGCACGGACGTCGGTTCGATGGTCGACGACGAAGCGGCCGAGCGGGTGGTCCGATGGGCCGCCGAGGCGAAGGCCGCCGGTGCGAGTGTCACGACCGGCGGTCGTCGCGACGGCGCCACCGTCGTGCCGACCGTGGTGGCAGCGCCGCCCGCCGACGCTCGGCTGATCCGCGACGAGGTGTTCGGCGCGGTGGTCAGCGTGGTGCCGTACGACAGCTTCGACGAGGTGGTCGCCGCCTGCAACGACAGCCGTTACGGCCTGCAGGCGGGACTGTTCACCAACGACGTCCGGCGGATCGTGAGTGCGTGGCGTGACCTTGAGGTCGGTGGCCTCGTCGTCAACGGCTCATCGAACTTCCGGCTCGACCACGTGCCCTTCGGCGGGGTCAAGGACTCCGGGTTCGGGCGCGAATCGCCGCGCTGGATGATCGACGACTACACGGTTGTGAAGACGTTGCTGCTGCGTGGCATGTCCCTGTTCGGCGACCAGGAAGGCACGCGATGACTCTCGACCAACTCGTGGACGCCGCCGCGCCCAGCGACGACACGATTCCCGCGGCCGAGGCCATGGTGGCCCAGCTCGAGTCGTACGGCGTCGAGTACGTCTTCGGCACCTGCGGACACACCAACATCGCGCTGCTCGACGCCATCGGACGCAGCAGCATCCGGTTCGTCATCGCCCGCCACGAACAGGCGGCGGCGCACGCGGCCGACGGTTACGCCCGCGCCACCGGCAAACCCGGGGTCCTGCTGCTGCACGTCGGTCCCGGTATGACGAACGCGGTCACCGGGGTGCTCACCGCCGCGATGGACTCGGTGCCGCTGGTGGCCATCGCCGGCGACATCCCGTCCTACTACTACGGCCGCCATCCGCACCAGGAGGTCAACCTCCATGCGGACGCGGATCAGGCGGCGATCTACCGCCCGTTCGTGAAGCGGGCGTGGCAGGTGCACCGTGCGGGTGACCTGGCGCGGTTCACCGAGCGTGCCTTCGCGACCGCGACCACCGGTCGGCCGGGCGCGGTGCTGCTCAGCGTGCCGATGGACCACTTCTCCCGGCCGGTCACCCGGGGCTCCGCAGCCGGGTTTCCACTCGTGACACCGGAGCGGCCGGGCCTGCCGTCCGCGGTCGCCGAACGGGTCGCCGAACTGCTCGTGGCCGCCGAGCGACCGCTGGTCTACCTGGGCGGGGGTCTTCGGCGCGGCCCAGGGCTCGACGCTCTGCGCTCGCTGATCGAGCACCTCGACATCCCCGTCGCACACTCGCTGATGGCCAAGGGGACGCTGCCCGACAGTCATCCGCTCCTGCTCGGGATGCCGGGCTTCTGGGGTCTCGAGATGACCAACCGGCACACCCGCGAGGCCGACGTCGTGCTGGCGCTGGCCACCCGGTTCGCCGAGACCGACACCAGCTCGTGGGACCCCCGCTACACCTGGCAGTTCCCGCCCGCGCAGCTGATCCAGATCGACATCGATCCGGCGGAGATCGGCCGCAACTTCCCGGTGACGGTGGGCGCCGTCGCCGACATCACCGACGCCGTGCGGGCCATCGACGTCGCCGTTCACGACCGGCAGCCCACGCCGCGCCGGCGGCCCGGGCTGCGCGAGAGCATCACCGCGACCCGCAGAGCCCTCTTCACCGAGAGCCGGGAACGCGGTGCCAGCACCCAGTTCCCGCTCCGACCCGAGCGGATCCTGACCGACCTGCGGGCGATCCTCCCGGCCGATGCCATCCTCGTCACCGACGTGGGATGGAACAAGAACGGCGTCGCCCAGTGCTACGAACTGCCGGACGAGGGACGGTTCATCACACCCGGCGGGGCCTCGACGATGGGCTTCGGCCCGGCGGCGGCCGTCGGCGTGCAGATCGCCCAGCCCGAGAGGACCGTCGTCGCCCTGATCGGCGACGGCGGCATGAGCGCACAGCTGCCGGCGGTGCCGATGGCCGTTGAGCAGGGCGCCCCGGTCATCTTCGTGGTGATGAACAACCGGTCCCACGGCACGATATCCGACCTGCAGGCCGCGAACTTCGGCCGCAGCTACGGCTGCGACTTCGTCGGACCGGACGGCCTGCCGTACAGCCCGGACTTCGCCGCCTACGGCCGAGCCTGCGGCGCCGACGGCTACCAGGTCACCGCCGCCGAGGACCTCGGCACTGCACTGCGCGCCGCCGTCGCGGCCCGGCGCCCGGCCGTGCTGGACGTACCGATGATCAACGAGCCCGTGCCGACCCCCGGTCACTGGAACATCAAGGACATCTACCGGGGTGTCTTCGACTGAAGTGGCACGCGCCCGCCGTCGTTCGTGCAACCCCCACCGAACCCACCACCCACGACGACTCGAGGTGACCCTCATGACCCGACGTTACCGGCGTACGTTCGCCGTCTCGCTGCTCGCCACCGCGGTGGTCCTTGCCGGCGCCTGCTCCGCCCCCGGAGACGAGGCCAACGACAAGGACGGAAACACCGGCCCCATCAAGATTGCCATCGCCAACGCGCAGAGCGGCCAGCTGAGCTCGCTCGGTGCCTGGGAGCTCAAGGGCGCCAAACTCGCCATCGACGAGTGGAACAAGAAGGGCGGCATCGACGGCCGGCAGATCGAGGTCGGCGTCTTCGACAGCCAGGGTGACCCGACGGTCGGCACCAACGTCGCCCGCAAGATCGCGAGCGAGGGTTACGTCGCCATGCTCGGCACGGCCGAGAGCGCCGTGACGATCGCCATGGCGCCGATTCTCCGGCAGGAGGAGATTCCCAACATCACCTCCGGCCAGTCGCCGGGCCTGGTCGCCGTCAAGAGCCCGTTCCTGTTCCTCAACGGACCGACGAGCCTGACCTACGACGAGACGTTGGCCAAACACGTCGTCGAGAAGCGGGGCATCAAGAAGATCGCCCTCATCACCAACAACGGCTCGTACGGCAAGGGCGAACACGACGCGTTCACCAAGGCGCTGGCCAGCCGCAGCGTGACGCCACTGGCCGACCAGGTCGTCACCACCGACCAGAAGGACTTCAGCGCGGCCCTGACGAACATTCGGCAGAAGAACCCGGAACTGATCTTCGTCGGGGCGGAGGAGGTGCAGTCCGGCCTGATCGTCAAGCAGGCACGCGACCTCGGCATCACCGTTCCGTTCGCCGGCGCGGCGCCGCAGGGCACGCCGGTGTTCCTCGACACCGCCGGGGTGAGCAACACCGAGGGCACGATCGTGAGCACGCCCTACCTCAGCAACGAGGTGAGCGACGCGTCCCGTACCTTCGCCGCCGCCTACCTGGCGGCGCACGGTGAACCGGCCGAGATGCACGGCGCGAAGGCGTACGACGGGGCGCAGATCCTGCTCACCGCCCTGAAGAACAGCAACGCCGCCACGGGCAAGGAACTCGCCGACGCGATCCGTGCCGTGAAGCACAAGGGGCTGCTGGGCGACTTCGCGTACGACGAGACGGGCGTCGGGATCTTCGCGACCTCGATCGGCACCATCACCGCCGGCAAGCTGGTGCCGGCCGAAGGCTGACCGTCCAGGGGGCGGTCCCCACGGGGGCCGCCCCGGTTCGTCGCAAGAGGGTCAGGGGAGAAGCATGCAAGTCTTTCTGCAGACGTTCATCGGCGGGATGAGCCTCGGCGCGATCTACGCGCTCGTCGCGATGGGCTTCTCACTCGTCTATCGCACCATGGGCCTGGTCAACTTCGCGCACGGCAGTGTGGTGATGATCGGCGCCTACCTGGCTTCGACGTTCTACCTCTCGGTGAAGCTCCCCTTCGCGCTGGCCATGGTGGTGGCGATCGGGGTGACCGGCCTCATCGGCGTCATCATCGAGCGGGTGCTGCGGCCGTTGGAGAACAAGGACTTCGACCTCATGCTGATCGGCACGATCGGCTTCGGGATCGTGCTGGAGGCGCTCGCGATCGTCATCTGGGGAGCGACCGGCCGCGCGGTGCCATCGCCCGTCCCGGCGGCGCCACTGGACCTCTTCGGCCTGCGCATTCGCACGTACGACCTGGTCGTGCTCGCCATCGCGGGCGCCGCGACGGTCCTGCTGGTGCTCTTTCTGCAACGCACCAAGCGCGGCGCCGCGATGCAGGCGGTGGCCATGGACCACCAGGCGGCGACGGCCGTCGGCATCCACGTCGGACGAAGCAACTCGATGGCGTTCATGATCGGGGCCGGTCTCGCCACACTGGCCGGCGGCCTGGTCGGTCCGCTGTTGTACGTGAGCCCGGCGATGGGCGGATCGCTCGGCATCAAGGGCTTCGCCGGGGCGATCCTCGGCGGCTTCGGCAGCGTACCGGGCGCGATCCTCGGTGGGCTCAGCATCGGGGTGATCGACTCGTTCGCGGCCGGACACTTTCAGGGCTACTCAGAGCTCGTCACATTCCTGATCTTCACCATGATCATCATGATCAGGCCGACCGGCATCTTCGGCGAGAGGACGGTGAACCGGGCATGAGATACCGGCTCGGCGTCCCGGCGGTGCTGGCGGTGGCCGCGTGGCTGCTCCCGTACCAGCTCAACTCGTACACGATGCACGTGGTCAACGTCATGCTGCTGTACGCGATCCTGGCGGTCGGCCTCGGCCTGGCCATGGGCATCGCCGGGCAGATCAACCTGGCCCAGGTCGCGTTCTTCGGGGTCGGGGCGTACGCCACGGCCGTCCTCACCGTCCGTGCCGGCCTGGGATTCTGGACGGCCGCTCTGCTCGCGATCCTCGCCACGGCGGCGGTCGGCCTCGTCGTGGGCACACCCGCACTGCGCGTGCAGTCCCACTACCTGGGCATCGTGACGCTGGGGCTCGCGTTGGCCTTCACCAACTGGGTGACCAACTCCGAGCTCGCCGGCGGCGCGGAGGGCATCTCCGGCATCCCGCGGCCGGGTCTGCCCGGCCTCGACCTGTCCAACGCCTACCTCTACTACTACGTCGAGCTGCTGCTCTTCGCGCTCACCCTGGGCTTCGGCCTCTTCATCGTGCACACCTCGCTGGGCCGGCGGATGCGCGCCATGCGTGACGACTCCCTCGCCGCCGGTGCGGTCGGCGTCGAGGTGCCGGCGCTGCGGATGACCGCCTTCCTGCTCGCGAGCGTCTACGGCGGCGTCGCCGGGGTTCTCTACTCCGGGCTGATCGGCTACGTCGCGCCCGAGACGTTCAGCATCGCCAACATGTTCCTGCTCCTCGCCATGGTGATCATCGGAGGGCGGCAGAGCCTGGTCGGCTGCGTGGTCGGCGCGATCGCGCTCGCGCTGGTCCGCGAGGTGCTGATCGACTACCCGACCTACGCACAGGTGGCCTACGGCACCGTCGTGGTCCTCACCGTCGTGTTCGCGCCGACCGGGCTCGCCGGCCTGCCACGCCGTCTGCTCGCCGCGGCGGGGCGGTTGGGCTGGCGCGACGGGCCGGCCCGACAGGCCGGGGTCCTGAGCCCCTTCCAACCGTACGAGCCCGGGCAGCCGCCGGCCGCCGACGCGGCGCCCCTGCTCGAAGTTCGCAACCTCAGCATGTTCTTCAAGGGCGTCAAGGCGGTCGCGGACGTCTCCATCGCCGTGCCCGCCGGGCAGATCCGGGGAATCGTCGGTCCGAACGGCTCCGGCAAGACCACGCTCTTCAACGTGATCAGCGGGCTCTACCGGCCGACCGCGGGACGGGTCCTCCTCGACGGTCGTGACGTCACCGCGGCTCGGCCACACGCCCTGGCCCACGCCGGGATCGCGCGAACATTCCAGAACCTACGGCTCTTCGCGGCGCTCACCGTACGGGACAACGTCCTGGTGGCGCTCGACCCGACCCGGGCCCGGGGCACCTGGCGGTACCTTCTGCTTCCGGTCGGCGTGTGGCGGCGTGACCGCGCGCTGCGTCGGGAGGCCGACGCGCTGCTCGAACGGTTCGGCCTGCGGGCCTTCGCGGACGACCAGCCAACGGCCCTGCCCTACGGCACCCAACGCCGGGTCGAGATCGCCCGCGCGATGGCGGCCCGACCACGGCTACTGCTGCTCGACGAGCCAGCGGCCGGCCTCAACGGCGACGAGGTCCGGCAACTGTGCGACATCATCCGCTCGATCCGCGACGTCGGCGTCACCGTCGTCGTCATCGAACACAACATGGGGATGGTCATGTCGTTGTGTGACCACGTCACCGTCTTCGCCCACGGCGCGATCATCGCCGACGGGCCGCCACAGGACGTCGCCGTCTCACCCGAGGTGATCGAGGCCTACCTCGGCGAGACGATGGCCATGCCGGCGCCGGTGGTGTCGGAGGCCCAGCGATGACCGACGACGGCGAGGTCCGCACCGGGCGTCGACTCGTCGTCGACGGCCTCTCGGTGCGGTACGGCGGGGTGACGGCGGCCAACGACGTGTCGTTCGCCGTCCAACCTGGTCAGTCGGTCGGCATCATCGGCGCGAACGGTGCGGGCAAGACCTCCACGCTCAAGGCGCTGATGGGTCTGGTCCCGCGCACCGTACGGTCGATCCGTTTCGGTGACGTGGACCTCACCCGCGTACCGGGCCGCAACATGGTCCGCCACGGCATCGGCTACGTCCCGGAAGGGCGGCACGTCTTCCCCGGCCTTCCGGTGGAGAAGAACCTCCTGCTCGGCGCGTACACCCGGCGGTGGAAGGGTGCCACGCTGGACACCCTCGACGAGGTCTACGAGCTCTTCCCGGTGCTGCGCGAGATGCGCGGCCGACTCGCGGGCGCGCTGTCCGGCGGACAGCAGCAGATGCTCGCCATCGGGCGGGCGCTGATGTCGGCACCGCAGCTGATGCTGCTCGACGAGCCGTCGATGGGCCTCTCACCGAAGCTGGTCAGCGAGATCGTCACCGTGCTCAAGAAGCTCAACGAGCGCGGCCTGAGCATCCTGCTCGTGGAACAGAACGCGCAGTTGACGTTCGAGGTGACCACCGAGTGCCTCGTCATGGAGAACGGCGTCGTCGCCATGACGGACAGCTCCGCGGCCCTCCGCCAGAACCCCCAGGTACGAAAGATCTATCTCGGCCTCTGAAGAGGAGAGGTGCTAGCCGATGGCACAGATCGATCGAAGGAACCTACTCAAGGGCGCGGCGGCGACGGCGGTCGCGGCCACGGTCGGGCCCGCCGTCTCCGCCGCTCCCGCAGCGGCCGGTGGGAGGCACGGCGGTGGCCACCACCCGCCTACCGCTGCCGACCTCGCCCGTTTCGACACACCCGGCGACCAGGACTTCCCGAAGGTCGGCGGCAACCTGGGCAATCAGAACTACACCGCGCTGCGCCGCATCGACCACGGGAACGTCCGCCGTCTGCGCGGAGCCTGGGTCAACCGGATCGAGGGCGGTCTCACCACGGGCAACAGCCAGAGCACGGCCGTCGCGGTCGACGGCGTGCTCTACCTCGAGTCCGCGCTCGGCAACGTCATCGCGGTCGACGGCGTCACGGGGCAGACCAGATGGCGGTACGACCAGACCCGCGGAGCTCTGACGCGGCGGGGCGTGGCGGTCGGTGGGGGCCACGTCTTCACCAAGTCGAACGAGAACTACGTCATCGCGCTCGACCAGCAGACCGGCCAGGTCGTCTGGGAGCGCCAGGTCAACGGCTTCGGCAACATCGAGAAGGTCGCCGTCGTCTACCACGACGGCCTGCTGTTCTGCGGTACGAACGACGGGCCCCGGGGCGCAGCCCTCGCCCTCGACGCCTCCACCGGCGACGTGCGGTGGCACTTCTGGGGCACCCCCGGCCCCGGCGAGTTCGGCAACGACACCTGGGAGGGCGACTCCTGGATGGAGGGTGGCGCCACACCGTGGATCCACCCGGCCGTCGACCCCGAGCTCGGCCTGACCTACTGGACGTTCGGCAACGCGCGCGGCAACAACTCGTCCCAGGACGGCTCGGCGCGCGGTGGGCAGAACCTGTTCGCCAATTCGCTGGTCGCGCTGGACCTACGTACCGGCGCCTATCGATGGCACTTCCAGTCGATCCACCACGACATCTGGGACATGGACAACGTGATGTCGCCGGTTCTCGCAGACGTCCGGATTCGGGGACGCTCCCGCAAGGTGGTCATCTACGGCAGCAAGTCCGGCATGTTCTTCATCCTCGACCGCCGCGACGGCACGGCGCCGCTGGGCATCGTGGAGCGGCCGGTGCCACAGGAGCCGCGCCAGAAGACCTGGCCGACCCAGCCGTTCCCGGTGCAGGGTGGGTGGACCGAGCAGCGCGTCGTCGACCAGCCGCTGGGCACCGCCGTCCCCGGCGACCCCAACCGCGCGGTGCCCAACTACGTGCAGGGGGCACTGTACGACCCGCACTGGGAGACGCCCATCCTCACCATCCCGGGCCACGGGGGCGGCGGAGACTGGTCGCACCTGTCGTTCAGCCACCGCACCAGCCTGGTCTACAACGGCTTCGGGTACGTCGCCGCCGCGCACTCGCTGACCGAGAGCAGCAACGGCCTCCGGCCGCCCGGCGAGTACCAGACCGGCGGCATCGTCGCCGTCGACGTCCGTACCAACCGGGTGGAGTGGAAGCGGCGGATGCCGTACTCGCTGGCACACGGCAACGGCATTCTCACCACCGCCAGCGATCTGCTGTTCATCGGCCAGCCCGACGGCAACCTGCTGGCGATCGACGCGCGCGACGGCCGCGAGCTGTGGCGGTTCCAGACCGGCGCCGCGATCAGTTCCAGCCCGATCATGTACCGGGTCGGCAGTAAGGAATACCTGGCGGTCTACGCCGGCGGGACCAGCATCCCGTACGGGAATTCGGCCCCGCGCGGTGACTTCCTCTGGGCGTTCGAGATCGGCGGGAGCCTCGGGCCCGCGCCGACACCGCCGCCCCCGGTGATCCGCCGGCCGGTCTCCGGTGGCCCGGTCGAGGGCGCGGCGGTGGCGAACACCGTCGTCATCGGGCGTACGTACAACGCCTCCACGGGTGAGATCGGCGCCACCGAGTCGTTCGCGGTCGCCGGCATGGCACCCACCCATCTGCGGGTCCCGGTCGGCGCGACCGTGACGTTCACCAACCACCCGGGCAACGCTGGCGTACGGGGCGTGACGCAGTTCTTCGAAGGGCTCTTCAACGTGCGGCTCGCGCCCGGTGAGTCGTTCCAACACACGTTCCGCCGAGTGGGCGAGTACTTCTACAACGACCCGGGGAGCCCCCGCTCCACCGGGAAGATCGAGGTGTACTAGACCGTCTCCGGCGTACGACGACGTTGATCACTTGGTCCTGAGTAGGTGCGCGGGAGCTTCTGCGACTACTCGGGACCAAGTGATCTTGCGGAGCGAGCGCGGTGTGCCGTCGGGCGGTCGAGGTGATCGCGGGCGGCCGTGATCGCCAGACGGGCGTGCTCCTTCGCCCCCACCTGCGCCACCAGCGTCGCGCGGGGGATCTCCAGCGCGTACGGGAGCCCGGGCGGTAGGGCGTCGAGAATGCCGTGCACGTCGATGCCGCCCTCGCCCGGAAAGAGCCGCTCGAATCGCGCGGTGTGGATGAGCCCCTCGTTGGTCGCGGGCACCCCCGGCGGCGCATCGCACACGTGCACGAAGTGGAACCACTCGACGGGGAGTTCGCGCAGGTCGGCCACGCTCGACCCGGAGCGTGCGAAGTGCAGCAGGTCGATCAACATGCCGGCGTTCGGCTGGTCGGCGGCGCGCAGGACGCGAACCGCCTCGCGGAGGTCCGGGGTCTCGGTCCAGGAGGGAAACTCCAGGTCCACCGTCAGGCCGAGGGGACGGGCCAGCTCACACAGCTGGGCGTACCGGTCGATCTTGCGTGCCCGGTCGGGGTCGGGAAGCTGCGCGATCACGTGCCGTGCGCCGAGCTCGGCGCCGGCCTCCAGGAATCGTAGGAACCCCCGTGGGTCGTCGTCGGGGCTGATCCGGGCCAGTTCGATGTCGAGGACCTCGACGCCGGTGGCGGCGAGGTGGACCTTGGTGGTTCGCATGAGGGCCGGGTCGGTGGCGAGCGGATAGTGCGGCTCCTGCGGGGTGACCCGGGTCATCCGCAGGCCCACGTACCGGTATCCGGCGTCCGCCGCGGCGTCGACCAGCTCGGGTGGGGACAGGCTCAGCGCGGTGAGGTGGGCCAGCGAATAGTCGTGGCGTTCGTCGGTCCGGCGCGTGGGCGCGTCCCGCAGGGTGATCAGTCGGCGCTCCCGGTGGGCGGCCATGCGGACCGGGACGCTGGCCGGTGCGCCGTACCCGAGATAACCCTCGACGCGCTGCACCACCTCGAAGAAGACGCGTGATCCGAGTATCTCGGTGTAGAAGTGCAGGTATTCGCCATGCTCGTCGCGGTCGTAGAGGATCGAGTGGTCGCGCATGGCGGCGAGGAGTTCCGGCGGCGGGTCGAGCCGGGCGTCGAGGTCGACGTAGTAGTTGTCGGGGATCCGCAGTATCGGAGCGCCCAACGCGCGCATCGCCCGAGCGCTGGCGAGCACGTCGTCGGAACTGAACGCGACGTGCTGCGGGCTCGGCACCGCCGGCGCCCAGTCACCCCGACGCAGGGGCGCCGTGTTGAGCGTGATGCGGACCCGGTGCCGCAGGTCGGTGGCCGCCCGGCTCCGGATCAGCCCGAACGGTGCGGCGATCTCGGTGGCCTCGCCGGCATGCAGACCCAGCACCGTTCGGTAGAAGAGTGCCGACTCGTCGAAGTCGTCGACCGACTCGGTGAGCGAGACGTGATCGATTCCGGTCAGGAGGCCGTCGGCCCGGGGCGGTGTGCCGGTGGGGGAGAAGTCGTCGAGCCAGCCGCCGCTGGCGGCGCTGCGAACGAGGAAGACGGCGGTGCCGTCCGGCGCCGCCACCGAGGTGAGGTCCGCTTCCTCCGGGCTGCGCAGGCGCGGAAGCACCGGGGCGAGCAGCCGTTCCGCCCGCTGCGCGGACCCGGCCGGGTCGGCGCTCTCCAGACCCAGGGCGCAGACCGCCGCCGTAACCGGTGGGACCGTCCGGTGCGCCGCGAAGTTCAACAGGATCCGCGCCGTGCCCTGCTCCCACAGCTGCACCGGCTTCGAGCGGTGTTGGCCGGTGTGCGCGAAGCCGAGCGCGGTCAGCGTGCGCGCCACGACCGGACCGGAGAGGTCGTCGACGGCGAGTTCGGTGAACACGTGCCCACCGAGTGGCGGGGCCGGGGGCAGGCCGGTCATCCGTAGGCGTTCACGGGCGGCCGGCGGGCCGGACGTGCTGACCGCCTCCCGCAGGGCGACGAGCGCGCGCATGCCGTCGATGGCGGCGTGCCGGGGATCGGCCTGCCGGTAGACGTCGTTGAACACCTCGAGTGACAGCGGACCGTCGTAGCCGGTGGTCAGAACGTGGCCGACGAACTCGGCCAGGTCGAACGAGCCGAGCCCGGGAAACAGCCGGTGGTGCCAGCTCCACTCGACCACGTCGCCGGTGAGCCGAGGGGCGTCGGCCAACTGCACGTGGAACACCTTCGAGCCCGGTATGACCCTGATCCCGGCGGGGTCGTCGCCCCGGGACAGGACGTGGAAGCTGTCGAGGCACAGGCCGAGAGCGGGGTGGCCGGCCCGCCGGACGATGCGCCAACTGTGCGCGTAGGTGTTCACGAACCGGCCCCACGCCGGAGCCTCGTACGCGATCCGCAGGCCCCGTCGCTCGGCCCGGTCAGCCAGCAGGTGGAGCTGCTCGGCGGCGAGGTCGTCGTCGTCGACCGCGTCCGTCGACGTCGACGAGCAGACCAGCATCGTCGTGGCACCGAGTTGTTCGATCACGTCGAAGGTCCGCTCGGCGCGTCGCAGGTTGGCCGCGAACACCTCGGGCGGGACCGCCTCGAAGTCACGGAACGGCTGGTAGAGATCGATGGACAGACCTCGCCGTACGCACTCCTGCCGGACCCGGCGGGGCGACCAGGGCGAGGCGACGAGATCGCTCTCGAAGATCTCGATTCCCTGGAAGCGTGCCGCGGCGGCGGCAGCCAACTTGTCCTCGAGCGTCCCGGAGAGGCAACCCGTCGCGATCGCCGCGTGGGGGGCCGCGGGCGATTCCTCGGCCTGCTCATGCGGACGGTCAGTGTGCGCGATGAGCATCGGAATCCCGCCTCCCCTGTCGATCAACGAGTGCGTCGAAGTGACGCAGCATCCGTCCTGTGTCCGGCGCCACTCCGGTGAACAGCTCGAACGCGTACGCGGCCTGGAAGACCGCCATTCCTCCGCCGTCGAGCACCCGGCACCCCCGAGCCCGCGCGGCGGTCACCAGTTGCGTCGCCAGCGGTCGGTACACCACGTCGGCCACCCACAGGTCGGGGCGCAGCAGCGCCGGCGGCACCGGTATCCCGGGGTGGCCCTCCATGCCGGTCGGGGTGGCGTGGGCGAGCCCGTCGGCCTCGCGCAGCTCGTCGGCCAGGGCTGTCAGGGGTACGACGACGGCCCTGCCGGTGCCGAACCGGTCGGTCACCGAACGGGCCAGCGCGCCGCTGCGTCCGACGTCGGTGTCGAGGATGTGCACCGAGCCCGCGCCCAGGGTGAGGAGCGCGTGCGCGACCGCCGCCCCGGCGCCGCCGGCACCGAGCAGCACCACCCGGTCCAGGGCCACGTCCGCGAGGCCGGTACGGAAACTGCGCGCGAAGCCGGGCATGTCGGTGTTGTGCCCGACGGCTCTGCCGTCGCTGAACACGACCGTGTTGACCGCGCCGAGTGCGGCCGCGTCCGGCGTGACCGCGTCGAGGTGTTCCAGCACGAGCTGTTTGACCGGGTGGGTGATGTTGACGCCGTCGAACCCGGCCAGCCGGGTCGCGGCGAGGATCTCGCCGACCGCGCCCGGCGGGCGGTCGAGTTCGGCGAGGTCGAGCAGGCGGTACTGACATCGCAGCCCGAGCTCGTCCGCCTCGCGCTCGTGCAGGGACGGGCTCAGGGAGGTCCGAATTCCCGAGCCGATCAGGCCGACGAGGAAGGGGCCGGAATCGTTGCGTGGGGTCACGGTGCCCCTCTCGACGGCCATCATGGACGTACTAGATAGTTACTTATACGCGACGCGGGGGTCCGGTGGGAAGGGCCGAATCCACGACCTCGCTACAGTGGCCATCGATGGAGGGAGGGGCATTGGGCGCACACGCCTCCGGTGCGGCCGTCGCTACCCCGACTGGTCGAAATGCCGAGCGCACCAGATCTGAGATCCTCGCGGTCGCGAGCCACGAGTTCGCCGACAAGGGGTACGCGGGTGCCCGGGTCGACGAGATCGCGGCCAAGACCCGTACGACCAAACGGATGATCTACTACTACTTCGGCGGCAAGGAGCAGCTCTACATCGCGGTCCTGGAGCACGCCTACACCGGCATCCGCGCGTTGGAGCAGCAGCTCGACGTCGAGCACCTTGACCCCGCCCAGGCCATCCGGCGGCTGGCCGCGGTGACGTTCGACCACCACGAGGCGCATCCCGACTTTATTCGGTTGGTGAGCATCGAGAACATCCACCGTGCCGAGCACCTCGCCCGCTCGGACGTCCTGGCGGGCCTGGCCAATCCGGCACTGGACGTCCTGACCCGCATCCTCGAACGTGGCCGCGCCGAGGGCCGGTTCCGGGCCGACGTCGATCCGATCGACGTCCACATCCTGATCAGCGGATTCTGCGTCTTCCGGACCGCCAACCGGCACACCTTCAACGCGATCTTCAAGCGGGACATGCTCGACCCGGCACGCCGTGAGCACTACCGGACGATGCTCGGCGATGTCGTCCTGGAATACCTGGCCGCACGCTAGATCCCGCGGGGCGGCGGCGGGCCGCGGCGCGGTCCGGGGGTGCTCGGTCACCCTCAGCGACGAGGTGTTACGCCCCGATGACCCCATTGACACGGCCGTCATCCGCCCGGAACTATCAGCGACAGTCCACTGCGTCTGCCCTTGTTTGTCGCCAGTCCAATGACAACGATGTCAGACCGCAGTCGACCGCAGTGACCACCATCCACGCTGCCCAGACGACCGACGTACTCGACCCGAATCGAGTCGAAAGGCCCGCCCCCATGTCGTACCCCCCTCCTGCGCGACCCGTGTCCCCCCGACTGCTCGCCGCGACAGTCGCGGCCCTGCTGCCGGTGGGACTGCTCGTCGCCGCGCCCCTGGCCAGTGCCGCGCCCGCCACGGCGCCACCCGGCAACTTCAGCTCCTCGTTCGAGTCGGCCGACCCGCAACCCGCCGCGAGCACCGTCGAGGTCGACGCGAGCGGCAAGCCGGTCCAGGCGAACCTGACCGGCACGGTCCGCACGGGCCTGCCCGGAAGCCTGCTCGGTCACGTGACCGCGGCGACCGCGAGCGACGAGAACGCGCCGGGTGAGACCGCCGCGAACCTCACCGACGGCAACTCGGCGAGCAAGTGGCTGGCGTTCCACCCCACCGGCTGGGTCACCTACCAGCTGGACAAGCCGGCGGTCGTGGTGCGCTACGCACTGACCTCGGCCGACGACGCGCCGGGCCGCGACCCCAAGGACTTCACGCTTCAGGGCTCCACCGACGGCAGCACGTGGACCGACCTGAACCGGCAGACCGGGCAGAGCTTCCCCGGCCGGTTCGCCACGAAGGCCTACAGCCTCACCAACACGACCGCCTACGGTTGGTACCGCCTGAGTGTCACCGCGAACTCCGGTGACCCCCTCATCCAGCTCGCCGACTGGGACATCAGTGACGGCTCGGACGTCCGGCCGCCGGCCACCCCGATGGGCGGTGTCGTCGGTGCCGGACCGTCCAGTGGCCGCAACATGAAGCCCCGGGCCGGTTTCACCGGGCTCGCCGCGCTGCGCTACTCCGGTGGCGCCGAGGTCGACGGCCGCTCGTACGCGACCAACCGGTTGTTCGACGTCAACATCCCGGTCGGGCCGAAGACCCGGTTGTCCTACAAGATCTTCCCCGAGTTCACCGGCCAGGACGCCCAGTACCCGTCCACCTTCGCAGCCGTCGACCTGCACTTCACCGACGGCCGTTACCTCAGCCTGCTGTCGCCGAAGGACCAGCACGGAAACCTGCTGACCGCCGCCGGGCAGGGCACCTCGAAGGTGCTCTTCGCCGACGAGTGGAACGCGGTGCAGTCGGAGATCGGTGCCGTGGCGAACGGCCGGACGATCGACCGCATCCTGCTCGCCTACGACAACCCCCGGGCGACCGCCGCGACCCACTTCCAGGGCTGGGTCGACGACATCACGGTGACCGGAGCTCCCACCCCGATCGACGGGTCGAGCCTGACCAACTACGTCGACACCCGGCGCGGGACCAACTCGTCGGGCGGCTTCTCGCGCGGCAACAACCTGCCGATCTCCGCGGTGCCCAACGGCTTCAACTTCTTCACGCCGGTCACCAATGCGACCTCGAACTCCTGGGAGTACGACTACCAGCGCAACAACGACGCGGCCAACCTGACCCGGCTGGAAGGGCTCGCCATCTCGCACGAGCCCAGCCCGTGGATGGGTGACCGCAACCAGATGTCGGTCATGCCGGTGCCGGCCGGTGGGCCGCTCACCGGAGCACCGAGCGGCCGGGCCCTCGCCTTCAGCCACGACGACGAGGTCGCACGGCCGGACTTCTACCGGGTCAAGCTGCAGAACGGCATGACGGCCGAGATGGCGCCGACCGACCACGCCGGGATCATGCGGTTCACCTTCCCGTCCGGGCCGGCGACCGGAAGCCTGGTCTTCTCCAACGGCACCTTCACCATCGGTACGGACGGCACGTTCACCGGCTGGGTCGACAACGGCAGCGGCCTGTCCGCCGGTCGTAGCCGGATGTTCGTGTCCGGCACCTTCGACCGGGCGCCGACCGCCTCCACCGCCACGTCCGCGACCTTCGACACCTCCGCTGACCAGCAGGTGACGCTGCGACTCGCGACGTCGTTCCTCTCCGTCGACCAGGCGCGCACAAATCTCGACCTGGAGGCCACCGGGAAGAGCTTCGACCAGATCCGGGCCGCCGCCACCGCGGCGTGGAAGGACCGGCTCGGGCGGGTCGAGGTACGGGGCGCGAACGAGACGCAGCTCGTGACGCTCTACTCGAACCTGTACCGGCTGAACCTGTACCCGAACTCGCAGTCCGAGAACACCGGCACCGCCACCGCGCCACGCTGGCAGTACGCGAGCCCGGTGTCCGAGCCGACCGGCGCGTCGACCGCCACGCACACCGGTGCGAAGATCGTCGACGGGCAGATCTACGTCAACAACGGTTTCTGGGACACGTACCGCACCGTGTGGCCCGCGTACTCGCTGCTCTACCCGGACGTCGCCGCCCGGATCGCCGACGGGTTCGTCCAGCAGTACCGCGACGGCGGTTGGATCGCCCGCTGGTCCTCGCCCGGCTACGCCGACCTGATGACCGGCACCAGCTCGAACGTGGCGCTGGCCGGCGCGTACCTCAGCGGCGTGAAGCTGCCCGACCCGCTCGCCGCGTACGACGCCGCGGTGAAGGACGCGACGGTCGCGTCCGGTCGCGGCGAGGTCGGCCGCAAGGGCATCGAGACCTCCCTGTTCCTCGGCTACACGCCGACCTCCACCGGCGAGTCGGTCTCCTGGGCGCTGGAAGGCTTCATCAACGACTACGGCATCGGCAACATGGGTGCGGCCCTGGCCAAGGACCCGGCCACCCCGAAGTCCGAGCGCGAACGGCTCAAGGAGGAGTCGCGGTACTTCCTGGAGCGTGCCCGCAACTACGTCAACCTGTTCGATCAGAAGACGAAGCTCTTCCAGGGCCGCGACGCCGCCGGCACCTTCCTCGCCGGTGACCCGCTGGACTGGGGTGGCGTCTACACCGAGACCAACGGCTGGAACTTCGCGTTCACCGCGCAGCAGGACGGCCGCGGTCTGGCCAACCTGTACGGCGGGCAGCGGGCCCTGCGGGACAAGCTGGACCAGTTCTTCGCCACCCCGGAGAACGCCGACCGTCCCGGCGGGTACGGCAACACGATCCACGAGATGCTCGAGGCGCGTGCCGTGCGGATGGGTCAGCTCGGCATGAGCAACCAGCCGTCGCACCACATCCCCTACATGTACGACCACGTCGGTGCGCCGGCCAAGACGCAGGCGATCGTGCGTGAGATCCTGCAGCGTCTCTACGTCGGCAGCGAGATCGGCCAGGGCTACCTGGGTGACGAGGACAACGGCGAGATGTCGTCCTGGTACATCCTCAGCTCGCTGGGCCTCTACCCGCTGCAGGCCGGCTCGTCGAACTGGGCCATCGGCTCGCCGCAGTTCACCCGGATGACCGTGCACCGCAAGAGCGGCGACATCGTCGTCAACGCGCCGAACAACAGCACGGCGAACATCTACGTGCAGGGCGTGAAGGTCAACGGGAAGTCGCAGCGCGGGGTGTCCATCGACTCGCGGGTACTCGCCAAGGGCGGCACGATCGACTTCCAGATGGGCTCGCACCCGTCGACCTGGGGCACCGGCAAGGACGACGCCCCGCCGTCGCTGACCCGGGGTGACGAGGCACCCAAGCCGCTGCAGGACACCACCGGTCCCGGCCTGGGCACCGCGACCGTGAGCGGCGGGCAGGACGCGTCGAAGCTGTTCGACGACACGTCGACCACGCAGGTTGCCTTCACGTCCGCGACGCCGCAGGTCAACTGGGCCTTCCGTGGTGGCAAGCAGAAGCCGAGCTACTACACCCTCACCTCCGGTGCGGCCGTGGGCGACCCGGCGGACTGGCGGCTGCAGGGCTCCAACGACGGCATCACCTGGACCACCGTCGACTCCCGTAAGGGCGAGGTGTTCCGGTGGCGCAACCAGACCCGTCCGTTCACCATCGACAAGCCGGGGCGGTTCGCGCAGTTCCGGCTCGCCGTGACCAGGACGGTCGGCGCCGCGCAACCGAACCTCGCCGAGATCGAGCTGCTCGCCGGCGGCGACCTCGACCTCGGTGGCGGCGACATCGCGGTGACCGCCGCGGGTAGCGTGCACGCGACGTCCGGCGTACCCGTGGCCGCGCCGTTGGCCTCGGTCACCGGTGGCACCGCCAGCGGTTACCGCGCCACGATCGACTGGGGTGACGGTTCGCCGGTCACCGAGGGCACCCTGACGTTGAGTTCGCGGGCCGTCTACAACGTGGGCGGGACGCACACCTACGCCACGCCGGGCTACCACCAGGCGAGCGTCACGGTGACCGATGGCACCAGCCAGAGTTCGGTGACGGTCGGCGTCGACGTGGCCTACGCGCCGGCGTCCGGGCTCACCGCGGCCTTCGACACCGTCTGCGTCGGCGACGAGGGCGCAGTCGCGGCGAACTGCGACGCCAAGTCGTGGGCGTACTCGCGGGCCGCCCTGACGGCGGCCGGTGTGACGCAGGGCCAGCAGCACCAGGTCCCCGGCACTGCGCTGCACTTCACCCTGCCGACGATCCCGGCCGGGCAACCGGACAACGCGAGCGGCAACGGTTCGACCGTCGTGCTGAACCTGCCGACCGACGCCACGAGCGTCTCGTTCATCGGGGCCGGTACGCAGGGCAACCAGAACACCACCGGTACGGCGAACTTCAGCGACGGCAGCACCGCCAGCATCCCGATCCAGATGAGTGACTGGACGCTGGGCGGCAACGCCAACGGCACTCCGTCCTACGGCAACGTCGTCGTTGCCAAGGCCGCGTACCGGCTGCTCGGCACGAGCCGGGACGGCGCCCAGCCGTTCCTGTTCGCCACCGCGCCGTACCAGATTCCGGCGGGCAGGACGCTCGTCTCGGTGACCCTGCCGACCCAGACCGGTGACCCCGGCTCGGACGGCCGGATCCACGTGTTCGCCATCGCCGATGACGGCACGCCGAACCCCGCACTGCGGACCGTCGCACCGGCCGACCAGACGGCGAACGCCGGCCAGGTCCTCGCGGCGAACCTCGGCTCGGTCACCGGCGGCGTTCCCGAGGCGACGGGTTACCGCGCCCGCGTCCAGTGGGGTGACGGCACGGTTCCGGGCGATGTCACCATCGACTCGGCGGGTGCGATGACCGGGCAGCACACGTACGCCCGCGAGGGCACCTACACGGTGCACGTCACCGCATGGGACAGGCTGTCCAGCAGCACCGAGACCTTCACGGTGACCGTGGCGCGTGGCGGCCTCCAGCCGTCGATCGCCGCGTCCGACACCGTCGCCGCCGGGGACGCGATCACCGTCACCGGCAGCGGGTTCGCCGCCGGCGAGCAGGTGACCGTGGTTCTCGGCAGCACCCCGGCGCGTACCGTCACGGTCGCGGCCTCCTCGGCGGGAGCCGTACGGGCCTCGGTTCCGACGTCCGGTGCCGTGCGGCCGGGCCGGTACGCCGTGACCGCCACCGGCGCGTCCTCGCGGACCCCGGTGACGGCCACCGTCCAGGTGACCGGGAAGCCGGCAGGGTCGACGTACCACCCGCGGGTGGCGCTGTCGGCCACCTCGGGTTCGCGCAGTACGCCGATCACGGTCGACGGGTCCGGCTTCGCGCCGAACGAGGCGATCACGATCACCTTTGGTGACGGCCTCACGGTCAGCACCGTGCGCGCCAATGGTGACGGCGTCGTCTCCGGCCCGACGGTCAGCGTTCCCGGTACGGCGCGGGCGGGCTCGACCAGCGTCACGCTGACGGGTGCCAGTTCGGGGACGCGGGTCGTCCTGCCCTTCACCGTGAACTGATCCGAAAGTGCTGTAACCGCTGTGGGCGGGCCGTGATCACGGCCCGCCCACAGCCGTTCGAACGGGTACCACGGCCGGCGAGTTGATCTCGTAGGATGCCGTCATGATCGCCGCCCCCGACGACCTCACGACGGATCCGATGGTTGCTTCCCCCGAGCTGGTGCCGCTGCGGGACACGCTGCGCGCGGGTGACTGGGTCGCCTTCCGCGACCAGCTCGCCGGCCACCTCGGCGACAGCCGGACCCGCGCGATCGGCATCCTGTCGCCGTACGCCCCGCAAGGGCTCCTGGAGTCCGTCCTGGAGGCCGACCCGGCGGACACCTCCGCAGCGGCGATGCTCGCCGTCCGGCTCACCGACGAGGCGTGGGCGGTGCGCACCGGGCAGAAGGCGCGGGATGTCAGTCGCGAGCAGTTCGACCGGTTCCACGAGATGCTTGCCGGGGCCGAGCGGGTGACCGCGGACTCGGTGGCGCACGACGACAGCGACCCGGCCGTCTGGACGCAACGGCTCACGATCGCCCGTGGCCTGGAAATGGGGCAGGCCGAAGCCCAGCGGCGGTACGACCAGGTGGCGGCCCGGGACCCGCACCACCTGCCGGCACAGGTCCAGTTGCTGCAGCAGTTGTGCCCGAAGTGGGGCGGATCAGTGGAGGCGATGCACGAATTCGCCCGGCAGTGCGCCTGGTCGGCCCCCGAGGGCACGCAACAGCCGACCCTGATCGCGGACGCCCACCTCGAACACGCACTGTCGCTCTCCGGCGGCAGGCAGGACTACCTCAGCAGCCGTGCGGTGGTCGACGAGCTCCGCGAGGCGATGCGGCGCTCGATCCTGCACCCGTCCTTCCAGCGCACCGTCGGCTGGGTGTACGCCCACCACATCTTCGCCCTGTTGTTCGGCCTGATCGGTGACCGCAAGACGGCCCGGCCGCTCTACGAAGCCACCGGGAACCTGCTCAGCGAGGACCCCTGGAACTACTTCGGCGACCCGGTCACGGTCTATCGGGAGCACCGCGCGCGGGCGATGCGCAAGACGCGCTGGTTCTGATCGGGCTGCCACACCACACGGCCGTCAACGGACCATCGGGGGTCGTTCCCGGTTGGTCCAGGCCCGCAGGACCCACTCGACGGGCCCGTAGCGGAACCGGTGCATCCACCACGCGCTGGCAGCGAGCTGCACGGCGAAGATCGCCAGCGCGACGAGGATGACCTGCGGGGGCGAGGTGCGCCCGGCGAGGCCGAACCCGACGCCGGTGAAGATGGCGACACAGGCCAGGGACTGGCCGAGATAGTTGGACAGTGCCATCCGTCCCATCGGTGCCAGCGCGTCGGCGATACGGCGTCGGTGCTGAAAGAGGTGCAGCAGGGTCGCGGCGTAGGCAGCGGCGAGGAACGGCGCGGTGCTGACGCTGACCATCAGGCCGGTCAGGTTGCGGGTGCCGCCGCCGACGGCGAAGATCGTCGCGCCGGCCAGGCCGATCGGGTAGCCGACGACCTGGATCCTGCGCAGCAGTGCCGCGTGAGCGGGCACGTCGGCCAGCAATCGCTGCTTTCCGGCCGCGAGCCCGACCAGGAACGCCGAGAAGGCGAGCGGCCCCTGAACGGCGAGCCCGCCGAACATGGCCGGAAGAGACCGCAGGTGCTCCACGATGACGTCACCCAGACCGCCCTGCAACGCCGCCGTGGAGGCCGCGCCGGCCTCGACGGCCGCGGCGGTGTCCGGTACGAGTGTGCCGCCGAGCACCGCGGCCACCCCGCTGAGGAACGCGATGACGCCCACGATGCACGCCGCCGCGATCAGGGCGGTACGAGGGGTGATCCGCCGTACGGCGAGCAGGGCGAGCCCGAGCAGCGCGTACGTGGTGAGGATGTCGCCGTGAAAGAGCAGGACCGCGTGCAGTGCCCCGATCAGGAACAGCCCGGACAGCCGACGCAGGAAGCGGGGCTTGAACGCGACACCGCGCCGGGCGGCCGATTCGAGCTGCAACGTGAAGCTGTAGCCGAACAGGAATGAGAACAGCAGATAGGCCTTCATCGCGAACAGCAGTTCGACCATTGTGGCCGCCAGCCGGTCGGATCCACTGATGGCGGGATCGTGGACCAGATGGAACGGGTACCCGCTGGCGAAGAACGCGATGTTCACCAGCAGAATGAGGAGCAGGGCAGCCCCTCGTAGTGCGTCGATGTCGCTGATCCGGGCGTCGGACGTTGCCTGCGGACGGCTGACGACCTGCCGTCCCTCCGTTGACGACTGCATTCTCCGACGCTATTCGTCCCCGCAGATGCGTCGACATCCCGTGGTCCCGACAAGGGGGAGTAGGGCCATCCCTACTCGCGGCTCCCGCAGGGCCACCCCCGTGCTGGCCCTGCGGACGCCAATCCGTGATCACTGACGCCGGGCTGGCGGTCGGTGTCCACGCGGTGGGGGGCCAGAAACGGCCCCCCCACCCCCACCGCGCGCCCAGGGGTCGCTTACGTGCCGGAGCCCGCCTACGAGGCTGACAGAGGGACCTGACCAAACCCTTACCACGCCCGGCGATCAGTCCGGGTCGATCTGTGGCTGGTGGCCGGACCGCGCGAGCGCGGCGGCGGGAAACTCGATGTCGCGGGTGCCGATGTCGGCCATCAATCGGTGGGACTCCTGCCAGCAACCGACCGCCTCGTCGGTGGCGCCGAGGCCGTCGAGCCCGACGCCCAACCAGTAGAGCCCCCGAGCGGTGCTGAGATGATCACCGAGGTGCCGCAGCGCCACCGCCGCCCGAGCGTGTTCGACCGTGGCCTCGTAACGCCCGAGGTTGGCGTTCTGGTGGGCGAGATGGACCTGAAGCGGGGGAATCTGTTGCCGGATGTCCTGGTCGACGGCGATCCCCAGCGCCTCCTCAAGGTGGGTGAGCGCCTCCTGCGCCCTGCCCTGCTCGGTGTAGAGCCACCCGAGATTGCTCAGGCAGACGCAGAGGAGGAACGGGTCGTCCAACTGTCGGGCGCCGGCCGTCGCCAGCCGCATGTGCTTCTCGGACTCGTCCCGGTCGCCCTTCTGACCGTACGCGTTGCCGAAGTTCAGGTGGCTGACGACCTCGTCCCGTGGGGAACTGTGCGCCACGTTGATCTGCGCGGCGCGTTCCATCCATCGGATCGCCTCGTCGAAGTCCCGCGTCAACGCGTAGGCCACACCGAGCCCGTTGGCCATCAGTCGCTCACCGTCGGGTCGACCGTCCAGCCGGGCCGCGACCACGCCCAACTCGTGGGTCTCGCGCAGCGTGGTCAGCGCGTGCGTCCGCAGGAGGAAGCTGTACTGGCTGTCGGCGAGCTGCCAGGTCTCCCGCGCCAACCCGAGGCCATCGCTGATCCGGACCAGCGCCACCAGATTGCCGGCCTCCACCTGGAACCACACGCTGGCGGCGTCCAGCGAGTCGTACCTCGGCTCCTGCGCGAGGGGATGCTCGATCCGCATGGGCACCGACGCGCGGACACGGTGGAACGCCGCCTGGGCGGCCACACCGTGCTGGACGTACGCGTCGGCGAGGCGACTCACGGCCGTGCGGCGCTCCTGCTCGGAGTCTTCCAGCTCGGCCCGCTCCGCGCCGTAGAGCCGGAGCAGATCGTGCATCTGGTAGCGGCCCGTGCCGCCGTCGTCGAGGAGGTGCCGGTCCACCAGATCCTCGATGGCCGGCTCGATGTGGGTCTCGGGCTGGCCCGCGAGGGCCGCCACCGCCGCCAACGGCAGAGCGGTGTTCGGTACGAGACCCAACAGTCGGAACACGCGCGCCGAGGCGGCCGGCAGCGCCCGGTACGACACGGCAAAGGCACCGCGTACGGCGGTGTCGCCCTCGACGGCGAGCCCGGACAGCCGCTCCCTGGCGTCCGCGAGTTCCAGCAGCAGGTTCCCGACGGTCAGACGTTCGTCCACCACGACCCGTGCGGCGGCGATCCGCAGGGCCAGCGGCAGATTTCCGCACAGTGCCGCCAGCCGAAGGATCTGCTCCCGGCCCGCCGTCGCCGCACGGTCCGCGCCGATCATCGACGCCACCAGGTGGTGCGCCTCGTCGTCGGACAGCAGGCCCAGCCGTAGGCTCTGCGCGCCCTCGTGTGCCACCAGCCCGTCGAGGCGGTTGCGGCTGGTGATGACCGTCAGACAGTGCGCCGAGGCCGGAAGGAGCGGTCGCACCTGATCGGAGGTGGCGGCGTTGTCCAGCAGGACCAGCACTCTCCTGTCGGCGAGCGTCGACCGGTACAGGGCCGAGGCCTCGTCGACGTCGAGAGGGATGCGCTCGGAGGGAACGTTCAGCGATCGCAGCAACTGACCCAGCGCGTCGATCGGACGGGTCGGCGCGTCCGGCCCGTAACCGCGCAGGTTCACGAACACCTGCCCACCGGGATAGCGCGCGGCGGCCCGGTGCGCCCAGTGCACGGCCAGCGCCGTCTTGCCGATCCCGCCGATCCCGCCGATCGTGCAGACCGCCGCCACTGGGGACGACGTGGCGACGGCATCCACCAGGGCGTCCAGGGCCGCGAGATCGGCGTCCCGGCCGATGAAGCCCGGAACGTCGCGCGGAAGGTGCCTCGGCGCGTCGGAGGTGGTGGCCGCACCGGCAGGCGCGGGCAGCGTCAGAGTCGGGTCATCGGCGAGGATCCGCCGGTGTAGGCGCTGCAGGTCCTGACCGGGCTCGACGCCGAACTCCTCGACCAGCACCCGCCGTGCGCTGCGGTAGACCTCCAACGCCTCGGTACGCCGGCCCGCCCGGGTCAGCGCCAGCATGAAAAGCTCGATCCCGTGCTCCCTGGTCGGGAACTCCCGCACCAGTTCGGCCAACAGCCCCACCACCCGGAGGTGCTCACCCGCGGCGAGTTCGGCCTCGACGCGGCGTTCGAACGCGGCGAGCCGTCTCTCCTCAAGGCCGCTCCCCAGCCGCTGGCGCAGCTCCTCGTCGGCGACGCCGGCCAGCAGTGGACCGCGCCACAGCTCCAGGGCAGCGGCGAGGGCCTGCGCACGGGCGGCCGGGTCGACAATCGTGCTCGTCCGTTCCACCTCGGCCGTGAACCGGTGCAGATCGACCGTCGCCGGGTCCACATCGAGCAGATAGCCGGCACTGCGGGTGATGATGCGGACCCCGTACGGTGCGAGCCGTCGCCGCAGCCGGGCCACGTAGGTGTGCAGTGTCGCGCGACGCTCCGTCGCGTCGGCGTCCCTCCACAGCAACTCGATCAGGCGCTCGGTGAGCACCACCCGGCCGGGCTCCAGCAGCAGCAACCCCAGCAGGCAGCGCTCCTGTCGTCGGCCCAGCTCGACCGGGCTGCCCCGGTGGCTGGCCGCGACGTTTCCGAGCACCTGGAACTCCACGGGCCGCAGCGTATCCGAGGATCGATCCGCCTCATCGATTGTGCCCGTCCGCGTACTGGTCGGGTCGTTCCGGTCGGCCCGGCTGAACGCCGACGGCGGCGGACGGTCAGCCCCGGATCGGGGAGAACCGTACCGCCGCCGTCTGCGGGCGTGGTGCCGCGATAACTAGAAGTTACCGGCCGAGTTGCACTTCACGCCCTGGTCGAGGCAGTTGCGCACCCGCGCGGCGAGCGCCTCGTCCTGCCACGCGTTGAAGAAGTCCGCGTGCATCGAGAACGAGGTGCCGGACGCCAGGCTGATGCCGTCGGTGTTCGCGCTCAGCGGGTACGAGATCACGAACGACACCGAGGGGACCGGTACCGGGTGGCTCTTCGGGCAGGCCCCGGTGTGGTCACCGTTCGCCATGTGGGCCTTGTGGTCCGGGCTGTCCAGGTGCTTGCCGTCCCAGCAGTCCGGGAAGGTGATCTGCCGGACGATGTGCGCGGTCTTGGCGCAGACCGGGAACGTCTTGTCGGCGCTCCGGCCGATCTCCCCACCGATACCGGCGCACCAGAAGTGGTTGCCCTGCTTGTCCGGGGTGTCGACCTGGTTCTTCGCGTTACCCGTGATCATTCGCAGGCCGAACGGGAACGGCTGGGTCTTGCTCGGGTCCTTGAGCCGGGATCCGTAGTAGACGGTCACCTCGTCGGGGTCAACACGCTTGCCGTTCTGAATCATCGTCGGCACCCAGTAGGCGGACTGGTCCTGGGGCGAGTTGCAGGTGGTGGCCTTCGACGCGCGCAGCGACTCCGCGGTCGAGTTCGAGTTGGTCGACTTGTTGCCCCAGAACGTGTGGTTGTGCGATGCGCCGGGCAGCTTGGGCAGCACGATCGGGTCGTCGTTGTTGTGATGGCTGGTCGTGCAGCCGACGTTGAACTCGGGCACCTTGACCGGGTTGCCGGTCACCGGCTTGGGCTTGCGGGCGAAGAACGCCTTGGTCGCGGCGGCCTGCGCGGCCAGATCGACGGTGACCCAGGCGCCGGCCGGCGTGGGCCGCCCCGTGCTGGTCGACGGGGTGGCCGACGTACCGGGTGCGGACGGAGTGGCCGAGGTGCCCGGCGCGCTCGGGGTGGCCGACGGGCCGGCCGGGTCGGCCGGCGTCGACGCCGCCGGGCTGGTCGTGCCCGGGTCGGTGCCGCCGGACGGACCGGACGCGCCAGGGGTGCCCGGAGCCTCCTTGCAACCGCCGGCGAGCGCCACGCTCAGCAGCAGCACGGCGGCGACGGATCGACGTTGTCTGGGGGTGGATCGCAGATTCATGTGGGGGCACACCTTTCTTCCGAGAAAGGAGACTACGAGTGCACCCCTGCTTTTTCGAGCCAGCAGGATTATCTCTGGCTTAAATCTCGCTCGGCGATTGCCGAATCGGCTTTGTGGAGCAGCTGACCCGTCTAGTCGATCTCAATTCCGTGATTCTTTTCCAGAAACCGTAATGTGCGCCTCCACAGTAGGGTCGCCATTTCCTGCGGGATCCGCTGCAGGTGCCGCCCCAGAGCGTAGATGCCAACGACGTCGCACGGTGTCCGGTCAGCAGAGGCACCACCCTGGGGCGGTGTCCAGCATGCGCTGCGGTGGCGACGGAACTCGGTGGCGGCGCGGTACGGGGCTCGGTAGGTTCACAAGTCCGGCTCGGCAAGGAGGTCTCGATGATGTGCATGGTCCCCAGCGAGGTGGCTATCACTGCTACGACCTCGGAGTTCGCCGCGATTTGAACGGCTGCCGTCCTCGGTGGCGGCACACCGCCGGTGCGATGCCGGCGAACTCCTCGCCTCGTAGCGGTCCAGCTGGCCGCGGTCGTCTTCACCCCGCCAGCTCTGTGCGCCGTCCTTCGGCGCTGACTCACCGCTTACCACGCTGACACGAGGAGAAATCGTGGTTTCCGCATCGTCCTTCGAGCCGCTGACGGCGGCCGAAGGCGGACCTAGTCAGGTCACCCGTTCCGGCGAGACGATCAGGCGTCCCGCCCAACCCTGGAGCAGCACCATCCATGCCCTACTACGCCACCTTGCGGAGGTCGGATTCGCCGGCGCCCCGCAGGTGGTCGGCGACGGGTTCGACGCCGACGGTAACGAGGTGTTGACCTATGTCGACGGCGAGATCGTGCACCAACGGATCTGGTCCGACGACGGCATCGGGCAGGTCGGCACCTTGCTCCGCGACCTGCACACCGCCACGGCAAGCTTTCGGCCCCCGCCGGATGCGACGTGGCAGCCCTGGTGGATGCACCACTGGGGGCCAGATTCGGTGATCGGTCACTGCGACGCCGGGCCATGGCACACCGTGGCCCGGGAGGGTGTGCCGGTTGCGTTCATCGACTGGACGCTGGCGGGGCCCGTCGATCGTCTCGACGAGGTCGTCGCCACCGCATGGTGGAACGCGCAGCTGCACGACGACGACGTCGCCGAGCGTCAGGGTCTGCCCGACGCCGCTGTCCGAGCACGGCAGTTGCGGCTGTTTCTGGACGGCTACGAGCTGCCGCGAGCTGATCGGCGCGGGCTGGTCAGTCGGATGATCGAGTTCGCGATCCGTGATTGTTCCGCCGAGGCGATCGCGGCCGGTATCACGCCGGACTCGACTGACCCGTCACCGCTGTGGTCGCTGGCCTGGCGAGCCCGCGCGGCAGGGTGGATGATCCGTCATCGCAGCCTGCTCGAGCGGGCCATCACGGCCTGAGCGGTAACGCCTCAACCGGCGTACACCGCAGGGCGCCCGTCCCGGTATCGGGGCGGGCGCTCCGCTGTGGTCCGTGGGGTCAAGCCTGCCTGATCCGACCGTGGGGGGTTGGCCCGGATCACCAGTGCCGGACGCCGACGGTCTCACCCTCACTCTGCTCGCCGGTCGGCTGGAAGCCTAACTTCAGATAGAAGTTCTCGGGTCCCCCGGCCCGGGGCTCCCAGGTGACGTACGCCCGGGTGCCGCCACGATCACTGATCTCCGCGCACACGGCCTCGACGGCGAACCGACCGTAGCCGTTTCCCTGGGCGTCGGCCGCGATGTTCAGCCGCCAGAGCCCGGAGCGACGGTCATCGGGATCGCGGTCGGGATCCCAGGGCAGGTCGAAGAACGCCATCAGGAAGCCGACCAGCCGATCGCCGTCGTAGATCAGCCGCGGCCAGGCGTGGTTCGGGAAGACGTACGCCTCGGCGAGCGACTTGACCACCGGCGCGACCAGGTCGTTCTGATCCGGGCGTACGGAGAGCGCGAGCGCCGCCTCGTAGTTCCTGGGTGTGACCCGCTCCAGCCGCATCGACGGACCATATCGGGCGAGTGCGGGAGGCAGCGACCGGATTGTGTGGCCGGACGGCGGGCGTTGGCGCGAGCCGGGGGTGACTTGCCACCTCGTCACCGATCACCGATGGTGGCCGGGTGCTGCGTATTCAATTCGAGCTCCGCCCGCTCGCGGACGTGTCACCCTGGGGTGGCGACCAGCCAAATCTGCATTGGTTCGGCCTGACCAGCGGCTGGTACTGGATCGAAACCGACCGTCACCAGATGCTGCGATACAGCGAACAGGCGGTACGCCGCTGGGACCTGAGCCGCCCCTACCCGCACTATTACGTGGTCCGACTCTGGGAGGACCTGCTCGTCCTACGGTGGGCGTTGGCCGAGCCGGTGCCCGCCGACATCGTTCGTTTCGTCGACGGCACCTTCCCGAGGCGGGAATTTCCGGACGACGACATCAGCGCTGACGTGGACGCGGCATTCGACCTGCAGGGCGACCACCATCTCTATCTGGGATACCTGACCGACCCGCCGGTCATCAACTGCTGGCGACACACCGACGCTGGACGGGACCTGGTGACTGTCAGCCAGCGGATCCCGCCAACCGACCAGCACACCTTCGCCGGGCCGGAGATAGTCGAGGTCACCCTGCCGACGGCGGAGTTCTTCGCCGCGCTACACGACTTCGACCGTCGGCTCATCGCGGCGATGGACGAGCGTGTCACCGAACTGGAACGGGTTGGCCCTCCAACTGGGGTGGAACTCGACCTTGGCCTGCTGCGCGCCGAGCACGTTAGCCGGAGCCGCTGGCTGGCGGAGCGTCTGACGATTCCCCGGCGGGTCGACTGGGACAAGGTGCGGTCCGGCATCGCCGAGATCTCATCCTGGCCACTGGTGGAGGCCGGGCACTGATCCGCTATCGGGGCGTCAACAGGCAGAACTCGTTGCCGTCGGGGTCGGCCAGGACCACCGCGCCAACCTTGCCCCTGCTGGTGTCGAGTCGAGTCGCTCCGAGAGACAGCAGACGGTCGACTTCGGCTTCGAGATCACCCTGCGCGGGCAGCATGAGGTCGAGATGCAGGCGGTCCCTGCCCTTTCTCGGCATGTACGGTGGGCCACCCCAGGTGATCTTCGGGCCGCCGTCCGGTGACTGGATCGCGGTCTCCTCGTCCTGATCCCAGACCAGCGGCCAGCCCAGCGCCTCGCTCCAGAAGTATCCGACCGCCTGCGAGCCGTCGCAGGACAGCGCACCGATGAAACCGCAGCCGGCCAGGAAGTTGTTGCCCGGCTCGATCACGCAGAACTCGTTGCCCTCGGGGTCGGCGAGCACCACGTGCTCCTCCTCCGGGAGTTGCCCGACGTCGGTGTGCTGCCCGCCAAGCTCCAGGGCCCGGGCCACCGTCCGCTGCTGCTCCTGCAGGGAGTCGCTGGTCAGGTCGAAGTGCAGCCGGTTCTGGCCGACCTTCGGCTCCTGGGTCGGAAGAAAGCGCAGACGGAACCCGCCGTCGGCACTGGGCAGGAGCGCGACGCCGTCGTGCGGATCGTCGACCAACTCCCGGCCCAGGACGCCGGCCCAGAACTGGGCCTGACGAAGAGGCTGGTCCGCACCGAAGCTGACCGCGAACAGTTGACTCGTCATCCTGCTCATCTCCGATCTCCAGACCGGACGCACTCGACAGGGTGCCCGGTCGGCCCACGATCGGCAGCCTAGGGGTGAGCCGCATCAGCCGCACCCGAGTATTCACGACCTCGGGTCCCAGGCCTGGCCCATGGCGGTGAGCTGGTCGGCGTACTCGATCTGGCCCTGCCAGCGCGCCGGCCACGCGGCCATGCCCAGCGAGGCGCCGAGGAAGGCGCCCGCCAAGCATGCGATGGAGTCGGAGTCCCCGGACGTGGCTGCCCCGCGCGCCAGGGCCGACACCGGATCGTCGGCATGACGGATGGCGCAGAACAGCCCGGTGGCCAGTGCCTCCTCGGCGATCCAACCGGCGCCGGTGATCCGGCAGGCGTCCCCGCCGTCGTCGGTCGTACGCAGGGCCAGATCGAGCCGGTCCAGCACGGCCAGGCACTCGTCCCAGCCCCGACCGATGTAGTCCGCCGGAGTCGCGATGCCGGGCTGTCGCCAGAGCACGTCCAGCCACTCGGGTCGATAGACCGCACGCTGCTCACGACAACGCTCGCGCAGCAGGCCCGGCAGCGCCGCCAGCTCCGCGCCGTCGCGCAACATCCGGATGGCGTACGCGGTCAGCTCCGAGGCCGCGAGCGCGGTCGGGTGCCCGTGGGTCATGGCCGCCTGGAGTTGCGCGACACCGGCGAGTACGTCGAGATCGTAGTCGGGCACCAACCCGACGGGTGCGACGCGCATGTTCGCGCCACATCCCTTTGATCCGACGACCGTTGCCTGCGTCCACGGCACGCCGAGCGAGAGATCCCCGCACGCCCGCAGGCATGTCATGCCCGGAGCCCGGTTGTTGTCCGGGCTCGCGGCCCACTCCAGGAACCGGGCCCGCAACAACGGTTCCACGACCTCCGGGGAGGGCTCCCGGGCACCGAGCAACGCGTGGCCCACGGCCAGCGTCATCTGGGTGTCGTCGGTGACCAGAGCGGGGACTCCGGTCAGCTCGCGAGGACCGTCCGGGCCGTACCGCTCCCGGATCTCGGCGACCGTCAGGAACTCGGTCGGCTTTCCCAGAGCGTCCCCGTACGCGAGCCCGAACAGACATCCCGCTGCCGTGGTCGACACCACTGTCTCCTCTCAGATGGTCAGCCGGCGAAGATCTTGAGAGCGTCGATCATCCCGAGCGCGCTCGGTCCCTTGTAGACGATCTTGATGGTGTGCTGGCCCGGAGTGAGCCCGGTCGTCTGGTAGGCGACCTGCTGAGCCGTCCTCGACTCGGTCTTCGCGAGGCTCACGTTGGCTTGGAACACCCCGTCGAGGTACACGTCCAGGTTGCCCATGTCCACCTTCATCTCGGACAGGTAGGCGACGCCCGTGCCGGTGAACGTGTACTGCGCACTGGCCCCCGGCTCGGTGGTGACGGTCACGTCGTTCCGGTAGTCGCCGAAGGGCCGATCGGGGAAGCGGCTCCACTTACCCGTGTACGTGAGCTCGGTGTCGTTGACCCAGGTCTCGGTGATGGTCCGGGCGCTCGCACTCGGCTGCGCCGACGGTGTCGCACCGGTTTGCGTGCTCGGCGTGACGCTCGGGTCCGTCGTCGGCCGGAAGCCGGAGGTGATGCGCTCGAAGGCGGCCTCGCTGTCCGCCCAGACCGCCTCGGGGGTGGACCACTCGATCGTGTAGCCCGTCCGCTTCGCGGTGCGGAACGTACGCCGACGGACGTGTGTCGCCTGCTTGGCGCCGGCGGTGTAGGTGAACTCCCAGTCGGCGCCGCCGAGGTGATAGTCGACGCTGGTGAGCTTCACCCGGCGGTAGCCCCGGTAGTGCTTGTCAGTCGAACGAGCCTTGTCCTGCGCCTTCAGTTCGGCCAGCGGATTGGAGTTGGGGGAGTCGGTCCGGCTGACCAGGAGCACCCGGCCGCCGCCGGGCTCCCGGAACTCGACCCGCCGGTCGCGTCGGTTGACCTGCCATCCGTCGGGCACCGGGAGGACGAACCCGCTCGTGTCGCGGTACGTGGTCCAGGTCAGCGCCGTCTGCGGTGTCGATGGCGACGTCGACGTCGTACCGGTGACGGGTGCCTGCCCGGCATCGGCGGCGGCGGGAACGCCGCCGGGCGTGATCGGCCCAGTGCCGGCCTCGTCGGCCGCCCCGTGGGTGACCAGCGGGATGCCCACCGCGAGCCCGACCACCAGCAGGGCCGCGACGCCGCCGAGGGCCCAACGCCGTCGCGTGCGGTGTGTCGGGGTGGCAGCCGTCGTGTCGCCGCTGCTCACGGTGGCGGCGTCGTTGCCACCGTCGTCGACCGAGCCGACCGAGCCGACGGCGGCCATGGTCGGCAGGTCGGCGGACGCCGGTGCCGGTTCACCCGACGGCCGGAGCATCGTGACCGAAGGCACCGGTGCGTCCGGCCGTACTCCCGCGGTCCCCGCCTCCGCCCGCCCGGCTCTCGGCCCGCCGCCGGACGCCTCGCGGATCACCTGACGGAGCATCCGTTCCGCGGTGGTCGCGTCGATCCGCTGGGCCGGATCCTTGCGGAGCAGACCCTCCAGCACCGGAGCGAGCGGGCCGGCGCGCTCCGGCACCGGGGGCGGCTCGGTGGCGAGCGCGGCGATGCTCATGGCGCTGGACGGGCGGGCGTACGGCGATCGGCCCTCCACCGCGGTGAAGAGGGTGACGCCGAGCGACCAGAGATCGCCCTCCGGGCCGACCGTTCCGGCGATGGCCCGCTCCGGGGAGATGTAGGCGGGCGAGCCGAGGACGATGCCGACCGAGGTCAGCTGCGGGTCGTCGATGGCGGTGGCCAGGCCGAAGTCGGTGAGCACGATCCGGCCGTCGTGGGCCAGGAGGATGTTGGCCGGCTTCACGTCGCGGTGTACCACGCCGGTACGGTGTGCGGCCTGGAGGGCATTGAGCACCCCCCGCCCGATCTCGGCCGTCCGGCCGGGCGGAATCGGCCCGTCGGTGGCGATCGCCTGTTGCAGCGAGCGCGACGGGACGTACTCCATGACGATCCAGAGGTCACCGGCGTCGCCGGCCAACACGTCGAAGAGGCGAACCGCGTTGACGTTGTCGAGCTTGGCGATCGCCCGAGCCTCGCGGAGCGACCGGACCCGCAGCTCGTCGCGCGCCTCATCGGTCAGACCCGGTGGCAGGACCATCTCCTTGATGGCCACGTCACGGTGGAGCATCTTGTCGCGAGCCTTCCAGACCCGCCCCATTCCGCCCTGGCCGATGAGCTTTACGAAGTCATATCGGGTGGTTACGACGAGTGGTCGCGATTCCTGCACGTGGCATGCTACCCCGACTCGCTCAGGCGCAGAATCGTGGCTACGGCGTCAGTATTGACGGCGCGACCGCTGGGTAAACTGTTACCGAACGCCGAGGGAATTTCCCGGCATTCCAATTCTCGGATGAATTCGCGGTCCGCTGCATCGTCCCTCCTGTGTGGTCTGACGAAGACCCGGCCGCGCCCGGTGACGTGCTGCTCCGGCCGCTGCAGACGTCGCCGGAGCAGACGTGTTCGGGGCTGAGTCAGCGGCACGCCTCGCCCTCGGTCCGCGGCACGCTGGCCGTCCACCCCGCAAATCGACGCCCAGGCACGCGCCCACCTACTTGCCGACCCGGCCCTGACGATCGATCACCTGCCCCGGATCTGGGCAGCGGGCGAGATTTGGCTGACACGGCAATCCCTCGGGTTGAGCGCGAGAATGAGAGCCATGGGTCGTACCGGTAAGCCACCGGCGAGCTTCTCCGCCGCCGTCGCTCAACAGTTCGGGCCGGTCGCTCAGGAGTGGGGCATGGACGGCCCGATCGAGGACCACAGAGTGCTTCCGAGCGTGGAATGGACGCTGGACCGGCTCAGCTACGGGTGGAGCCAGGATCCGTCCGACGGGTCGGTGTCCGTCACCGTGAGCCTTGTCGTGGCCGAGGGGGTGCTGTGGGGGTCGCTCGGCGACCTGGTTGTCGAGAACCGACTCGCCGTTCCGCAGCAGGTTCGTCGATCCGGCTTCCTGGTCCGGCAGGTCGAGTCGCACGTCGAATGGATACGGCGCCTGCATCCCACCCTGACCGGTGCGCAGGCGCAGGAGTTCATGGAGTCCGGTGGGGCTCGCCTGACGAGCCCCGATTCCTCTGGAGAGTGACGTCGCGGCCTTCAGCCGGGGGTGCGCCCTCTAGCGTGGCGCGGCGAGCTACGGCCGATCCGCGACCTGGGAGACGAATGCGCGCCACGCAACAGGAGTGAAGGTCAGTGCCGGCCCGGCCGGGTCCTTCGAGTCCCGAACGACCACGACGCCAGGAAGGTTGTCCGCGACCTCGACGCAGTTGCCGCCGTTGCCGCCGCTCTTCGTGCTCTTGCGCCACCGTGCGTCGGTCATGTCCATGATCTTGCCGCTTCTCTCATGAGATCCAGGGTCCGCCCGCGTGGAAGTGCCTCACCGCGAATGCGTTCCCAACGTCGTTCAAGCGTAACAAGGTCGGACGCTTGATCCAGGATCTGCGCTTGTGCTGGGCTGTCAACGTGCGCCACCCGCGTGCCGTCCGGCATATCGGCGATGGTGAACGGCCCGTCGAGACCGGGATAGCTAGGCGCGTCGGACGGAACGACGTGAAGTTGCACGCTCGGCAGGTCGGCGCACGCCAGGAGGTGGGCGAGTTGGGCTGCCATGAGTGTCCGGTCGTCACCGACCCGCCTACGCAGGACGCCTTCGTCCAGAACGGCGACCAGTAGAGGCCCCCGTTCGCGGTTGAGAATTGCCTGCCGGCTGATCCGCGCGCCAGCGAGGTCGGCTGCGGAGTCGGCAGTGAGCACCCCGCCCGTGAGCGTCGCCCGTGCATAAGCCTCGGTCTGGAGGAGGCCGGGGACCCAGGCCAGCTCGAACGCGCGCAGGGTGACCGCCTCGCGTTCGATGTCGACCCAGGGCCGGAACCAGACTGGTTCGCGGCGCTTGACGATGTCCGGCCAGAGCGCATCGACATCCCGTTCAAGCAGGTTTGCGACCGTCACGCGGTGGCGGCTCTGAGGAATGTGCCCCGGGTTTGCCCAGCGAGCGACGGTCTTCGGGTGGACGCCGATCTGACCTGCAAGGCTCTCGGCAGTGTGGCCCGCATCGGCGAGCGCAGCGACAAACACGTGGTTCATGCCAGCTCCTTCCAGGAACAAAACAACTGCCCAAAGGAGATTAGACAACGCTGTGTGATTGTCCAGCAACCCTAGGAAGAGTTCGGTGTAGACGGTTGCGGCCGCCCGGAACTTTCGAGCCCGGCGGACGTACCCCGTACCGGGGCCGCCTCGTGGGCGAGCACTCAGGGGAGGCCCCACCCAGCGGCAGACAGGAGAGACCGTGCCGAACGAGAAGTCGACGCCAACGGAACCGCCAGCGACCGCGTCGTCCGCGTCGCCACCGCCCCGGCCGGTCGTGTCGAAGCGCGCGAACCGCGTCCCGGACCACCGCTGGCGGGCGCGGTGACCGCCCCCGAGTTCCGGGCCGGCGATGTAGTTCATCTGACCCGCGCCGCGAGTCCGCAGTTCGGGCGGCCGCTGACCGTCCGCATCATTCGCGAGTTGACCGACCGGCACACCTACCACGGGTGGACGTGGATCGAGGGGTACGAGCTGGGTCCCGGCGGGATGGCGTTGGCGAAGCGCGAGCTGTTCGTGCTGCGTGCGGGGGTGCGGCGGCTGGTGTTGGCCCCGCCCGCCCAGCGGTCCATTCGTCGGGGCGCGGTAGGAGTTGAACGATGAGCCGCCGCCGACTGCCCCACCTGCCGACTCGGCCCACCTGGCGGTGCCAGGCGTGCGGCATCGCATGGCCCTGCTCGCCCGCGAAGCTGATGCTGCTCGGCGAGTACCGCAACAACCGGACCGCGCTGCTGGTCTACCTGGCGACCCTGCGCGACGAAGCCGCTGTGCAGCTCGCCGAACTGGACGGCGGGACGCAGCCCGACGGGCTGATCGAGCGCTTCACCGCCTGGGCACACCACCGGTAGTTGTCAATGTAGCGTTGACATGTGACGGCGGAGCTGGCGCAGTTGGCCGACGTTCGCGCCACCCGTGCCCGCCTGGACGAGCAGGAGCTGGAGCTCATCGACCGGGCGCGGCACGGCGGGGCGACGTGGGCGCAGATCGCGACGGCCCTGGGCCTGAGCAGCCGGCAGGCCGCGGAGCAGCGCCGCCAGCGCCTGGTGGCGGCGCAGCGGGCGCGGCGGCAGCACCTCGATCTCGATTACTCACCCCGGATCGTCGCGGTACGAGCTGCCGTGGCTGACCTGGGTCGGTGGATCGCCGCGGACCGTCGGTGGGACACCCGTTTTCGCCGAGCGGCTCTCGTGCGGAGCACCGTGGATGCCGCCCTGGATGCCGCGCCGGGCTCGCTGTACGCGTTGGCCCTGCATCTCGCGGCCGATCTCGGCGAAGCGGGCGACCGACTGCCGGCGGCGGCCCGTCCGGTCGCGGGAAGGCTGGACTCCGCGCTGTCAATGATCCGTTGACAGCATCCACAAGCATTGTCCGTGCTGCGCTCAAGAGTTGAAGATGTGAGTCGTTCCGGCTCAATCTGGAGGGCTCATGCGCCGCAACGCGGCACTGTTTGTGGCGATCTCACTGCTGTCCGGCTTCGGCAGCAGCGCCATGTCCCTGGTGGCCGGCATCTGGGTCCTGGACCTGACCGGTTCCACCGGGCTCGCGGCTCTCACCGGGCTCTGCGTGTACGCCCCGGTGCTCGCCGGGCCGTGGTTGGGCGGTCTGCTCGACCGGGCACCCCGAAGGCCGCTGGTGATCGCGGTCAACCTCCTGCTGGCGAGCGCCTTGCTGACTCTCTTCGCGGTACGGGGGCCGGCGCAGACGTGGCTCATCTTCGCGGTCTCGTGCGCGTACGGTGCCAGCTACGTCCTGATCGACGCGGGCGAGACGGCGCTGCTGCCGTCCGCGCTGTCACCCGCGGCACTCGGCGACGTCAACGGGTGGCGATCGAGTGCGCAGGAGGGCATGAAGCTCGTGGCCCCGCTGGCCGGCGCGGGCCTCTACGCCTGGCACGGCGGGCACGCGGTCGTCGTGCTCAGCGCCGCGATGCCAGTGCTGGTCGCCATCCTGTACGCGGCGGTGCGACTGCACCGGACGCCACCCGAGCAGCCGGCCCAGCAGGAGCATCGGGGCCTTCGTGCCGGGCTCGCCATTCTGTCCGGGCAACGGGCGATGCGCGTACCGGTCGCGCTGGCCGCGGTGGCGATCGCCATGTCCGGCTTCACGACCGCGGCGGTGTACGCGGTCGTCACCACGGAGCTGAGCCTGCCGACGACGTTCCTCGGGGTGCTGGTCAGCGCCCAGGGGGCTGGGTCCATCGTCGGCGGTCTGGTCGTCGGCCGGCTCCTCGCCCGACGGGGTCCGGTCGCGGTCGGTGTCGCCGGTTCGGTGCTGTTCGCGGTCGGCTGCCTGGCACGGTCGCTGCCCTGGTGGCCGGTCACGGTCGTCGGCGCGGTGGTCGCCGGCATCGGCCTGCCCTGGACTCTCGTCGCGGCGGTCACCGCGGTGCAGACACACACGCCCGCCGCGTTGCTCGGTCGGGTCGCCGCGACGGCCAACACCGCGATGTTCGGACCACTCGTCCTCGCGATCCCGCTCGGGGCCGCGGCCGTCCACCTCGGCGGACGCCCGCCGCTCGTCGCCGCTGCCGGGATCTGCCTGACGGCGGTGCTGGCCGCGTCGTACCGCCGGCGACGCGCTACAGCACCATCGGCAGCGGCTCGGCGTAGCAACTCTCGACGTGTGGCGTGACCAGTCGCACCGCCTCCTCGGCGTCGGCCTCGGTGAGGAAGACGCCGAAGTTGTGCCGGCGACGCAGATCGTTCTCGTGGGTCACCGCCCAGACCAGGTACACGTACCGGTATCGCTCCCGGCGCTCGCCCTCCGGCAGGCCGGTCAGGAACGCCTCCACCGCCTCCTGAGGCGAGGCGATGCGGCTTCCGTCGTGCACCCCGGCCAACGGCTCGACCGGCCAGTCCGGGTGGACGGAATTGAAGAACGAGGCCTGCACGGGCGACATGACGCCCTCCCGCCAGCCGACGGCGGACGTCACCACGTACCCGGTGGCCCCCTCGCTCTCCAACAGGAGCACCCGGGCCTCGTGGCTGCGGTACCCGTAGTCGGAGACGCCGTCGAGAATCCGCGCCGACTCCTCCTCGGTGGCGCAGCGGATGACCAGACCGAGGTACGCCTCCTGGATTTGCACGGCCTTGACCGGCTTGAACAGCACCTCGATCGTCGTCGGGAGTTGGTCGCCCTGCGGCATCCGGTTCGCTCGCAGCAGCAGTTGGCTGTGGCTCACCGAGTACGACCAGAGCTGGAACTCCCGCTCGCTGCGCAACAGTTCCGCCCCGGGCGCGAAGTCCCCGTCCTTGAAGAGCCACACGTCCGCCGTCACCGGGTAACCATGCGCGACAGGATCAACAGCGTCAAGATCAGCCGACGGTGGCGTCCAGCTCCAGAGCGGGGGACCGCTGCGTGGTGGTCAGCAGCGGCGCAGAGCGCGGCCGAGGGCCAGAACGCGGCCGGGACGAGCTTGGCGGGATGATGGCCGGATGGATGTGCAGACGTACGCGGTTGTCGGCGAGGTGTGCCGGCTGCTCGCGGGCCGGCTCTCCGACGACGCTCTGGGTACCGTGCGGGAGGACTACGCCGCGGGTGAGCTGGACCTGGCTGATGGCAAGCTCCTGCTCAACCTGGCGTACCAGAGCGTCGGCATCACCACCGAGGAACGGGACTTGATCCGGTCCTTCCTCGGCGACCCCGACGATCCCGACCTGCTTGACGTGCCGGTCATCGCCGAGGTGCCCCCGCCGCCGTACCGCTTCAGCCCGATCGGCCCCGCGACGGCCCCGGACCCGACTCCGGTGGACGTCCTGCTCGCCGCCGAAGCCCCGCAGCGCCGCGCCCACCACCTGCATCGCGTCTGGCGAACCCCGCTCGACGGGGCGCCCGACGAGGCGGCGTGGCTCTACGTGTTGCAGGTTCCCGAGGGCGTGGACGAGCTGAGTACGCACTCGGGTCTGATGGCCCAGCTGTGGATCTCGCTGGGGAACAAGGGGCCCCTGGAGGTCCTCGCCGATGGCGCGCCACGGACGCCCTACCAGGTCGCCGCACTGGCCGCCGCGCACCTGGTCTGGAGTGCCTGAGCGGCGGTCAGCCGCTCACGGCGCGTCGACGACCTCGCGGCCGAGCGGCCAGAACGCGGCCGGGACGAGCTTGAAGTTGGCGATGCCGAACGGGATCCCGATGATCGTGACGCAGAGCGCGATGCCGGCGACGATGTGCGACAGGGCGAGCCACCAGCCGGCCAGCACCACCCAGAGGATGTTGGCCAGCCCGGAGCCGACGCCCGCGCCGGGCTTGGGCACCAGGGTGCGGCCGAAGGGCCAGAGCGAGTAGACGGCCAGGCGCAGCGACGCGACGCCGAACGGGATGGTGATGACCAGGACGAAGCAGATCAGCGCGGCGAAGCCGTAGCCGATCGCCAACACGATGCCACCGCCGAAGATGAGCCACAGCACGTTCAGCACGAAACGAATCACCCCTCAAGCATGAGCGATGCTCGCCACCGTCCGTACACCGCTCCCGGTTCCGTCGGCGGCGGTTGGCGGTGCCGGATTGCCGGTGGCTAAGGTCGGCCGGCAACGATCAGCGGGGCGGCCCGGGTTCGGTCGGAACCCGCGCCGCCGGACGGACAGAAATTGGTCATGGAGTCGAGTCTGCGTGCTCGGATACGAGCCGGTGACCCCGGCGCGTTCGCCGAGTTGTTCGACCAGCACGCGCGGTCGGTCTACAACCACGCGTTCCGGCTCACCGCCGACTGGGCCACGGCGGAGGACGTGATGGCCGCCACCTACCTGCAGGCGTGGCGCTCCCGGGAGCGGGTCAACGACGAGGGTGGCTCGCTGCGGCCGTGGTTGCTCGGCATCGCCACCAACGAGACCCGCAACCACACCCGCAGCAACCGCCGCTACCGCCGGGCGGCCGCCGCGCTGCTCGCCGTCGATGCCACGCTCCCGGATCACGCCGACGAGGTCGCCGGCCGGCTCGACGACGGCGACCGGATCGCCGCCGCGCTCGACGCCCTGTCCAGGCTGCGTCGTCCCGAGCGCGAGGTGCTGACGTTGTGCCTGTGGGAGGGCCTGGACTACGAGTCCGCGGCGCGAGCACTGGGCGTTCCGGTCGGCACGGTCCGGTCCCGGCTGTCCCGGGCCCGTGCCCGGCTGCGCAGCCTCGTCGACGCCGCTCAGCGTGCGCCCCGACGCCCGGCCGGCGCCGCCCGAGCCGTCCGCGACAGCATCACCTCGTTGGCGCGGGAGGGTAACCGATGACGACGCAGCCACCGGTGGACCCGTCCGAGTGGGCGGAGCTCGACGCACTCGCCCCGCATCCCGGTGATCGTGATCTGCCGGCCGGCCGCCACGAGGCGCACCGGGACCGGTTGCTGGCCGTGATCGCGCAGGAGACGCGTACCCCCGGAGCGGTCCGCGCGCCGTGGCGGCCCGCCCTGGCGCTGGCCGCGCTGGTCCTGGTCGTCGCGGGGGTCGGAGCCGGGGTCGCCGCCACCACCGGCGGCGGCGACCCTCCGGCCGCGCTCCCGTCGCCCGAGGCGAGCAGACCGTCGGCCGAGCCCGCGCCGCGCACCGCCACCAAGATCCGGGGGTACGGCACGGTGCGGCAACTCACCGACACCGCCGACCTGGTGGTCCGGGGGGACGTCGTGTCGGTGAGCGGCACCGGTGGCGAGCGGCGGGCCGTCTACCGGGTCGCGGAGGTGCTCTACCGCACGTCGGGGGCTCCGGTCGAGGCCGAGATCACACTGTTGGCGCCGGAGACCGTGGGGATGTCCGGGCTCGACGCCGGGCAACCGACCGTCCTCTACCTGGCCCTCGCCGATCCGCAGGGGCCGGCCTACGCGCCGCTCAGCGGTGACTTCGGGGTCTTCGACGTCGTCGGGCAGACGGCCACCAGCCGGTCGCCGAGCCGGTCGGTGACCGGGCTGCGGGCCGAGGACGCCACCAGGAGCGGCCGTGGATTCGTCACCACGCTGACCGACCTTCGCCAGCTCGCCCGGGAGCGGGGCTGAGCGCCGGAAAGATTGTGGGAACTCGGTGCCCGGGCCGCACAGATAAAGGGTGAGAGCAGTTCCGCGCCCCGGGCGAGACGACCCGAGGCGGCACCGACACGCGAGGAGCACGTCATGGCAGTCGACCACCCGTACCGCAGCCGGCCCGTCTGGGCTGCGGCCGCCGCCGTCCTCACCGCGGCGGCGCTGTCCGCCTGCGGCAGCACGGGCGCCAGCGAGCCGGCCGCCGCACCCACCACGACCAGCGCCGCCCCGGCGGCCACCACCAGCGCCGCCACGCCGACGGACACCGCGTCGCCGCGACCCATGGGCAAGCTGCGCGGGTACACCACGGTCCAGCAGCTCACCGAGACCGCCGATCTGGTCGTACGCGGCGAGGTCGAGGCGGCCGGGTTCCGGGTCGACGAGGTGCTGCGCGCCGCGACGGGGACCTCGGTGCGGGCCGGGGAGCGAATCACCCTGGCGAGCCTGCCATCCGGGATCCCCGAGGTGGCCCACATGTCGAAGCTGGAGGCGGGCCAGGTCGTGGTGCTGTACCTGGCCAAGGACGCGGCGGCGGGTGCCCCGACGTTCCGGACGCTGAGCGGCGACTTCGGCGTGTTCGACGTGACCGGGGCCGACAGCGCCGCCGTCGCGTCGACCCGTTCGCAGGCGATGGCCGTCACCGGCCTGCTCGCCGAGGACCCGGCCGCGTCCGGCAAGGGCTTCCGCACCACGCTCGGCCAGCTGCGTACCGTCGCCGCCCAGGTCAAGTAGTACGGCTGCGACGCGGACGGCGTCCGACCCGGGATGCCGTCCGCGCTCAGCTCCCGGGGTGCCGCCGGACGAAGTCCTGGTAGGTCTCGTTGGCCAGCTCGATCTCCCGGACCTGGGCCGCCAGCTCCGCCCGGCGCACCTCGGACACCGACCGGGCCTGGGCGAGGCGCAGCTCGTGGCGTCGGTCACGGGCGCGGGCCCAGCCGCGGACCAGAGCCCAGGCGATCCAGCCACTGGACGCCACGAGCCCGGTCAGCACGAAGGCGAGGAGGAAGTCCATCTCGTCACCCTTTCCGATCAGCCGACGTCTCGGCGGGCCGCGAGCCAGATCCCCAGCCCGAACATCAGCACCACGTATCCCGCCAGGACGGTGGTGGGCAGCCCGGCACCGCTCGACGCGATCACTCCCGGGGTGCCTCCGTCGAACTGGGACGGGGCTCCCAGCGCGCCGGCCAGCGCCCCGGAACTCGGTGCGAGCAGCAGCTTCTGCACCACCTCCAGTGGGCTCAGCACGAGGGCCAGCCCGCTGACCGCGTTCTCCAGCACCAGCGTCCAGACCAGGCCGACGGCGATCGCGGTGGCGGTGCTGCGAAACGCGATGGCGAGGAAGTAGCCGACGCTCGCGTGTGCGGTGCAGATCAGCCAGGCCGCCGCGACGGCCCCGGCCAGGTCACCGACGGGTGGCCAGTCCAGGCCGCGACCCTCGACGAGCGCGAGCAGCGCGGTGACCCCGGCCAGCGCGGCGAAGGTGAGCGCCACGAGCAGCAGGGTCAGGGCGCAGAGCGCGACGGCGTGCCCGGCCAGCACCTGCGCCCGCCGGGGGCGCTGGGTGAAGATCAGGTTGAGCGTCCCCCAGCGGTACTCGTTGCCGACGACCAGAGCGCCGAGGATCACCACGATCGCCCCGCCGAAGAGCGGGAACAGCGCGATCCCGGTGGGCACGAGCTTGCCGGGCAGGACCGCGTCCAGCAGCGACGCCGCAGCGTCCGCCTCCTTCGGGTCACCGGCCAGCGCCAGGTGCACCACGTACGGGATGCCGACGCCGAAGGCCAGCGCCAGCGCGATCCAACTGAGGGTGACGGTCCAGACGGCCGGACGTTTCCGGTCCGCGAACCAGGCCGCGCGTACCGAGGCGATCATCTGCTGCTCCCCGCCGTGCTCGTCGACTCCACCTCGGGCCGATCAGACCCGGTCAGCTCCAGGAACGCCTCCTCCAACGAGTGGCGGACCGTACGCAGCTCCCGTACGTCGAGGCCCGCCTCGACCAGCCGGCGGTTGAGCTCGGCGGCCAGTTCCGGATCCGCGCTGACCCGCAACCGACCGTCGACCGCCTCGACCGCGCGGACGCCCGGGTGGTCCCGCAGGCACGCGACGGCCTTGTCGAGGGGGTCGGCGGCGATGAGCAGTTCCCCGCCGCCGAGCGCGGCACGCAGTTCGTCGGAGGTGCCGTCGGCGACCAGCCGACCTGCGTTGATGACCGCGATCCGGTCGCAGACCTGCTCCACCTCGCCGAGCACGTGGCTGGAGAGCAGCACGGTGCACCCCTGCCGCCCGAGCGAACGGAGCAGCTCCCGGATCTCACTCACGCCGGCCGGGTCGAGCCCGTTGGTGGGCTCGTCGAGGATCAGCAGGCTCGGCTCCTTGAGCAGCGCCGCCGCCACGCCGAGCCGCTGCTTCATGCCCAGCGAGTACGTCCGGAACGCCGAGCGGGCACGTCCGGTCAGGCCGACCTCGGCGAGCACCCGGTCGGCGGCGCGGTCGGGCACTCCGGCGTACCGGGCGGCCAGCCGCAAGTTGTCCACACCGGACAGGTGGGGATAGAAGGCCGGCGACTCGATCAGGGCACCCACCCGGGCCAACTCGGCCGGGGTGCCGGGAGGCTGACCCAGCACCCGGATCCGGCCGGAGGTCGGTCGGACGAGCCCGACCAGCATCCGCATGGTGGTCGTCTTGCCGGCGCCGTTCGGGCCGAGGAAGCCGAAGACCGTCCCCTCGGGCACCCGTAGGTCGAGCCCGTCGACCGCGGTGACGCCGCCGGGATAACGCTTGGTCACCTCGTGCAATTCGATGGCGAAACGGTCATTCCCCAACGGAGTGCCGCAATCTTTCAGCGGTGCGTCGGGGGCGGTCGGGGGCCTCTTCCTTCGCCTTCATCTGGGCGGTCCTTACTGAATCCCGACCGCGACGCTGGGTTGTTTGCGTGCGGTCAATTAACTGATCGTTAAGGCAACGTCGAGGTGGGGGCCGTGGGCCGTCCACCTCGGATGGTGTCAGCGCCACTGCCGTCGGCCCACCTCGCATCTGGAGCAATGGCAAGGCTTCTGACCTGCGGTGGAGCCGACAACGCCCACAGAGTAGCGGAGGCTGATCGCCGCTGGAAGGCCCCGGCCGACGGGTCGCCGGAAAATCTGCCCTAACCGCAGCTCAGTGCCCTTGAATTCACTCCGGACACTACCTGACACGAAACAATCTGTTGACGAACGAATTGCTCTTGTGCAGCATGTAGACACTTTCGAGTCGATGGTGATCGCTGGCATAGGAGCCTGGATGAGCCTGCCGCCGGACGGTGCGGAGAACCTGGATGTGCGGCCCAAGCTGCGACACGACGTGGTCTTCCTGGATGCGCCGGCCGGCGCCTACCTGCGCGGCCCGGACACCGCCTTCCTCATCAAGGGCAAGTCGGCCTTTCGCTGGCTGACCTCGCTGAGCCCGTACCTCACCGGCGAGCACACCGTGCGTCAGCTCACCGCATCCCTGAACCAGGGGCAGCAGCAGACCGTGCTCACCCTGGTCCGGGCGCTGCTCGCCCGTGGCTTCGCCAAGGACGCCGGTGACCGCACCGAGGTGGCCGAGCCGGTGGCGCGGCGGTTCGCCCCGCAGATCGAGTTCGTCGACCACTTCGTCGACGATCCGACCGGCCGGTTCCTGCGCTTCCACGACGCCCGGGTGGTGCTCAGCGGCGGGGGAGCGACCCTGCTGGCGGCGGCGAGTGGCCTGCTGCGCAACGGGTGTCTCCGCCTCGACCTGCACCCGTACGACGACCCGTCGCGCTACGCCGAGGCGTTACGGCCGGAGGTGGCCGACCTGCGCGCGGACGGGCTGGCGGCCGAGGTACGGGTGCACGACGGGCCGGTCGAGCTGACCGGCGCGGACGCGGTGGTCCACTGCACCGACCCGACCGGCCTGGCCGACCTGGCCGAGCTGGCCCGGGTCTGCCACCGGGACGGCCCGCTGCTGGTCCCGGTGGTGTGGGACGAAGACCGGGCGGTGGTGGGCCCGACGGTGCAGCCGGGCCGGACCCCGTGCTGGCTCTGCGCCCACCTGCGGCTCAACGCCAGCGCCGAGGCCACGGCTGCCGCCGAGTTCTGGCGGCAGCTCGCCGTCGGCGCCGGCCCCGACGCGCCCGCACCGCTGCCCGAGGTGACCGCGCGGATGCTCGGCAACGCCGTCGCGTTCGAGGTGTTCCGGGTACTCACCGGCGCGCTGTCGCCGGACACCGCCGGCGGTGTGCTGCTGCTGGACCGGTCCACCCTGGAATCCACCCGGGAGCAGGTGCTGCCGCACCCGGCCTGCCCGGTCTGCCGGGACGTCGACGTGCCCGAGCCGGGTTGGCTCGGCGGCACCGACGACGAGACCTACCAGCGCGCCCAGGCGCTGGTGTCGCCGAACGCGGGAGTCTTCACCCGGTTCGTGGACGACCCGCTGGAGCAGGCGCCGCTCAAGACGGCCCGGCTGCGACTGCCCGGCCGGCGCGGGCCCCGCGAGGTGACCGCGTTCGACGTACACACCGTGCTGAGCGCCCGACTGGCCGCCTACCGGGTGGCGGTACGCGAGCACGCCGCCCGGTACGCCGACCCGCACCTCGGGGTGCTGGCCTCGGCCGAGCAGTTGCGCGAGCGCGGCGAGCATCCGGTGCCGTGGACCGAGCTGACCGGCGCGACCGGCGCGGTGGCGTACGACCCGGACCGGCCGGTCCGTTGGCTGTCGGCGAGGGTGCTGGGGCAGCCGGAGAGCGTGTGGGTTCCCGCCGCGCTGGCGCTGCCCACCTCTGCCGCGAACGGCGAGGGCCTCGCCGAACGGACCACCGCGGGCGCGGCCGCCGCCGACAGCCTCGACGGCGTCATCGACCAGGGCCTGGCGGACGCGCTGGCGTACCACGCGCTGACCGCCGCGATGCGCGGCGACGGCGGCCTGGTCGTGCTCGCCGAGGAGGAGTTGGTCGCCGACGACGACACCGCCTTCGTGGTGAAGGCGGCGCACCGCTTCGGTCGCCAGCTCGCGGTCTACGCCCTGCCCGGCGCCGCGCCGGCGCACGCCGTGCTCGCCGTGACCGAGACACCCGACGGCGGCGACCGGGACTGGCGGCTCGCCGGCGGCTTCGACCCGGTCGCCACCCGGCTCACCGCGCTGCGGGAGCTGGTCGGACGGATCCAGGTGCGGCACTTCGAGGGGACGGACGCCGACCTCGGCGATCCGGTGCTCGCCGACCTCGACCCGGCCACCCTGACCGCGCGCGCGGCCAGCGCCGCCACAGCGGGTGACGGCACGGCGGGTGACGGCACCGACCGGGCCGCCGTGCTGGCCGCCCTCGCCGAGCGGCGGATCTCCGCGCTGCTGGTCGAGACCACCACCCGGGACGTACGGGCCAGCGGGGCGTTCCGCAGCGGCGTGGTCCTGCTGCGACACCACGGCCGCGCGGCCGACTGAACCACCACACCAGTGGTCCGAGCGAGGCACGCGACGCGAAAGGAGGTGGAAATATGCCGATTACCCTGAATGACGAGCTCCGCGAGCTGGAGACCGAGACCTTCGAGATCGAGGAGGTCGAGGACGGCGGCGAGGCGCTCGCCGCGACCAGCTCCAGCTGCTCCTGCTCGAGCTGCTGCAGCTGCAGCACGTCGAGCTGCTGCAGCACCAGCACCAGCACCTCCAGCTGCGGCTGACCGGGTGACCGGGGTCGACCCCCACAACGCAGACGCAATCCAGTTCCCGGTGGGACGTCGCATCTGTACGCACCAACCGCCGCCGGCCGACACCGGCGAGTAGCCCCTGCGTGCCTCCGCTGGCTCCACCGTGGTGGTGCGGACGCAGACCCACCCACGACTGGCGCTGACCGCGGCTCAAGGAGAGTCCCGTGACACAACCCCCGGCATCCGTCGCACTGTCCGAATCGGTTCAAGGCGAACTGCGGGACCTGCAGACCGAGACGTTCGAGGTCGAGGACATCGCGGATCTGTCCGCCGACCAGATGGACATCTGCAGCAGCAGCACCAGCACGTCGAGCTGCTCCAGCTGCAGCACGTCCAGTTGTTGTAGCTGCACCTCGTCGAGTTGCAGCAGCACCAGCTGAGCTTCGGCACCAGCGGTCGCTCCGGACGGCCGATCGGTGGCGAGGCCCGCACACGCCCGAGGGGAGGTAGAGGGAATGCCGGAACTGACTGACGAACTCCGCGCGTTGGAGACCGAGACGTTCGAGATCGAGGACGTCGACGCGATCGACGCGATGGTCATGGACTGGTCCAGCTCCAGCTGTTCCTGCTCCAGCTGCTGTAGCTGCAGTACGTCCAGTTGCTGCAGCAGCAGCACCAGCACCGGATGCGGCGGCGGGTAACCCCCGCCGCAGCCGTCCCCGCCGGCGAGCCACGCCGGCGGGGAACCCCGGTCCCTCCCCACCGACCGCAGCGACCGCAGACAGGTGAACCATGATCGTCGACGTCCGGACCACCTCCACCGGGTGGGACAGCAGCCTCAAGCAGCTCGGCGAGGCGTTCCACGAGCGGCTCCAGGACCGGGCCGACCAGCCGCCCGCCGGGATCACCGTCCGCATCGCCGCGCTCGGCCTCACCGACGCGTACGCCGACGCCGGCGAGGGGCTCACCACCGACGTGGTGCCGATCTGGCTGCACGGCGCGACCGCGCTGGTCGGCCCGCGCTGGACCGGGGCCACCGGCCCGACGGACACCCGACCCGGGCCGTGCCCGCTCTGCGTCCAGCGCCGTTGGCAGGCCATCCGACTCCGGGAGGAGCGGCACGCCCTGGAGCACGGCGCCCGGGTCGGCGTGGTGGCGGCCCTGCCACACCTGACCCCGTTCGCCGTGGACGCGCTCTGGCAGCTGTTCCGGCAGGCCTGCCGGCCCCCGGCCCAACGACCCGGCGTGGCCCGGCTGCACCAGCTGCGGATGGACACCCTGGAGACGACCACGGTCGAGGTGCTCGCCGACTCCGAGTGCCCGGCCTGCGCGCGTACCCGCCCGGACACCGCCGAGGCCGCGGTGATCCCGTTGACCCGCCGGCCCAAGCCGGACCCGACCGCGTACCGGCTGCGTGCGGCCGACGAGCTGGACCTACCGGTCGGGGCGCTGGCCAACCCGGTCGCCGGGGCGCTCGGCGGCAACGCGCTGCGGGCGTACAACGCCACGGCCACCGCGCCGGTCACCGGCTACTTCCGGGTCCGCAGCCGCTACGACCTGCACGAGATGTGGTGGAGCGGGCACGCCAACAGCTACGGCGGCAGCGAGACGTACGCGCTGCTGGAGGGCCTGGAACGGTACGCCGGTCAGTTCCCGCGGGCCAAGCGCACCGAGGTCTTCGACAGCTACGCCAACCTGGCCCCGGACGCGCTCGACCCGGCCGGCCTCGGTTACCACCCGGCGTTCTATCAGGGCCACGGGCTCTACTACGCCCCGTACGCACCGGACGAGCCGATGCACTGGGTCTGGGGGTGGTCGCTGCGCGACAGCCAACCCCGCCTCGTACCCGAACAGCTCGTCTACTACCTGGACCGCCGCACCGACCAGCGCAAGTTCGTCCAGGAGTGCTCCAACGGCTGCGCCAGCGGCAGCTGCCCGGAGGAGTCGCTGCTGCACGGGATGCTGGAACTCGTCGAGCGGGACGCCTTCCTGCTCGCCTGGTACGGCTCGGCCCGGCTGGCCGAGATCGACCCGGCGACCTGCCGCGACGAGCGGGTGCACTTCATGCTCGACCGGGTCGACCTGCTCGGCTACGACGTCCGGCTCTTCGACACCCGCGCGGACCTGCCGATTCCGGTGGTCACCGCGGTCGCGGTCAAGCGCGGTGACGGGCTCGGCCAGCTCTGCTTCGCCGCCGGTGCGAGCCTCGACCCGGACGACGCGGTCCGGGCCGCGCTCTGCGAGACCGCCTCCTACGTCCCCGGCTTCGACGAGCGGGTCGCCGCCAGCGAGCCCGAGCTGCGCGAGATGATCCGCGACTACACCCGGGTCACCGAGCTGAGCCACCACGCGCTGCTCTACGGCCTGCCGGAGATGGCGCGGCACGCCGCCTTCCTCTTCGACGACCCGCCGCTGCGGTCCATGTCCGAGCTGTACGGCGACTGGCTCGCCACCCGGCCCGCGCACGACGACCTGCGCGCCGACATGACGTACCTCGCCGGCCTGATCGCGGGTCTCGGCGGCGACGTCGTCGCCGTCGACCAGACCTGCCCGGAGCAGGAGGTCGCCGGGGTGCACACGATGGCCGTGGTGGCCCCGTCCCTGGTGCCGATCGACTTCGGCTGGCAGCGGCAGCGGGTGCTCTGGAGCGACCGGTTGGAGCGGTACCTGGCCCGGGGTCGGCACGGCCCGGACGGGCTCGGCGCGACCGCCCGCAACCCCCACCCGCACCCCTTCCCGTAGGAGCAGCGACATGCAGCAGGATGCCCGCCAGGTCGTCCGGGAGTACACCGAGGCGGTGTTCCGTCGGGCCCGGACCCCGATGGAACCACTGAACTACGAGGTGGACTGGGCCGACCAGCCGTCCCGGCACAAGAGCTACCCGGACGCGTCCCGGCTGCCGCTGCCCGCCGAACTGCCCGAGCTGCCCACCCTGCGCGACCTGCACACCGGCGCAGACCTGCCGCCGACCACCGGCTGGTCGCTGACCCGCCTGGCCGCCCTGCTGCGCCTGTCGTACGGGGTGCTGGACCGGCGGATGACGGTCAACTGGAACCAGGACGTCGCCAAGCGGGCGCACTTCGAGCACGCGGTGTGGGGGCGCGGCACCGCGTCCGGCGGCGGCATGTACCCGGTGGAGTTGTATCTGGTGGTGGGGGCCGGTGGGCCACTGCTGCCCGGCGTCTACCACTACCACACCGGGACGCACGTGCTGGAACGGCTGCTGCTCGGCGACGTCACCGGCACCGTCCGCGCCGCCCTGGGCACCGACGATCCGGGGGCCGCCGGTGACAGCTATTTGCTGGCCGGCATCCGGTTCTGGAAGAACTCGTTCAAGTACAACAGCTTCTGCTACCACGTGGTCACCCAGGATCTCGGTGCCCTGCTCGGGTCGTGGGATCTGCTGGCACCCGCGCTGGGCGTACCCCTGCGGCGGCTGCTCTGCTTCGACCCGGCGCCCCTGGACCGGCTGCTCGACCTGGACAGCGACGCGGAGAGCGTCTTCGCGGTCGTACCGCTGAACTGGGCCGAAACCGCCGCGCGCCCGGCGGACGAGCCGGTGGCCGCCGCCGCGCCGGTCCGGGCCCGGTACGACGCCTTCGAGCGGTCCCGTCGGGTGCGGGACTTCCCCGGCGTCACCGCGGTGCACCGGGCAGCCGCGGCTCCGGCCGCGCCCGCACCGGACACCGTGGGCGCCGCCGCTCCTCCCGACCTGCCCGGCGAGCCGGTCGCGCTGCCCGCGCCGCAGCTGGACCGGCTCGCCCGTCCACTCTCGACCGTGCTCACCAACCGGTCCAGCAGCTTCGGCCGGTTCCGTCGGCCGCCCGAGCTGACCGCCGCCGAGCTGGGCACCACCCTCGCGTTCGCCGCCGCCGGCCGTCGCTACCCGGCGGACGTGAAGCAATCCGGTGGGGGCCCCGAGCTGACCCGGCTCTGGGTGTTCGCCAACCACGTCGACGGCCTGCCCAGCGGCAGCTACGCCTACTGCGAGCGGCGGCACGCTCTGCTGCCGGCCGGCGCGGAGCCCGACGACGGGATGTCCGCCTTCCTGCAACAGCAGTACTTCCTCACCAACTACACGATGGGCCAGGTCGGCGCGGTGCTGGCCATCTCCGGTCGACCGGACGCGGTGCTCGACGTGTTCGGGCCGCGTGGCTACCGGATCCTGAACGCCGAGGTCGGCACCGTCGCCCAGCGGGCGTACTGCGCGGCCACCGCGCAGCGCCTCGGCTGCGGCGCGGTCCTCGGCTTCGACAACGTCGCCATGAACACCGCCCTCGGGCTGGACGGCACCGACGAGCGGACCGTGCTGTTCCTGCTGCTCGGGCGGCACCCGGACGGCACCGCCGACCTGGCGTACCGGCTGTGACGGCACCGACCCGGGCCACCGCGCCGCCCCCTGACCAGCCGCCGACGAAGGAGAGACCCGTGACGGTGTCCCTGCCCGCACCACCGGTGACCCCGATCTCGTGGCGGATGCCCGGGGTGTTCATGCTGCGTACCGCCGGGCTGCCGATCGAGGTCGCCGACCGGCTCGCCTTCGACCGGACCGCCGACTGGGCCCGCCGGGTGCTCGACCTGGAGGACCAGCTCCGGTCGACCGGACGGGACCTGGCCGACGCCCTACAGGTCGCGGTGGGGCGGAACCTGGCCGATGACGGGCTGCGGCAGCGGCTCATCAAGCTGCGCCGGGACGTGTTCAACCTCCGCCCGCCGCGCCCCGCCGACCCGGCGGCCTGGCCGGCCGAGGCGCTGGGCGCGGACACCCACCGGGAGCTGGCCCGGTGGCTGGAGACCTTCGAGGCGTACCGCCGGGAGCTGGCCGCTGGCCCGACGGTGCTGGACGACGAGCTGGCGGGGCGGCGGGCCGTGCTGCGCGGCCTCGCCGACGACCCGGTCCTGCGCGGCGGCATCCTGCTCGCGTCCCCGTCGTTGGACCGCTACCTGGCCGGCTACCTCACCGGTACCGGTCCGCTCGGCAAGCGGGCCCGCCGGGTGGAGCGGTCGCTCCTGGAGTACGCCTACCGCACCGCCGCCAAGACCAGCCCGTTCAGTCGGCTGACCACCGTGAACGTCGGCACCTTCGGAGGCGGAACCGGCCGGCTGCTGGACGCCGCAGTGGACGCCGGTGGCACGGTCGCGGCGATGCGGGGGAGTGCGCGGCTCAACCTGGCCGCGCTGGGCCGGCTGTCGGCCATCGTGCTCGCCGACGAGACGCTCCGCCCCGACCTGCCGGTGACCCTGACCACCGGCTGGCGCATCGCCCACGGCCGGCTGCGTTACCTGCGCCGCCGCCGGACCAGCTCGGAGGACGGCGACGCCGCCATCACCCTGGAGTCGATCCACGAGTCACTCTTCGTGCTCCCCACCGGCCGGGTGCTGCACGACATCCTGGCCGCACTCGACGGCGGCCGGGTACGACGGATGGCCGACCTGGTCACCGAGTTGACCACCGACGGTCGGCCCGCCGACGAGATCGCCCTCTACCTGCACCACCTGCTGCGGGTCGGCCTGCTGGTGGTGCCGAACCTGCAGCTCGACATCCACGCCGACGACCCGGTGCAGGGCTACCGCAGCGCGCTGCGGCAGATCGGCCGGGACTGGTCCGACCGGCTCGCCGAGCGGGTCGCCGCGGCCAACCGGCTGGCCACCGACTACCCGACGCAGGACGTACCGGGTCGCCGCCGGGCGCTGGACGGAATCCGTGACGAACTCGTCGCGGCCCACACCGACCTCGGCCGTCCCGACGTACCCGCCCCGCGCACCCTGGTCTACGAGGACGCCACGCGGCACACCACCGCCCCGGTGACCGCCGACCTGGACCGCTGGGAGCGGGAGGTGCTACCCGGCCTGCGGGCACTGGCCCGGATCATGCCGGTGTTCGACATCAACCTGCCCCGCCGCCTGGCCACCAAGGGCTTCTTCCGGGCCCGGTACGGCGTCGGCGGGCGCTGCGACGACCTGCTCACCTTCGCTCACGAGTTCCAGCAGGACTTCTTCGAGCACTACAGCGGTCGGATGATGCGCCGCCGGGCCTTCGACGCGGACAACCGCTACGTGCGGCAGGAGAACTGGTTCCGCCAGGACGAGATCACCGCGCTGGACGACGCCCGGCTCGAGGTGGCCCGGCGGATGAACGAGGCGTACGACCGGCTGCCCGCCGACGCCGAGGAGTTGGTCCTCGACGACGACTTCATGACCGACGTCGCCGACCTGGTGCCGGAGACGCTCGGCACGCTCGACCCCCGGTCGTTCTTCCTCCAGCTCGCCGACCAGGGTGGGCGGCACCGGGTGGTGGTCAACCGGGTCTACTCCGGCATGACGCTGCTCTTCTCCCGCTTCGCGCACCTCTTCGCCGAGCAGGACCTCGCCGGCACGCTGCGCGCCGAGTTGCTGCGACTCCAGCCGCCCGGCGCGGTGCTCGCCGAACTCAAGGGCGGGTACGACGCCACCAACCTCAACCTGCACCCGGTGGTCACCCCGTACGAGCTGGTGTGCCCGGGGGAGATCAGCCACCGGCCGGCGGCCGAGCAGATCGACATGGACGACCTCAGTGTCGAGCACGACCCGGTCGCGGATCGTCTGCTGCTGCGCTCGCGCCGGCTGGACGCCGAGGTCATCCCGGTCTACCTCGGTTTCCTGCTGCCGATGGCCCTGCCGGAGGTGCAGCAGGTGCTGCTCACCTTCGCCTACCTGGGCATGGCGCAGCCCGACCTGTGGGCGGGCACGACCGTACCGCTGCCCGGGCGGGGGATCGCCGGCTACCCGCGCATCGTGCACGGCGACGTGGTGCTGCAACGGCGGATGTGGAAGCTGCACCCGGACCACCTGCCGGCGCGTACGTCCGGGCAGAGCGACGCGGAGTGGTTCCTGGCGTGGCAGCGGTGGCGGCGCGACAACGGACTGCCGCGTCGCGTCTTCGCCACCCCGGAGGGCACCCGGCTCACCCCGGCGGCCGGGGACGACACCGGCCAGCCCGCCGCGCAGCCCGCCGCCCGGCCGGACCACAAGCCGCTCTACGTGGACTTCGACAGCCACTTCTCGCTGCAACTGCTGGACGCGACGGCACGCGGGGCGGGCAGCCGTTTGGTGCTCACCGAGATGTTGCCCGGCCGCGACGAGCAGGTGCTGCGCGGCGACGCCGGCACCTACGTCACCGAACTCACCGTCGAACTCAACGGCGTCCGACTTGGAGTGGACCATGACTGACTACCCCGCGCCGGTCGACCACGGCTGGCTCAGTGTGCACGTCTTCTACGCCAGCAACGCCAACCCCATGCTGGTCGAGGGCGTCCGGCCACTGGTCGACGAGCTGCGGGCCGAGGGCCTGATCAGCCGGTACTTCTTCATCAAGTACTGGATGGAGGGACCGCACGTGCGGCTGCGGGTGCTGCCCGCACCGGGCGTCGACCCGGCGCTGGTCCGGGCCCGGGTGGACGCGGCGATCGGGGCGTTCCTGCGCCGCCGACCCGCGCTCTACGAGGTGGACAGCGAGGGCCTGGGCGACCTGTACAAGCAGATGTTCCTCGCCGAGTACGGCCAGCAACGCTGGGACGAGGAGTACGGCCCGGACGGCGTCATGCCGATGCGGGCGAACAACAGCCACCACCACATCCCGTACGAGCGGGAGTACGGCCGGTACGGCGGGCCCGCCGGGATCGAGCTGGCCGAGTGGCACTTCGAGCACTCCAGCGACGTGGTGCTCGACCTGCTGGCCACCACGAACGTGCACGTCCGCCCGGTGCTGCTCGGGCTCTCCGCCCAGCTCACCATGATGATGTGCGCGGTCTTCCTCGACGACGACCGGGCGATAGCCGGCTTCCTCGACGAGTACCGGCGGTTCTGGGAGGTCTCCTACTCGGAGCCGAGCGACGACTACCACGCCAGCTTCGACACCAGCTACCGACGGATGGACGCGGCGCTGCGCGGTCGACTCGCCGATATCCGCGCGGCGGCCCGCGAACCGGAGACCGGACGCCTCGGCGGGGTCGAGGGACGCTGGCTGGCGCACTGCCGCGCCCTGCGGGATCGCGTGGTGGCCCTGGCACACGGCGGTGAGCTGGTCTTCGCACGCGGCGGTGGCGAGCCCACCCCGGTCACGGATCTCGACGCCGTGCTGCCCATCCTGCTCAGCTCGTACGTGCACATGACCAACAACCGGCTCGGTGTGAGCATCCTGGACGAGATCTACCTGTCGTACCTGATGCGCGCCGCGTTGCTCGACGACGCCCCGGCCGGCGCACGATGACCACCGTCGACGCCACCTGGACCCATCCCCGGCTGCGGGCCGGGGTGGTGCTCGGCCCAGGCCAGTGGCGCGGTGAGAAGCTCGTGCACCACGTCAAGGACTCCGAGACCGGCTGGTTCTACCGGGTCGGCCCACGGGAGCACTTCCTGCTCTCCCGGATGGACGGCACCCGCACCGTCGACGACATCGGCACCGAGTACGCCACGACGTACCAGCGCAGGCTCGGGCCGGAGAACTGGCAGCAGCTCTTCGGCATGCTGCACCGCCGTCAGTTGCTCGACGGCGCCACCGATCCGGAGGCGATCGCCCGGTTGACCGCCTCGGCCGCCGAGGGTGCGGCGAAGGCCCGACGCGGGCCGCTGTCGGCCCGGCTGCGGCTCTTCGACCCGGATCGGCTCTTCACCCGGCTGCTGCCCCGGCTCGGCCCGCTGTTCAGCTGGTGGTTCGTCGTGCCGGCGCTGCTGGCCGTGCTCGCCGTGACCGGTTACGTCGCGCTGCACCTGTCGGATCTGACCGACCGGGTGGGCGGCGGTCACCGGCCGCTCGCCGCGATCGTGGCGGCGGTGGTGATCACCTGGGTGATCGTCTTCCTGCACGAGTGCGCGCACGGGTTGACCTGCCGGCACTTCGGTGGGCGGGTCACCGAGATCGGCGTGATGTGGCGGTTCCCGCTGCTGGCGCCGTACTGCAAGGTCGACGACATCGTCCTGTTCACCCCGCGGCGGCGGGTGGCCACCGCGTTCGCCGGGGTGTTCGTGAGCATGCTGGCCCTGGTGCCGTTCGCCGCGATCCGGGTCTGGGCCGAGCCGGGCGCGTTGCGGGACCTGGCCGGCACCATGCTGCTCTTCGGCACCGCGACCGCCGCGCTGAACCTGGTGCCGTTCCTGCGGCTGGACGGCTACCACATGCTCAGCCACGCCCTGAACCTCGCCGACCTGCGGTCCGACAGCTACCGGTTCTGGGGGCGCCTGCTGCGTGGCGGCCCCCGCGCGGTCGTCGCCTACCGGCGCCGGGAACGGCTGGTCTACGCCGGGTACGGTCTGGCCTCCGCGGTCTTCGCGGTGACCGTGCTGACCCTGCTGGTCCGACTCTGGTACGCCTCGCTGGCCGGTTGGGTCGGGGCCGGCTGGGCGGTCGCCGTGCTGGTCGCCGAGGCCGTGCTGCTGCTGGCGCTCGCCGGGCACCTGGCGCGACGCCGCCGTGCCGCCGACGGTGGGGCGCCCGGCGGAGGTGGGGAAGCGGCACCGACGCCGGGCGCGGAGCGAGACATCGGCGCCACCGCAGAGGGATGATGGCCCGATGCCTCCCGACTCACCCCGTCGCGGCCCTGATCCCCGCGATGTCCAGGTGGTCGGCGTCGGCATCGACCGGTACGCGGCCGGGAGCGACTGGAGCCTGGTCGGGCCCGTCGACGACGCCATCCGGTTCGCCCGCCGATTCGTGGCCCGGGGTGTACCGCCGGAGCAGGTGACCCTGCTGCTGGCCCCCGAGCCCGAGCCGGGCGCCGTCCCGCCGGGCGTCGTCGTGCGCCCCGCCGACCGCGCGACCGTCCGGGACGTGCTGCTCAGGGAGTTGCCGACCCGACGCCAGTCCACCCTCCACGTGGTCTGGGGCGGCCACGGCTACGTCGACGTCGGTCGGCACCGGCGGCTCTACTACGCGGACGCCACCGCCACCGACGCCGGTGCTCTCGACCTGGATTCCCTGCTCGCCACGTTCGCGTCCGACCTCGTGGGGGCGTTCGACCGGCAGTTGTGGATCGTCGACGCGTGCCAACTGCACGATCGTCCCCAGGGGCTGCGCTCGCCCGGCAACGAGACCTTCCCCGCCGGTGAGCCGGTCGCCGGTCGCACCCAGGACGTGCTGTTCGCCGCCGGGCTCGGGCAGGCCGCCGCCAACCTGCGCGTCCGGCGTACCGGGCTGTTCAGCCGCGAGGTGCTGCGCCTGCTCGAATCCGGCGGGACGGACTGGCTCGACGACCCGGCCCTTCTGGTGGCCGCGCTGCGCGAGCGGTTCGCCGAGCTGCGGGCCAGTGGGCTCGCCGGGCAGACGCCCACGTACCTCTGGTACCGCAACGCGCTCGGCGACGAAGGTCTCGTCCTCGGCCGATCGCAGGCGGGGCGGCCGGTTCCGTCGGCCCCCGCAGCCCCGACACCGGCCGCGCTGGCCCCCCTCGTGGACGCGCTGCTGGCGATACCGGAGTTCCTGCGGCCCGACGACCGGGAGGAGATCCTGTCCCTGCTGAGGGGCCAGGTGTACGCCGCGATCCGGCGCAGCAGCGCCGCGCGGGTGGACGCCATCAGCGTCGTACGGACCTGCCTGCGGTATCCGGGGGCGATGGCGGAACTGGTCGAGGCGGTCCGGTTCTTCGCCACCGACGACGCCGCGATGACCCGCGTCGAGGACGGCGCGGCGCGGCTGGCCGCGTACACCTGACCAGGCTGCCCATGACGTCCACAACGGACCGCCGGGTGGTGGAATCCGGGTTGCGGTACCCGTTGCTCGATGTGACGCTTTCGTTGCGCTCCAGACATAAGCGATGATGGAGCTATTGACTGCCATCGTCGGAAGGAATGCCGTACATGGAGGAAGGCCTCGCCGGTATCGAGTCGGAACTGCTCGATTTGTCAACGGTGGACATTGCGACCCTGCGATCCGTTGACCGCACCGGCATGACTGCGGCTATCTCGCGGGTGCGAGAGAGAGTTGCCGATTCGGGGGGCAGCATCAGCGGCTACAACGGCTCCTTCCCGAGTCGGATACGGCCCGCCGGGCCGGATTCGGAGGAACATGTCGTCTGATCCCGTGCCGTTAGGGCCGACGTACCTCGATCCCGAGCACTTCCACGCCCTAGCCTCCGGTGCTGGTGACGAACGGACCATCGCGGCGCTCTGGCGGGCCGAGCGCAGTTGGCGGCTGATCGTGCTGCGGGCGCTCCTGGACGGCTGCGCCACGCGGCCCGACGCCGCCGGCCCGCTCGCGCCCGTCGCCGACGCCTGGCAGCTCCTCGTCCAGGCGCACGGTGTGGATCCGGCCGTCACCGAGGACGTCCTCGCCCAGCCACAGGTCGGCATCTGGGCAGCGCACACCCTGCGTCGTCTGCACGACGACCCCGACCCGTCGGTGCCACTCTGGCTGGACGTCGGCTACCTGCACGCCCTGGCGGCGGCCAGCGCCGTACGGACCGGCCTCTCCTTCGAGCTCGACATCCCGGCACGACAGGGCACGGCCGTGCTACCCACCGTGGGCGCCGCCTCGACCCCGGCGGACGTCCCGGTCGTCCGGGTACGGGCCCGCGCCGGGCAGGCCGACCTGCTGACCACCGCCCGGACGGTCCACTGCGTTGCCGACGACCCCGACTGGCATGAGCCGCTCATCGTCGAGGTCGGTGTCGACGGCATTGACCTCCGGGTCGAGCTGCACGACCGGGACGTGTACCGCGACCTGCGCGGCCCCGCGCCGTCCCAGCCGCTGTCGGCAGCCGAGATCGCCCGTTGGCGCGCATGTCTGGAGCAGGCCTGGGAGCTACTGGTCCGTCAGCAGCCCGACGCTGCCCAGGCGATCGCCGGGATCCTGCGGACCGTCTCGCCCCTGCCGCGCCGGGCCCGGTTCCGTCAACTGTCCGCGTCCGGCGCCGAGGCCTTCGGCGGGACGCTGCTCTCCGAGCCGGACGACCCGGCACAGCTGGCCGTGACCCTGGTACACGAGTCGCAGCACCACAAGCTCGGCGCGCTGTCCCACCTGCTCACCCTCGCCGAGGCCGGCGGAAACCTCCGCTACTACGCCCCCTGGCGCGACGACCCCCGACCCCTCGCCGGCGTGTTGCAGGGCGCGTACGCGTTCGTCGGCATCACCCGGTTCTGGCGGTCCTACCGACACCACGCGCCGCCCGGCGAGCGGGCCGCCGCGGATTTCGAGTTCGCGCTGTGGCGGCGGCAGACCCTCGGCGTCCTGCGGGTGCTGGCCGCGTCCGGCCGGCTGACCGGGCACGGCCAGCGGTTCGTCGACACCCTGCACACGGAGTTCAAGGCGTGCCAGGAGGACGCCGTGCCAGCCACCGCGCTGCGCGCGGCCGACGCCGTCGCCGTCGATCACCGCGCGATGTGGCGGGGCCACAACGTGCGCCTCGATCCCGCCGACCGGGAGGCGCTGGCGGCAGCCTGGGAGCGTGGTGTCCCAGCGGTGCAGGCCGTCTCCGGTCTCACCGTGCTGGCCGCGCCGCCGGAGGGCCTGCTCGACGCCCGGGCCGTGCTGCGCAGATATCTGCTGCTCGACCCGGACGCGTTCGGCCGACTGCGCGCCGAACCGGCCGAGGTGGCGGCCGAGATCGCGGGCAGCACCGGGGCCGATCTGGCCCTGGTCGCCGGTGACCTGGAGCGGGCGCGCGCCGGCTACCTCGACGAACTGCGCCAGCACCCGTCCAGCGTGCACGCCTGGGTCGGTCTCGGCCTCACCCAGCTCGACCGTCGCGCCGACCCGGCGACACGGGCCCTGCTGGGCCGCCCGGAACTCGTCCTCGCCGTCGTCGACGGGCTGCGGTCGAGGGGCCACTCGACCGCCATCGGAGACCCGATCGAGCTGGCCACCTGGGTTGGCCACCGGATCCCCGAGGCGGCTCTCGACGCGATCGACCCGGCGGGCTGGCTGGCGGCCTGACCCGCCGGGTCGATCGTGCGTCGCTACAGAGGCAGTGGGTCGATGTCGCAGTTGGCCCGTACGCCGGCGCCGATCGCCGCGACCGCCGGGTGGCGTGCGCCCAGGGTCTGCCGCAGTTGTTCGAGACCCTTGTCGAACAGCATGCTCGCCTCGGATTCGCGGCCGAGGTCGCGCAGGTCCATGGCGAGGTTGAGCGCACACACCAGCGTGGTGGGGTGGCTGCTGCCGAGCACCTGCCGGCACAGTGCGAGAGTGTCCAGGTCGAGGGCGTGGGCCTCGGCGTACTCGCCCAGCTCGTAGTGGTCGCTCGCGAGGTTGACCCGGGCGGCCAGCACCAGCGCGTGCGAGTCACCGAGCCGGCTGGTCAGCCGTTGCAGCGCGCTCTGGTTGAGATCCCGGGCCTGTGCGCACTCGCCCAGCAGCCGCAGCGTCACCGCCAGGTCCACCTGGGCGCCCGCGGTGTGCGGGTGGTGGTCGCCGTACAGCCGGCGTAGCCCGTCCACCGCGGCCTCCGCCGCCTCCCGCGCGGCGCGCAGGTCGCCGGTCAGCCGCTGGTCGATGGCGAACGTCAGCGTGGCGAGCACGGTGTCTGGGTGGTTCTCGCCGTAGCGGGTCCGGAAGCGGCGCAGCACGTCGCTCGACAGGTCCAGTGCGTCGTGGTGGTGACCGGCCTTGCGCCGGAAGCTCGCCAACATGTGGCTCTGGCGCAGGAGGTCGGGGTGGTCGTCGTACTTCAGCATCCGCCGGGCTGTCGCGACGACGTTCTCCTGGTTGGCGTGCGCCGCCAGGTAGTCGCCGAGTTCCCGGCGGTCGAGGTTGATGCCGCCGAAGGTGCTGAGGCTGTCCGGGTGGTCGGTGCCGTAGATCTGCACCAGGCGCTGATAGGTCTGATCGTCGAGCTGGAGGGCCCGGCCGAAGAGGCCGGACAACCGCATGCTCACCGCGAGGTTGTGCGCGGCGCGCAGCGTGAACGGCTCGTCCTCGCCGAAGTTCCGCTTGGCCTGCTCGTAGACGGTGAGCGAGCGATCCAGCGCGCCGGAGAAGTCACCGGCGACGCGGTGGTCGGCGGCCACGGCGCCGATGGCGTCCAGGGTCTCCTCGCGGTCGTCGCCGATGGTCTGCCGGTAGAGCTCCAGCGTCCGCGCGTTCAGCGGAGCGGCCGCCGCGTAGTCACCGACGACGAAGTGCATGAAGCCGAGCCAGCTCGCCATCCGGAGGCTGTCCTGGTCGGCGCCGTTCGTGTCGGCGGTCCACGCCGTCCAGGCCCGCTGGGAGAGGTCCCGGGCGCCGTGGTGGTCACCCCACCGCCACAGGTACTTCGCCTCGTTGAGCACCATGTCCCGCACGAGATCGTTCGAGCACCACTCGGCCTCGGAGGCGACGATGTGCGGATACAGCTCGGCGTACCGCGGCCAGTGCTCGGCGTCGTCGGGCTGGTCCGGGTCGTTGCCGGCGAGCAGCAGGTGGGCGCCGTGCCGCATCGCCTCCTGATCGTCCGGGTCCATCTGGTTGATCAGCACGCGTTGCACGAGGCGGTGCATCTGGAACGAGTTCGTCCGGTGGTCGATCCGGGCCAGCGACAGTCGGCCGATCGTACGGATCGCCCGGTTGAGGCGGATCGGGTTGCGGACGAGGGGATCCAGGTCGGGATGGATTCGCAACGCACGCGGCTTCGACAGGAGCACCTTGCCGATCGGCTCGGAGGCGAAGTACGAACACACCTGCAACAGCCGTAGCGCCGAGCGGTCCTGCTCCCGCAGCCAGTTGAGCGACACGTTCCAGGCCGCCGCGACCAGCTCGGGGTAATCCTGCTGCGAGGTCGTCTCGGCGTCGAGCACCGGACGGCTGGCGTTGAGCAGTTCCAGGTATTCGTCCGTGGGCATCTTGGTCTCAGCGCGCCAGGCCGCCGCCTGCTCCATCGCCAACGGGAGGTCGCCCAGGGCCGCGGCGAGCCGGTCGGCGTCGGTGACGGCCAGGTCCGGGCCACGACGACGAAGCAGCTCGATGCTCTCCTGGCGCTCGAACACGTCGACCGCGAGGCTGTTGGCGATCTCCCGCCAGGCACCGTTGCGGGAGGTGACCACGATGCTGCCCGGGCCGCCCTTGGGAAAGAACCGCTCGACGTCGTCCGGGTCCTCGGCGTTGTCGAAGATCAGCAACCAGTTCGAGTGCGGACGGCCCACCCGCAGCGCCTCCAGCACCGCCGGCACCGCCGTGTTGGCGGTCGACGGCACCGGCAGGTTCAAGCGCGCCGCCAACTCGACCAGCGCGGACTGGATCTGGGCCGGGCGCTCGGCCGGGATCCACCAGATCAGGTCGAAGTCCTGCTGATGGAGGTAGACGTACTCGATGACGAGCTGCGACTTGCCGACCCCGCCGGCACCGTGCACCGCCTCGGGCAGCACGGCGGTGGTGCCGGCGCGCAGGCGCTGATGCAGGGCGTCGAGCAGGTCACGCCGCCCGGTGAAGTTGGTGTTCCGCAGGGGCAGGTTGCCGACGACCGCCGGTAACTGGCCTTCGAGCCGCTGCGTGGGCGGCAGTTCGCTGGTCGACGGCAGGCTCGGGACGATGCCCGTCTCGACGTCCAGCATGGCGTGCGGCGCGGTGCCGAACGAGGCCGCCGAGTCCGGCGATTTCACTCTGTCAGACATTCCGGACTCCATGGTCCTGTGAGCGGTAACGGAAGACGGCTCCAGTACTCGACGTACCTGCCGTGGAATGGGTGAGCCGAGTGCCTGGCCCAGCCGCGCGGCCGCGACGAGGTTCGGCCCGCCCAGTGAGAGGTGAACAGCCAACTCGACGCGCAGATATGGCTCTGCGGCCGGGGTGACGCGCTCGTACGACGTGTTGCGCGGATCCTTGATACGAAGGGTCAGGCCGCGCACCGCCTCGACGTCGTGCGCGAGTTCGTATTCCACGACGTGCTGGACCTCGACGGTGCGATCGCGGTACCCGAGCGTGAGGAGCCGCTCGCGGACGCCGTGCGCGAACTCGTACCTGATCCGGGTGTCGCTCGTCGCCGCGGCCCGGTGCAGGACGGGACGCACCAGGTCGCTCGTCAGCACCTCGGTCAGTTGCGCTGGCCCCGATCGGACCACCGTCTTCAACAGCGCGCGGACCACCCGGGCGTTGAGCGGGGCGGCGGCCAGTCGGGTCGCGAGGGTGAAGGAGGCCGGCGACACGGTGGCCCGGAAGCGGGCGACCAGGTCGTGGGCGGGCAGGGACCGGCTGGCCGGTCGGGCGCCCTCGCCGTCGGGCGGCAGGAGCAGGGCGGGCAGGCGTACGTCACCGGCGGGTGGCTCGGCCAGCAGTTGGCTCCACCGCTGCAACCAGTCGGTGCCGCGCTCGATGACCGGGACCGCCGTCAGCCGGGCGTCGTCCTGCTCGTCGGGCGGGCGCAGGTCCAGGCCGCTCATTCGCCACGACCAGCGCGGCAGCACCGAACCCGGATCGGCCGGGCTCCAGGCCACCTCGGACGTCTCCATCCGCCGCTCGCGCCACCGTTGCTGGGGCAACAGGTTGACCACGGCGATCGTCATGCTGGCGGCCCAGGAGACGAGGACGGGTTGGACGAGCCCACCGCGCCAGGCATCGGAGCCGCCGTGGGTCAGCAGGAACACGACCCGCTGCCCGGCCGGGTCGACCAGATCCGACGGCGCGGCGGGAGCACCGCCGACATCGTCGGTCACCACGAGCGCGCCGTCGTCGACCGCCAGCCGACGGACCTCGACCGAACTGAAGGCCCGTTGGGCGCGCAGCACCGCGACGAAGGTGGCTATCTCGTCGGCCCAGAACTCCATCACCGGGTCGTCGTCGACGACCACGACAAGATCCCGGGGGTGACCCGGCAGATCGAGCCCCATCCCGTCGGCCGGGCGGCTCGCGGAGTCGAAGGTCAGCGGCAGTGATCGGTTCATCAGGGCCCCGTCGTCGAAGCGGGCCGCGGCGGCGGCACCAGGAGGCACTGGTCGGCGGCGCCGTGGCCCGGCCGGTGTGTGCGCCGGACGGTGGCGCTCCCTGTCCTGCGTTGGCCGTTGCCGCTCATGCAAGGACCTTTCGCCTGTCGTCGTCGGCGGCGACCGCCCCCCCGGGCTGCCGATCCGGATCGTCGAACAACATCACAAAGCCGTGCCCGATGTGCCTGTCGAGCCCCTCGGGATCATCACTCCACGCCGACTGCCGCAGGTGCGCGGCACGGTTCGGGAGGTCTGCCACCCCTGAGCCGGACGCTTGATTGCCGACCATCGACGCAACAGTCTGGCATAGATCCTTTATGGACGGTGCGTTACGGTGCCACACGATCGCGGGCACCCCGGAGCGCAGCCCGACGAGCAGCTGTCGCTCACCGACGCTGTCGGTGGTCGGGGTCTCGCTGAGCACCAGGACGACGACCGAGCTCTCGCGTTTGAGGATCGCTTCGAGCTGGACGTCGGCGTGGTGCTGCGCCGCGCAGTGGATCAGTTTCCGCTCGCCGGGGCGGTCGACGACGCCCCGCCACCGATTGCGCCAGACCCGGTGCCAGTGGCTGGCGCGGATGCGCTCCAGGCTCCGGATCACCAGGGGATACTCCGTGGTGAGCGGGCTCGGCATCCCGGACTGGAGCTCCTTGCGCCAGGTGTCGACCGGCTCGTTGATCAGCTGCCAGGGCAGCACGAACTCGATGGTCACCGCGCCCGCCCGCGCCGCCCAACGGCGTTCGGTCTCGTTGATCACGCGGTCGACGGCCGCCTCGAGCTCGCCGTACGCGACGTGCCGGTCCTCGCCGCGGATCGGCTGCCACACCGCGGACGCCCACTGATACCAGTGCGACATGATGTACGTGTCGTCGTCACCGCCGTACTTCTCGAACTGGATCACCAGGTAGGCGGTGCCGGTGGGGGCCGGCGGGCTCTGCGGGGCGGCGTCGAGCTGGCCCGCGACACCCCAGTCCGTGGCCAATCGCGCGCAGAGCTCGCGTAGCCGGGGCAGCGATGCCGGCGGCACCGCCGTCGACAGCCGGTCGAGCAGCGGGAGCCAGGGCGGCACCTCGCCGTGCGAGTTCGCGGACGTGAGGTGCGCGAAGAGGTCCCACGCGGTCTCGCACCACGGTGGGGCGGGAACGGCGCGGGTCTCGGCGACGAACTGCCGCAGGTCGTCGCTCGCCTCGATGGCGGACAGCAGGCCGCGGAGCCAGGGCACGTCGTAGTCGGAGAACAGCTCGAACGCCTGCCAGTCGTCGGCCAGCCGCAGCAGCGCGACGGTCTGCTTGCTCTCCGGTTCGAGCAGTTCGAGGCATTCGGCGAGGCAGCGCAGCCCTCCTGGCCGGTCCACGCAGACCGTCACCAGCGCCACGATCTGGGGTCGGAGCAGGCCCACCTCGCGGTAGCCAAGCGAGCCGCCCAGCGCGTGCTCCAGCTCCTGGAGCAGCAACTGTCGGCTGCTCGGGTCGCGGATGACCGACGACCCTTCCAGCACGGTCGTGATCTGTCTGACGAGTTGGCGGCGTTCCTCCGCTACGGGTGGCGAATGGAGCCGCGGGGCCTCACGCACGAGCCTCGGGTGATCGGTCGTCGGCGTGTCTGCGCCGAAAGGGCGCGGCCAGCGTCATTGGGGTGGCCCTGTGCCGAAGGGGTCGAGCGTCTCCAGTGCCTGCACCACGTCGGCGGCCTCCCCGGTTACCTCGGCACGCCGCCGCTGGGTGCCGTCGTCGAAAATCGCGACCACTCTGAGCTTGCCGCCGCGACGACGCAGCAGCGTCTGGAGCGCGTGCCAGCCGGCGGACGAGCCGATCCCCACGCCGATCTGGAGCAGGGAGTCGGTCAGCACCCCACGGGACGAGATGAACTCGCACTCGGTGGCGGGGTGCCAGCTCTCCGCCGCCACTCCCGCGGCGAGTAGTTCCTGAATCAGGTCGGGGACGGACTCGTCGTAGACCGGAACGCCGCCGTCGTCGGCGATCGGCAGGAAGGTCACGTCGGCGCCGGGTCGTGGGCCGGGCTCGCGGTGGCTCTCCGTGGCGACAATCGAGACCTTTGGTGACATGCGCTTATGGTATTAGCGGCGGCGGTGGCCATGGCGTCCGCGAAGTGTCAGCAACTTGACACTTCGCAATGCGCCCAATCTGGACCTGCACCTCAGAGGCCTCGCGAGATTCCTTAGCGTCGATTGATTTGCCGCGCGCGCCGGGCTGATGACCGTCCAATGGGCAGCCGGGGTCCGACACGGATTCCCCGGCGGACGGTTACACGAGCGATGGACCAACGAGCGTCCTTCTGGCCACGAGTCTCCCCGCCGCCGCGCCGCGTCCGCCGATGAGGCCGACCCGAAACAGGCTGGGTGACTCACCGTCTTTCCCCGCGAAGGAACCCAGCCACGCAGCATCGACTTCCCACCCGGCCGGTACGGTCCGGCCGAGGCCGCCGGACGGCACTCCTGACGAGCCTGTTGCTGGGACCAGCACCTGGGCAGCGCCGAGACGGCGGACCTGCTGCGCGGTGCCGGCACCGGCACACCGGCCGAGGCCGCGGGCTGAGCCGTCGACGACGCAGTGCGGGCTGAGCCGTCGACGCGGACGACATTGGTCGTGGACCCGACCGGGCGATGGTCGCTGATTGTGCAACGATCGTCGCTGGCAGGCGCGGGGAAGCGCGTCGCACCCTCGTACCCCTTGGAGAGCACGATGTCCCTCTCGCCGACCCGGGTCTTCGCCGCGCTGAACGCGGTGCGTCCCCTCGACGAGGCGTCCCCGGTCCTGGGCAAGGCCGTCGTTCTCGGTGGCAGCGTCGCCGGCCTGCTGGCCGCCCGGGTGTTGTCCGACCACGCGGAGAGCGTCGTCATCATCGACCGGGACGACCTGCAGGTGACCGGCGGGCGGCCCGGCGTGCCACAGGGGACCCAGCTGCACGCGCTGCTGCCCGGCGGCTTCCTCCAGCTTGAGCGACTGTTCCCGGGGTTCCGCGAGCAGGCCGTGGCCCAGGGTGCGGTCGGGGCCCCGCCCGAGGCCCGGCGCAACTATCTGGACGGCCGGCTGAAGGTCGTCGTCCCCGACGACGCCGACAGCCTGGCGGGCAGCCGACCGCTCCTGGAGCGGCTGATCCGTCAGCAGGTGCTCCGACTGCCCAACGTCAAGACGATCACAGCCCGTGGCACGGGTCTGGTGATCGACGGCAGCGTGGTCACCGGCGTCCGCTGCGACGTCGGCGGGGTCACCGGCGTCGAGAGCGGTGACCTCGTGGTGGACGCCATGGGGCGTTCGAGCAGGCTGTCCGAGTGGCTGGAGCAGTCCGGCTGGGAGAAGCCGGTCACGCGGCGGATGACCGTCGACCTGAACTACGCGACGGCCCTGTTCCGCCGTACCGAGACGAACCCGGCCGCGACGGTCGTCCTGGCACTGCACACTCCGGCCGTGTCGTCGGACGTGGCGGGTGCCGCGTTCTTCGCGATCGAGGACGGCCGGTGGATGGCCATGATGGCGGGTTACGGCGACAACCGTCCCGGCCGCACCGCCCAGGACTTCGTCCGTCGGCTGCGGGAGCAGTTTCCACCGGAGTTCGGTGAGGTCGCCGGCAACGAGATGCTCGGCGACGTGCAGACCTACCGCCACTCGGACAGTCGGCGGCGGGACTTTCACGCGCTCAGGCGGTTCCCGGCACGGCTCGTCAGCGTCGGTGACGCCGTCGCGTCGTTCAACCCGGTCTACGGGCAGGGGATCACCGCGGCCGCCCTGCACGCGGCGTGTCTGTCGACGTACCTGCGCGCGGGCTCGAATCTGGACGAGCCCGCGCGCGAGTTCTTCGCCGCGCAGAAGGTCGTGGTCGACGCCGCCTGGTCGTTGTCGACCTCCGCCGACCTGGCGCTGCCGCACGTCGACGGGCCCTACCCGCGTGGCTACCGGCTCTCCAGTTGGGCCAGCCGGCAGATCGTCGCGGCCACCGTCACGGACGTGGGGATCGCGCGGCGGTTCAACGAGGTCGTCTCGCTGCGGGAACACCCGGGAACGCTGGCCAGGCCGGGTGTGATCCTGGGTGCCCTGCGGGCCAACCGCCGCGCCCGCTGAGCGCCTAGCGCGGGAGCGAGCGCAGCATCTCCACGACGAAGCGGTGATCGTCCAGCTGCGGAAGGCCGGACACGCCGAACCAGCCCACCACGCCGGTGCCGCGCACCCGCAGCGGCACGGCGCCGCCGGCAGCCGCATAGCGCGCGGCCGGTAGCCCGTACCGCTGCGCGAGCGTCACCTGCTTGTCCTGGCACAGCCGTGCCATGTACAGCGACGAGTGCTCGAACCGCATCACCACCCGACCCTTGCGGCGCAGCCACGCGTCGTTGTCCTGCGTCGAGCCCGGCAGCCCGCAGTGGAACAACTGACGTCCCGCGCGCCACACTCCCACGGCGACCGGCAGCTCCCGCTCCTTCGCGGCGGCGACGGCGAGTATCCCCAGCTCGTAGGCGTCCGACTCGGACAGACCGGCAAGCTCCAGCTCGCCCTCCTCGCGCAGCAGCTCCTCCTGCGTCGGCCAGGGGTCCTGGTCGAGGGGCATCCGAATCTCCTTCTGGTCGAGCGGCACGGTGGTCACCAGGCGCAGGGCGCGTAGTCCTTGAGGAAGCAGCCGTACAGATCCTCGCCCTGCTCGCCGCGCACGATGGGGTCGTACACCCGGGCCGCGCCGTCGACCAGGTCGAGCGGGGCGTGGAAGCCGGCGTCCGCCAGCCGCATCTTCGTCGGGTGCGGGCGCTCGTCGGTGATCCAGCCGGTGTCGACGCTGGTCATCAGGATGCCGTCGGTCAGCATCTCCTGGGCGCTGGTCCGGGTCAGCATGTTCAACGCGGCCTTGGCCATGTTGGTGTGCGGGTGCCCCGGCCCCTTGTAGCCGCGGCCGAACTGGCCCTCCATGGCCGACACGTTCACCACGTACTTACGGCGGGCGCTCGCCGCCGCCATCGCCGGGCGCAGGCGGCTGACCAGCACGAACGGTGCGGTCACGTTGCACAGCTGCACTTCGAGCAGCTCGACCGGGTCGACCTCCTGCACCCGCTGCACCCAGCTGTTGACCGGGTCGAGGTCCGGGACCAGGCCGCCGGCGTCGATCGCCGTGGCCGCCGCGATCCGTTCCGGCGAGGCGGAGCCGCTGGTCAGCGCCAGCGCGGTGAGTGCCTGCGGGCTGAGCGTGCTCGACGGCAACGGGCCGGTCAGGCTGCCCGCCGGGCTGCTCTGCCCGCCGGGCTTCGCGAACGTGATCAGCTCCGGCAACGGGCCGTCCGGCAGGGCCGCGGCCTCCGCGGCCACCAGTTGGGCGTACGCGCCGGGCGAGCGGCGCACGGTCTGCGCCGCGTTGTTGATCAGAATGTCGAGCGGCCCCTGACTGCTCACCGTGTCGGCCAGGGCGATCACCTGGGCGGGGTCGCGCAGGTCGATCCCGACGATCCGCAGACGGTGCAGCCAGTCCCCGCTGTCCGGCATCGCGGCGAACCGGCGGACCGCGTCGTGCGGGAAGCGCGTGGTCACCGTGGTGTGCGCGCCGTCGCGGAGCAGCCGCAGCGCGATGTACATGCCGATCTTGGCCCGGCCGCCGGTGAGCAGCGCGCGCCGGCCGGTCAGGTCGGTACGGGCGTCGCGGCGCTCCCGGTTGAGCTTGGCGCAGGACGGGCAGAGCTGGTGGTAGAAGGCGTCCACCTCGCGGTAGCGCTGCTTGCACACGTAGCAGCCGCGCGGGTTGTGCAGGAAGCCGGCTGTGGTGCCCGCGGTGGGGGAGGCGAGCGGGATGCCCTGGGTCTCGTCGTCGATCCGGCCCGGCGCGCCGGTGGCGGTGGCCTCCGTCACGGCCTGGTCGGCCGCCGCGAGGGCGTCCCGCCGCTCCTCGCGTCGGCGCTGCTTGATCACCTTGTAGAGCTTCGCGGTGGCGCGCTGGACCCGCACCACGTCGGGGTGATCGGGAGGCAGGTCCTCCAGCGCCTCGAAGACGCTGAGACAGGTCTCCAGCCGGCTGCGGTCGATGCCGGGCTGACCGGTTTCGACGATGTTGTCCGCCTTCATGCGTTGCTGTCTCGTTCCGTTCCCTGTGCCGGATCCACCCGGCCCGCCCCAAGTCCGACCCGAAACTGTACGCACCGCGCGGCCCCCGATGCACCTCCACGCCCGCCCGTCGTTCCCAAAGACGAGGCCCGCCGCCGGCCGGGTGAGTCGGTCGGCGGCGGGCCGTCCTCAGGTCGAGCGCCAGGGAGTACGCCCTACCAGGTCGTCAGCCCGAGGCCGATCGTCCTGGTCAACGTGGCGTTGTCGTCGTCACCGTCCAGCGACCAGATCATCGCGCCGGCCAGGCCGGCACGCCGGATGTAGAGCGTCTTCTGCAGGACGACCGCCGGATCGTCGTACGTCCAGAGGGTCGTGCCGTCGAACAACCAGGCATGCCCGGCGCGAAGGTCGCGGTGCACGGTGAACCCGTTGCCGGCCAGGGTCTTGAGCTGCTTGTAGTCCTCGTATCCGGCCTCGAAGGTCGCCGGCGCGGGCCCGGTGGCGGGCTGGAACAGGCCGTTGCCACCGCCGGTGATGCCGGTCCAGCCCCGGCCGTAGTACGGGATGCCCAGGACCAGTTTGTCGCGCGGCGCACCACGGGTGATCCAGCCGTCGATCGCGACCTCGACGGAGAAGTCCGGGTTGTCCGGCGCACCCGCCGGCACGCGCAGAGCCGACTGCTGGTTGGCGACCGCGTCCCAGCCGCCGTGGAAGTCGTACCCCTGCACGGTGGCGAAGTCGAGGTACTTGAAGATCTTGCGACCCTCGAACCCGGCGTCCATCGCCGCCGGGGCGGCCGGCAGGAAGGCGGTCAGCGGGTGGTGCTCGCGGGTCGTGCGGCCGTACGCGTCGAGCTGCCGGCGGAACTCGGCGAGCAGCTTGGTGAAGTTCTGCCGATCCTCCGGGCGGACGACGTTGCCCGGCTCACCCGGCCAGTTCGGCCACTCCCAGTCGAGATCGACGCCGTCGAAGACGCCGGCGGCGGCACCCGGGCCACCACTGCCGCCGTCCGAGGCCGGCAGGTTTCCCTTGAGGTAGAGGTCGATGCAGGACGAGACGAACGCGCGGCGCGAGGCGTCGGTGCGGGCGGCGTCCGAGAAGTACGTCGACCAGGCCCAGCCGCCCAGCGAGATCAGCACCTTCAGGTCGGGGTGCTTGGCCTTGAGTTTGGCCAGTTGACCGAAGTTGCCGTTGAGCGGCTCACCGGCGGCGTCGGCGACCCCGTCGACGCTCTCCTCGGCAGGGACGGGACGCTGGTAGTCGGCCCAGGCGTCGCCCTCGCCCGGCCCGCCGTCCACGTAGCACCGCCCGTCCGGGCTGACGTTGCCGAAGGCGTAGTTGACGTGGGTGAGGCGGCTCGCCGCCCCGGAGGTGTCGAGCTTCTTGACCGGAAAGGCCCGGCCGTAGATGCCCCACTGGGTGAAGTAGCCGACCCGGTGGTAGCCGTTACGGCGGGGGCCGTCGCTCGCGCTCGCGGCGGTCGGCGGCGCGGCGGTGACCAGCAGAGTCGCCAGAGCGACGAGGGCGGTGAGGCGGCGGTGACGGGATGGTCGCATCGGCACTCCCACGAGGATGGCTCAGAATAGTAAAGAGACTTATCTGATTGATGAAGCTAAGCCGATCACCGTCTGCGGTCAAGAGTTGACGCGACCGAGCCGGCCGCTCGGGGGATTGTGGGGCCGTTACCGGGTGGTAACGATGTCGTGTCATGGACTCAGCCCTGACCTTGATCGGACTGCCCATCGCCCTCGGCATCATCATGCTCGGCCTGGGTCTCGGGCTGACCACAGCGGACTTCCGCCGGGTGGCTCAGCACCCGAAGGCCGCCGTCATCGCGCTGGTGTGCCAGGTGTTGGTGCTGCCGGCGCTCTGTTTCGGCCTGGTGCTGGCCTTCGACCTGCCGCCGGAGCTGGCCGTCGGGATGATGCTGCTGGCCGCTTCCCCCGGTGGCACGACGGCCAACCTCTACAGTCACCTGTTCGGCGGGCACGTGGCCCTGAACATCACCCTGACCGCCATCAACTCGGTGCTCGCCGTGTTCATCCTGCCGATCGTGGTGAACCTGTCGGCGGCGTACTTCCTGACCGACGGGACGGACATCGGCCTGCAGTTCGACAAGGTGTTGCAGGTGTTCGCCATCGTGCTCGTCCCGGTCGCGATCGGCATGCTGATCCGTGCCCGGCTGCCCCGCGTCGCCGAGCGTCTGAACCGCCCCGTCCGGATCCTGTCCGTCGTCGTGCTGGTCGCGGTGATCGCCGGCGCCGTGCTCGGCGAGCGCGAGAACATCGCCGACTACTTCGTCGCGGTCGGCCTTGCCGTACTCGCGTTCAACCTGCTGAGTCTCGCGATCGGGTACGGGGTGCCGCGGCTGGCCGGTGTCGACCGGAGCGCCGCGACGGCCGCCGGGTTCGAGATCGGCATCCACAACAGCACCCTGGCCATCACGATCGCGCTCAGCCCGTCGCTGCTGGACAGCACCCAGATGGCGATTCCCGGCGCGGTCTACGGCATTGTCATGTTCTTCACCGCGGCGGCCTTCGGCTACCTGGTGACCCGCACCGGCCGGCAGCCCGCGCGCACGTGAGCACTGGCCAGGCCGGGTGTCCCCGGCCAGGCCAGCCCCGCCGGGTGTCCCCGGCCAGGCCAGCCCCGCCCGAGCTGGACCAGTGGTGACGGTGTCAGCCGATCTGGCCGCTGTCCTTGAGCGCACCCCATCCGTGCCAACGGTCGATCTCGATCCAGGCGCTGAACCGGGCACGCTCCCGCCGCGGGTACGCGTTGCCCGTGTAGTGCTCGGAGAGGCGGTCGATGTCCTTGAGGCCGTCGTCCTCGCGCAGGTCGGCGACGTGTCCCACGATGCTGAGGTGGGTGTACCAGCCGGCCTCGTCCAGGACGGTGAGCGAGACCCGGGGGTCCTTGCGGATGTGGCCCAGTCGACGCCGCTGCTCGTCCATGTTGACCAGGATCCGGCCGTCGTCCCACAGGTACCAGGTGGCGGCGGACACCGGCGAACCGTCCGACCGCAGGGTGGTGATGACGGCGGGGTTCGGCTTCTGCAGCATTTCGACCGCGGGTGCGGGAAGCGGGGGCTTGGACATGGGTGTTCCTCCTCGCGTCGGGCGTTACCCCCGGCACGTTACGCACCTGTCCGCCTCGATCAAGTTGGTATGCCGAACCTGGCGACCCGGCCCGTGCCGCTACGGCCCGCAGACTCGTCGTACGGTCAGGTCAACCAGCGGTCCCGCAGGTCGGCACGGAGGAACGCCGCCGGGGAGGCGATCGACAGTCCACCGTCGACCGGCAGGGTCACCCCGGTGACGAATCCGGCGTGGGCGAGGAAGTGAACTGCGGCGGCGACCTCGTCCGGTGTGCCGGTGCGACCGAGCGGATAGCCGGCGGCACCATTCTCGATGGTGTCCCCGATCATTCCGGGGGCGACCGCGTTGACCCGGATCCCGCCTGGGCCGTACTCCAGGGCGAGTTGGCGGACCAGACCCTCCAGGCCGGCCTTGGCGGCGGCGTACGCCGGCACACCGGGCGCGGCCAGGAACGCGTTCACCGAGCTGACCGCCACGATCGCCGCGCCGTCGGGCAGCACCGGCAGCGCGGCCCGGCTGACCGCGAAGGCGGTGCCGAGGGTGGCGTTGATCGCCGTACGCCACTGCTCGTCGGTGGTCGCGGTGATCGGGCCGACCGGCATCGCGGCGGCGGCGAGCACCACCACGTCGAGTCGACCGACGACCTCCACCGTGGTCCGTACGGCGATGCCGGCGCCGGCCGCCGTCGTGCAGTCGAGCACCAACGGATAGTCGTAGCCGGTGCCCGGATAGCGTTCGAGGGCGACGCCGACGGTGCGGTCGCCGGAGGCTTGGAAGGCCCGGCCGATCGCCGCCCCGATGGGTGAGCTGGCACCGACGACCAGGACCCCGCGCCCGCTCACGCCAGGCCCAGATCGGTGAGGATCTCGTCCAGCGCGGCCAGGGTCGCCGGGTCGGCGTCGACCGCCGGTGGCCGGACCGTGGCGCTGCCGATGACGCCCCGGCGGATCAGGACGTGCTTGTGGATCGACCAGGCGATGCCCGGCTGGAGCCCGAAGCGGATCAGTGGCAACACCCGGTTGAAGGCGGCCCGCGCGGCGGCCGGCTCGGTGGCGTCGAGCACCGGCCGCAGCAGGTCGGGGAACTCGCAGGCCGGCATGGTCCCGGCGGCGCCGCGGGCGTACTCCTCGCGCAGGAACAGGGCGTTCTGCCCGCCGAGCACCAGGCAGTCCGCCGCCACGGCGGCGACGACCGCGCCGAGTTTCGGCGCGGTGGGCTGGGTCTCCACCTTGACCGAGGTGACCCCGGCCAGCTTCGACAGCTCGACGATCAGTGGCACCGGCATGGTGACCCCGGTCGAGGCCGGTGCGTCCTGCACCATCACCGGCAGTTGACCCTGCTCGGCGACCGAGCCGTAGAAGTCCACGATCTGGGCGGGGCTCGGCTTGACCATGTGCGGTGGGATCAGCATCGCCACGCTCGCGCCTGCCTCGGCCGCCGCCCGCGCCTGCTCGACCGCCTCCCGGGTGCCGGTCGCGCCGACCCCGGCGACCACCGGCAGCTCCGAGCCGACCCGGTCGGTCACCACCCGCAGGATCGCGGCACGCTCCCGGGCCGTAAGGGTGAATCCCTCGCTGGCGAAGCCGAACACGGCCACCCCGTCGACACCGGCGGCCACCTGGAAGTCGGTGAGCCGCGCCAGCGAGTCGAGGTCCAGCTCGCCGTCTGCTCGAAACGGCGTGGCGAGCACGGGGATGAGACCGCGGACGGTCGCGGAGCGGGTCATGAATCCTCCATCAGGGATGCCAGGTCGACCTCGACGCCGAGGCCGGGGGAGTCGGGGAGTCCGAAGGCCACCGGTCCGCCGACCAGCGGGTCGGTCAGAATGCGGTCGGCCACGGCCATGGTGGTCGGCTGGTACTCGAAGGCGGGCATCGCCTCGATCGCGGCGGCCACGTGCAGGCCGGCGGCGACGGACACCCCGAGGCCGACCGAGTGGTGCGGAGCGACCGGGATGTGGTGCGCGCCGGCCAACTCGGCGATCGCCATCGCCTCGGTGATGCCGGTCCGGGCCACGTCGGGCTGACACAGGTCCACCGCGCGGGCGGCCAGCCAGGTGCGGAACTCGTACCGGTTGCGCAGCGCCTCGCCGACGGCGATCGGAGTGGTGAGCGCGGCGGCCAGCTCACGGTGCGCCTCGACGTCCTCGGGCACCAGCGGCGCCTCCAGGAACCAGGCCCGCCGTTCGTCCAGCGCCCGCCCCAGGCGCAACGCGTCGGCCAGGTCGTACGCCCAGTGCGCGTCGACGGCCACCCGCAACCCGGGGTGGACGGCGGCGACGGCGTCGACGGTGGCGAGGTCCGCGTCGACGCCCTGGCCCAGGTGCAGTTTGATCGCCCGTACGCCCTTGGCCACCCACTCGGCGGCGAGCGCGGCGCGGTCGGCGTCGGTCGACCGGGGCAGACCGGAGACGTAGGTCGGGATCTCGGCGCGGAACGCGCCGCCGAGCAGCGCGTGCACGGGTGCGCCGTGTGCCTTTCCGGCCAGGTCCCAGAGGGCGGTGTCGACGGCGGCGAGCGCGTCGGCCTGGTGCCCGACCAAGTGACCGCGCTCGCGCATCAGCCCGGTCAATTGACTCCACAGGGGACGCACGCGACGCGGATCGGCGCCGATCAGCACCGGGGCGAGCAGCCGGTCCACCACGGCCCGGACGATCTCCGGCCCGACCGGAGCCAGGGCCTCGCCCCAGCCGTACCGGCCATCGTCGGCGGTGATCCGGACGAGCATCGTCTCGAACCGGTCGGAATAGAGGCTGCGCCAGGGCGGGCGTTGGTAGTACCCGTCGTCCGCACCGGAATCCGGCCGCTGTCCGAGATAGACCTCGGGTGGCCGCAGCTTGAGCACCCAGGTCTGCACCCGCTCAATCTTCACAAGCCACTCCCGACGGACGGTTGACCGCTTGCAACATGCGGGATACCTTGCCGTATCACGCAAGCAAATTCCAGAGGGGCCAGCAGATGGCAGCGGAAACGGGTAGCAACCAGAGCGTCGAGCGGGCCTTCACGGTCCTGCGCGCCTTCACCGCCGGCCGATCCGAGCTGCGGGTCTCCGACGTCGCGAAGACCGCCGGCCTGGGTCTGTCCACCGCCTCACGGCTGCTCGCGACGCTGGAGGTGGCCGGTTTCGTGGACCGGGACCCGGTCAGTGGCCTCTACCGGCTCGGTCTGGACGTGGTCACCCTGGGCGGCGCGGTGCTCAACGCCCACCCGGTGCACCGGGAGGCCCGGCAGGTCGCGCAGAACCTCGCCGGGGAGCTCGGGCTCGGGGCGAACGTCGCGGTCCGTCGGGACGACCGGCTCTTCTACCTGCTCAACTTCGAGGGCCGCCAGTCCCCGCGGGCGTTCGTGCTCTCCGGGCAACGCAACCCCCTGCACGCCACCGGCCTGGGCAAGTCGCTGCTCTGCGGCCTGACCCCGACCGAGCGCCGGGAGCTGCTGCCGGACGCGGTGCTCACCGGGTACACCCCGCGTACGGTGACCAGTCACGAACGGCTCGACGAGGAGATCACCCGGACCCTGGCCCGGGGCTACGCCACCGAGGTCGAGGAACTGGCGTTGGGCCGGGCCTGCGTCGCAGCGCCGATCCGGGACGGCTCCGGAGCGGTGGTGGCGGCCCTGTCGGTCTCCGGCCCACTGTCCGCGATCGAGCTGGGCACCCGCGAAACCGCCCTGGCCCGCGCCGTGATCGAGGCGGCGGACTCGATCAGCATCGGTCTCGGTTACGTCGGCCCGGCCCACCTGCCGTCGGATCTGGAGGCGGCCCGGTGAGCGCCCCGGGCGCACCCGCCCGCCGCGGGCTCTCCGACGGCGCCTTCGGGCTGCTGCTGACCCTGCCGGCCCTCGCGTTGCTGGGTGCGGTCGTGCTGTACCCGCTGATCGGCGCGGTCACCACCAGCGTCTTCGCGCAGAGCCTGGTCGTGCCGGGCCGGTCCTTCGTCGGGTTGGACAACTTCCGGGCCGTCCTCGGCGACGACTTCTGGCCCGTCATGAAGAACACGGTGGTCTTCACGCTCGGCTCGACCGTCGCGCCGGTCGTGGTGGGCTTCGCGCTGGCGTTGGCGTTGAACAGCCGGATCCGTGGGCGGGCGGTGCTGCGCGGGCTCTTCCTCTTTCCCTGGGTGATTCCCGGCGTGGTCGTCTCCTTCGTCTGGCTCTGGATCTTCAACGCCAACTACGGCCTGCTCAACGGCATCCTGGTCGGGATCGGGGTGGTGGACACTCCGATCGTCTGGCTCGGCGAACCGGGCACCGCCATGGCGGCGATCATCGTGGCCAAGACCTGGGCCAGCTTTCCCTGGATCATGGTGATGCTCCTCGCCGGCCTGCAGACGGTGCCGGCCACCCTCACCGAGGCCGCGAGCCTAGACGGCGCCGGGCCGGTCGCCCGCTTCCGGCACGTGACCCTGCCGCACCTGCGAGGGATCCTCGGCATCGTCGTACTCCTGGAAGTGATCTGGAATCTCCAGCACTTCGACACGATCTACGTGCTCACCGGCGGTGGCCCCGCCGGCTCGACCACGACCTTCGCGGTGGCCGTCTACGACACCGCGTTCAAGGGCTTCGACCTCGGCAGGGCCAGTGCGCTCGGCGCCCTCTGGCTCGTGCTGATCATGGCCCTGGTCGTGGTCTACGTCCGGTTCAGCGAGCGGGGTGAGAAGGCATGACGATGACGGTCACTCCGGCGCACCCGACCACCGCCGCGCCGCCGCAAGCCCCGGTGCCCCGCCGACGCCGCCGGCCGCCGCCCTCCTGGGGTGCCGTCGTCACCGTCGCGGTGCTCGGCGTCTTCGCCTTCGGGCCGGTCTACTGGGTGACGGTCACCGCCTTCACTCCGGCCACCGACGTCTTCCGCTTCCCGCCCCGGTTCTTCCCCGAACGGCTGACAGTCGAGAACTTCAGCGCGCTCTGGGACAACCCGGCGCTGCTGCGCTACCTGCTCAACAGCCTCCTCGTGTCGACCCTGACCGCACTGTTGACGGTCGTCGTCTCGGCCTACACGGCATACTCGTTCGCCAAGTTCCGCTACCGCGGCCGGCGTTCGCTGATGTATCTGGTCCTCGCCTCGCAGATGTTCCCGCAGGCACTCCTGCTGATCACGCTCTACCTGGTCTTCAGCCAGGTCGGCCTGCTCAACTCGTACCTCGCGCTGATTCTCTCCTTCACCACGTTCACGCTGCCGCTGTGCATCTGGATGCTCAAGGGGTTCTTCGACACCATTCCCGACGAGCTGATCGAGGCGGCCAAGGTGGACGGCGCCGGCCAGGGCGCGATCATCCACCGGATCCTGCTGCCCGTGTCGCTGCCCGGTCTCGTCGCCACCGGCCTGTTCGCGTTCATCCGGGGCTGGAACGACTTCATCTTCGCCCTGACCCTCGCCGGGCCGGACAAGCAGACCCTCCCGCCCGGCCTGGTGAACACCTTCCTCGGTGAGTTCGAGACCGCCTGGCCGGCGCTGATGGCCGCGTCGCTGGTCGTCTCGCTCCCGGTCGTGCTCGGCTTCGCCGTCCTGCAGCGCTACCTCGTCGCCGGGCTCACCGCCGGCGCCGTGAAGGGCTGAACACCCCCACCGCCACCCGTCCGATACTGGAGACCCCGATGTCCGACCAATACTCCCGCCGAAACCTGCTCAAGCTCCTCGGTGTCGGCGCCGGCGTCGCCATCGCCGGCCCCGCGCTCACCGCCTGCGCCCCGTCCGGCTCGACGGGCACCACCGGCGGCCTCAAGGAGGACGACGCCAAGCAGTTCCCCTTCACCACCTGGGCCGCCAACGAGGCGGCCACCAAGGAGCCGCTCGCCGGCCTGGTCAGCCGCTACACCGGGGCGAACGGCGGGATCACCATCTCGACGCCGTCGTACCCGTACAACGACTACCTCAACCAGCTGCTGCTCCAGGTCCGGGGCGGCCAGTTGAAGGGCGCCATGCAGCTCGACGTGGCGTGGCTGGCGACCCTCGCGGCCACCGGCAAGCTCGCCGACCTGGGCAGCGTCACCACCGGCACGGACTACACCGACGCCGCCCTGGCGCTCGGCAAGGTCGACGGCAAGCAACTCGCCCTGCCCTGGACCCAGGCCGGCATCGGCCTGATCAGCAACCAGGAGATCCTGACCCGGGCCGGCGTCACCAGCGCACCGAAGACCATCGAGGAGTTCGAGGCGGCGCTGCGGGCGGTCAAGGGCCTCGGCGGCATCGTGCCGTACGCGGCCATGACCAAGGTCGACCAGCTCAAGGACATCATCCCGTGGATGTGGGCCTTCGGCTCACCGGTGGTCGAGAACGGGAAGATCGTCATCGGCGACGAGCCCAGCGTCGCCGCGCTGACCTGGTACAAGAAGCTCTACGACGAGAAGCTGATCGCCGCCGACGTCAACCGGGTCGACGCCCGCGCGCTGATGTCGCAGGGCAAGACCGCCTTCTACGAGGACGCCATCAGTGGCCGTGCCGCGGTCACCAACTCATCCCCGGACAAGACCCTCGGCGACAAGCTGGTGCCGGTCGCCCGTGCCGTACGGACCGCCGGTGACAAGCCCCGCCACCTGGCCTGGGGGCACGTCATCGCGATCGTCAACGGTGCGGGCGGCACCGCGGCGGCGCAGTTCGCCAAGACGCTGACCACCGACACCGCGTACTCCCTGGACTGGTTCGCCAAGGCCGGTCTGCCACCGACCACCAAGACCGGTCTCGCCGCCGCCGAGGTCCAGCAGAACGCCTTCGCGGTCGCGTTCACCCGCGAGGTCGCCGCCAACTCCAGCGCCGGCCCCTTCTGGATCTACCCGCAGTTCTCCCAGATGGAGAAGGTGCTGGCCGAGAAGGTGCAGGCGATCCTGATCGGCAGGTCGTCGCCGAAGGAGGCCCTGACCGAGGCCCGGGAGCAGATGTCCGCACTGGCCAAGTGAGCACGACCGCCGTGGCGGCCGGCGGAGTTCAGGATCGAAAACCCTCAGCCCCGATCCGTCCCCCTGGGAGGCTTTCATGCGTACCCCCGGATCCATCCTGCGCGGCGGGCTCGCCGCCGTGCTCGCCACCGCCGGCTTGGCCGTGCTCGGCCCGGTCACGTCCGCCCACGCCGACCCGGTCGGCGCCGGCTGGACACTGGCCTTCTCCGACGAGTTCAACGGTTCGGCCGTCGACACCGCCAAGTGGAACTACCGCACCGACGTCAAGGCCTACAGCGCGCAGCGACCGCAGAACGTCTCGATCTCCGGCGGGGCGATGAACATCGCGCTGCGCCAGGAGAGTTACGGCGGCAAGGACTTCACCGGCGGCGGCCTGGTCAGCAAGCAGAAGCTGCGGTACGGCTACTACGAGACCCGCGCGAAGATCAACGACGGGTCGGGCTGGCACAGCGCGTTCTGGCTCCAAGCCGGCGACGGGTCGACGACCTTTCCCGCCGAGCAGCGCACCGAGATCGACGGTTTCGAGATCGACTCGATCCAGCCGCAGCGGCTGCGGCACAACGTGATCACCTGGCGGGGCTCCGCGCAGCAGGCCCCGACCTACTACACCAGCGGGGTCTACGACATCGGGTTCGACCTGCGGCAGTGGCACACCTACGGGGTCGACTGGGCCGAGCGGTCGGTCCGGTACTACGTCGACGGCGTACTGAAGGCGACCCAGCCGTACACCCCGGAGCAGTGGACCCACGACTACACGGCGATCTGGCTGACCAGCATCGCCTACGGCACGGTCCCCGACGTCACCAAGCTCCCCTCGGCGGTGCAGTTCGACTACGTCCGCTACTGGCAGCGGGACTACTACGTCGACAACGACGGCCCGGCCGCCTACGGCTACACCGAGACCGGGTCCTGGTCGAACTCGGCGCTGACCGGCTGGACGTACGCCTCGCCCACCCGCTACGCGACCTGCGCGGTGGCCGGGGCCACCGCGACCTGGCGGCCCAACCTGCGGGCCGCCGGCACCTACCAGGTGTACGCGTACAAGGTGGCCGCCAGCGGCAGCGACCCCAACCAGCGGTACGACACGGCACACGACGGCACGGTCTCCACCAGCTACCTCGACGGCACCTCCGGATCCAGCGGCTGGGTCCTGCTCGGCTCCTGGTACTTCCCGGCCGGCACCGGCGGCTACCTGCGCACCACCGCCAGCGGATCCGGGTGTGCCCGGGCCGACGCCGTGAAGTTCGTCCGCGTCTGACCTGCGGCCGGCGGGGCCACGACCGATCGGTCGCCCAGGGGTTTGTCGCACCCTGATCCGGAGCACATGAACGCGATGGGCTCGGAGAACCGATCGTCGTGGCTGCCGCCGCTGGAGCCAAAACGTGAATGACCATCATGGACGGTATGCTCCGTGCTCGGCGCCGGGGGAGAGGTGGACGATCATGACGCATTCCGAGGCCGGGACTGGCCTTCAGCCCGACAAGCCGAACGCGGCTCGAATGTTCGACTACTACCTCGGCGGCAAGGACAACTTCGCGGCCGACCGGGCCGCGGCCGCCGCGGTGCTACAGGTCGCGCCGTGGATGCCAGAGGCCGCCCGGCAGGGCCGTGGCCTGATCGCCCGGACCGTTCGCCACCTCGTGCAGGAGCGGGGCATCCGGCAGATCCTGGACCTCGGGTCCGGTCTGCCGACGCAGGACAACGTGCACGAGATCGCCCACCGCATCGACCCGGACGTCCGCGTCGTCTACGTCGACGACGACCCGGTGGTCTGCGCGCACGGCAAGGCGCTGCTTGCCGACGCGAAGACCGTCACGGTGGTACGGGGAGATCTGCGCCAACCCGAGCAGGTCCTCAGTCACCCGGAGGTCACCGCCGCGCTCGACTTCGACCAGCCGATCGCGGTCCTGATGATGTTCGTGCTGCACCTGGTGCCCGACGAGCAGGACCCGCAGCAGGTCGTGGCGACCTACCGGGACGCGCTGGCCCCCGGCAGCTACCTGGCGCTGTCGCACGCCAGCACCGATGTGCACCCCGACCTGATGGCCCGGATCTCCGCGATCTACGAGCGTGCGAACAGCCCGTTCGTGCCGCGTAGCCACGCGGGCATCTCCGAGTTCTTCGGGAACTTCGTCCTTGAGCCGCCCGGGCTGGTCAACATGTGGCCGTACGCCGAGCCGCCGGCCACCGAGGACCCGGAGGTGGCCCGTACCGGCTACAGCGGCGTCGGCCGCAAGCCGTAGCGAAGCTGACAGGACCGATGTCGACCCGCCGCCGTCGCGGGGGTCGGCATCGGTCCGCCAATGGCCGGAGGTCAGCCGGTGATGACGCTGACGGCGATACCGACCGTCGCGGTGTTGTAGATGAACGACAGGATCGAGTGCGACAGGATCTGAAGCCGGATCTTGGAGGTCTGCGTCTCCACGTCGGATACCGAGAACGTCGCGCCGAGGGTGAACGAGAAATAGGCGAAATCGATAAAGGTCGGCCGATCCGTGTTGGGAAAGACCAGGTGCTGCGTCGGCAGCGCGGCGTAGTAGCCCTGCGCGTACCGCTCGGCATAACCGAAGTGCAGAATGCCCCACGCGAGCAGTACGGCGGGGATACCGACAACCTTTGCCAGCAGAGTGTCGTCCGCATTGTCGCCGCCACTGACGATCAGCAGACCAGAGACGATTCCCACCAGACTCGCGAAGATGGTGAACAGTAGCCCGATGCGTGGCCCGAGGGCACGCTTGAGCCACTCGGTGTCGTCGCTCACCTTCTTGTACCGGAGGCGGTTGATCCGGATCGCCAGGTAGACGACACCGATGCAGTCCCAGACCGCGATGTAGCCGACGACATTCTCCGAGACGATGACGAATATGCCCAGGACGATAAGCGCGACTTCGATCGTCCGGGACACGGCGAACGACACTCTTCTGGCCATGACGAACCTCACAATTATTTGCGGAGAGGTGACGCCCGTGGTGATTTCCTCGGTCATCCACGGCGACCGGGGATGCTACTGCACATACCGGGGAGTGATTCGCGGGGTCGCGGCCCGATAGCACCCAGAGTGGTCGCATTATCGCGTTACTGTCGAGTACACGCTCTCTTTGTCGACCGAGCTCCGGTCCACTGTGGCGGGCGACACGTGCGCGACAGCGTGGCGAACCGATTCGGTGATTCGGCACACACCTCTGTTCGTGCGCCGCCGGCCGCGAAGGGGGTCGGCGGGATGACGTAGGAGGCGTTCGCCCAGGGTGCCGGCTTCAGCGCGTGGCACGTCAGCGCTCCGGAGGGCGAGACGCGGACCGCCACCCCTTCGCCTCTCGACGACTGCCGTACTCGAAAAGTTTCACCAACGGTGCATTGACACGTGAAGGTTTCCTGCCAATCATTCCTGTCTATGATGATCGGTCAAGTGGGCGCGGCGGTTCGCCGTACGGCGATGTGGACTCTGGTCGTTCTGGGGCTGACCCAGCTGGCGGCGCCGGCAGCGGCGGCACCGGCCACCGCGGTGCCGGCGAGCGTCTCGGCCGCGTCGGCCACCCTGGCCGGCTACCCGGTGTGGGCGCACTTCAGCGATCCGAAGGATGGGCGCGACTACACCATCATCACCGAGCTGCAACGGCTGATCGACGCGGCTCCTGCCGGCTCCACCATCCGGGGAGCGATCCACTCGCTCAGCGTTGATTCGGTCGCGGACGCGCTGCTGCGCGCCCAGACTCGCGGCGTCACCGTCCAAGTGCTCCTGGACGGCAAGAACGCGACCTCGACCGACCCCGCCATCACGACGATCAAGAAGCTGACCAACTATCAGTTCTGCCTGAACAGCAGTGGTGGCCACGGCTGCATCAGCACCAGCGCCGACGGCGACATGCACACCAAGCTGTTCACCTTCACCCGTACCACCGATCCGAACGGCGTCGCCCGCAGCAACGTCGCCTGGTTCGGATCCAGCAACCTCACCTACACGACCGGGCCGGACGCCTTCAACAACACCATCACGGTGTACGGCGACACGACGCTCACCGCCGGGCTGAACGCCAACTTCGGCGACATGTGGAACCGTCGGCACTACAGCGGCAACGACTACTACGACTCCGCCACGGGCCGGGGCTACTACCAGGCCGCCGCAGCCGACGTGTACGCGTCGCCGGAGGCGGCGGGGCAGACCGACACCATCGTCACCCGGCTCAACGACCTGACCCCCGACGCGAACTGTCGGCTGCGCGTGGGCATGGCGTCGGTGACGACCGGTCGGTCGCAGATCATGGACCTGGTCACCCGGTTCCGCTCCGACGGCTGCAAGGTCTGGATGGTCGTCGGCACCAACGAAGAGGGCGGCATCTCGATGAGCCAGTCGGTCTACAACGAGTTGCTCGACGCCGGCGTGGCCATCCACCGCATGGACAACGTGCACGACAAGTTCTTCGCGGCGTACGGCAAGTACGGCACCGCCTACCAGTACCGCGTCTACACCGGCTCACAGAACTGGACCCAGGACGCCCTCAACGAGAACGACGAGATCTTCGTCAAGATGGCCCCGGAGAGCGGCACCACCCACCCGCTCTACGACGCCTACTACACGCACTTCAACGACGCGTACAACTATGGGGTGAGCTGCTCGAAGAGCAGCTTCCCCTGCCGATCCTGAGCACGGGCCACCGGTCGATGCGACCGGGGATGACAGGACGCGGCTAACGCGCGGACGCCCAGCCGGTGAAGCGCCCGGTCAGATCGGCCGGTGGCGCGCTCGGGTTCAGTGCGGTGAGGTCCGCGGTTGCCTGGTCCCGAAGCGTCGCCAGGTGAACGAGCAGGGCCGGGCGGTCCAGCCGGTACACGGCGAGGAGCCGCAGCTTCGCGGGTGAGCAGGGCCAGGCGATGCCACATGCTCCGCAGCGCCACGTCGGGCGGGCGGGCCGGTGGTCGGGAGCGCGCCGGGGCATCAGCCGACCCGCGCAGGGTGCCGACGGATCGGACGCCGGATCGCAGGTGGGGAGGTCAGCCAACGTACGCCGGCAGGCATCAGGAACAGCTCGCGGCGCTCGACGGCGTCGCCGTCGGGGCCGAGCTGGTACGCCTCGATCCAGAGCCATCCGTGGTAGGTGTGTCGGTCGGTCAGAGCGCGGATCACGCGGACCACGATGGGCCGGGCGAACTGGGGGCTCGCGGCGGAGGTCAGGTGCAGGAGGTCCCCGGACCGGACTTCTCGGACATCTGGCGTTGTCGGCTTCTCGTTGGGCACGGTCTTCCCCTGTGGCCGTTGATCGGGAGGGGCCGCCCCGTGAGTGCTCGCCCAACCGAGGCGGCCCCGCAACGAACGCGTCCGCCGGATTCGGATTCCTGCCGGCCGCGCCGTTGGTGACACTCTGCTGTGGACGCCGCTACCCTCGGAAGGTGGTTCGCCGGTTCGGGCTGAGCTGGCGATACGTTCCACGCCCAGCAGCGGCGTGAGTCGTCGATCTTCCGGTTTGGGGAGCGTTGAATGGCCGATGTACCGCACCCGCTCGCCGCGTTCATCGTGGGTGAGATCCGCCGCGCCCGAGGGGCCGCGGGCATGACGCAGGAGGCGTTCGGCCGAGGTGCCGGCTTCAGCGCGTCGCATGTCAGCGCCGTCGAGGGCGAGACGCGAGCGCTGACGATGGACTTCATCAAGGGCGCAGACCGGGCGCTCTCCAACGGCGGGCTGTTCGAGCGCATGGTGGCGAAGCTCGGGATGCCGTCCTGGTTCCTGCCCTGGCTGGACGCCGAGCGCGCAGCCGCACAGCTCAGGGTCTTTCAGCCCAGCCTCGTTCCGGGCCTGCTCCAGACCGAGAGCTACGGCCGGGCCGTCATCCGCTGCGACGACACGTTGAGCGATGACGAGGTCGACAGACGATTGGCGCATCGGCTCGACCGGCAGGGGGTCCTCACACAGGCGAACGCACCGCAGTTCATCGCCGTGATCGCCGAGGCGGTGCTACGCCGCGCCGGTGCGGACTTCCGCGACATCATGGCCGGGCAGATCAAGCACCTGACCACCCTCGCGGAGCGGCCGAACATCAGCGTTCATGTGCTGCCCGACGAGGTCAGCATGCACGTCGGCCTGACCGGGCCGTTCAGCCTTGCGCGCCTGCCCGATCACAAGTGGGTAGGGCAGATGGAAAACCAGCTCGGTGGTGTGGTCGTTGACAGCGATACCGATGTGGATACTCTCGTTTCGAGGTGGGAGACGGTTCGCAACGAGGCGCTGTCCCGCCGCCAGTCCATCGAGCTGATCGAGGAAGTTGGGACGTCATGGACCTGATCGGTGCCACGTGGCGCAAGTCGACCCGCAGCGGCTCCGGCGGTGGCGATTGTGTCGAGGTCGCGGACAACCTGCCCAACATCGTCGGCGTCCGGGACTCCAAGAACCCCGACGGTCCGGCCTTGGTCTTCTCCCCGCCCGCCTGGCGGTCCTTCGTTGCGCAGGTCGCCAGTCGGCCTTAGCCGGTCCCGGAAATGGCGGCGATGGGGCTTTCCGAGGCTCCCGGCGGCGGCAACATCCCCGCACAATCGCAGGAGTTGACCGTCGTGTACGAAGTCGCGTTCTTCGGGCGGCCTTCTCGCGGTCTCTGCCTGCCGTCTCGTCGATGTTGACGAGGTCCGTCGGGTCGACTGCTCTATCAGATCAAGGCGGCCCGCAAGCGGGCCGCGCCGGCCGCGCTCGGCCTGCTGGCGGCGCAAGCGCCGGCATCAGCCGGCGCGTCGGCCGATAAGAGCTCTTGCCTCCGGCAGGGGCCAGACGGCTCCGAGATGGAGTTGCCGAACGGTTCCGGTTCGCGGGTGGTGGGATGCCATCCCGCCAGCCACCGACCCAGGCGGAGCCGAGCAGACCAGGGCCAGGGCGACAAGGTCGTTCGTCCGGTAGGCGCTCCACCTTGTCACCCTGGCTCTGGCCCGATCCACGGTGTGTGGGTCGGCGGCAGACGGGATGGCGAGGAAGGTGACAGCGGTGACGATCTCAGTAGGATGCTGAAATGTCTCGGCCGGTGATCTTCGACCTCTTTCATACCTTGATCCACGGGGCTGACGAGGAACGTGACCGGGTAGTCGGCGAAATGGCGGTCATGGTCGGTGTGGCTCCGGCCGAGCTGGTCGCCGCGTACCACGCCACCTGGCGGGATCGGCTGGTCCGGTGGGACGTGGAGGAGACCATCCGGATCCTCGCCGGACGCCTCGGCGGCACACCGACCGCCGCACAGGTGGCACGGGCCGGTCAGCATCGGCGAGCCCTCGGACGGCGGGTGCTGGAGAGCGTCTCGACCGCCACCCTGGACGTGCTCGACGCGCTATGCGCCAATGGTCATCCGCTGGCCCTTATCAGCAACGCCACGTCGGACACTTCCGAGCCGTGGCCGCAGAGTCCACTTGCCCGACGGTTCGATGTCGCGATCTTCTCCTGTGATGTCGGGCTGGCCAAGCCCGACCCGGCGATCTATCACCTTGCTGCCGAGCGCCTGGGGGTCGAGCCTGCGGAGTGCTTCTTCGTCGGCGACGGCTCAGACGGTGAGCTGCCCGGGGCGGCAGCGGTCGGTATGACCGTCTTCCGGACCACGGAGCACAACGACACCGACCCCAGCTGGGGCGGGCCGGTTATCCATACCTTGGGTGAGCTGCCCGCCATACTCCGAGAGCCATCCAAGGTCATGGAGCCGGCCGAGTAGAGCAGTCAGTACAGCCACTCGTACAGCCAAGCCCGCCGACGGATACCGTCCGGGGTCGATGGCAGGCGACACGGCGGGCAGCTCAGCGGCAGTCACCGACCTAGGCAGACAGCCGTCTTGATCTTTGCAAGGCAGGGTGAGCGGCCCGCCCCACTTCATGGCAGCGAGCTGTCCGCATCCAGTCCGCAAGAGGTCGACGGGCGGCGGGGGAGTGGTGAGAGATGAGAGAGGTGTTTCCGCTGGTAGGACCCCCCTTGCGCAGGTCACCGGTTCGCCCATCTTGATCTCGTAATGCGTAGGTTGTCGACCCTTGTCATCTCCCTGCCGACCTTGCCTGCCGACTGCCGACTGCCGACCGACGGGGACGGGGCTGGCCTGCGCCAGAACGCGCGGAAGCGCCCGCCCCCAACTCGGGGACGGGCGCTTCGCTGTGCAGGGCCGTCAGAGCCTCAGCCCACTATCGACCGCAGCGGAATCGAGGCGGCGCGCAGCGCGCGTACCAGATCATTCAGGAACGGATGTTCGTCGGCCTGGCGTCCCTCGGGGTTAGGAATCACCAGGTAGGCCGAGCCGCCGACGGCGGACGTCCGTGCGTCGGTGGTGAATCGCTCGACGATCGCCTGGGTCCGCGCCAGGTCGGCCCCCGCCACCTCGATCCTGATGGGCCTCCACTCGCCGCCCAACTCCGGCGTCACCGGCGCGGCGGCGGCGCTCACGCGCGCCGGGTCGATCGCCGCCGTCCGCCGGGGAGCCGCACCCTGCGCCGCCGGGTAGAGCAGCGCGTTGGCCACCAGGTGCAGACCATTTTCGTTGTACGCCCGGAAGAGCGGGTTGAACGCGAACAGCACCGCCCGACCGGCCCCGGTCGGCTCGTCGACCACGGCCGCCGTCCCCTTCAGCGCGTCCGCGCCGACGGTGTAGCCGTTGGCCCAGAAGGTGTCGCCCGCCGGGTAGCTGAGCACGTTGGTCCCCGTGGTGCTCGGGTTCAGGATCGGGTCGCTGTTGTTGAACTCGAAGTCCTCCGCCGGGCGGCCCAGTGCGACCGGGCTGTCCTGGTCGACGTCGACCCGCAGGTGCGAGCCGATCACCAGGTAGTCGTCCGGCTTGGTCTTCTCGGTGGTGGAGGTGAGCCCGGCGGCCCGGGCCACCCGCGTTCCCTCGTTGCGCAGCCCGATGTAGGTGTGACCCTGGGCGATCCAGTCGCGCAGGTTGGCCTGCCCGGCGGCGGTGAGACCACCGGTCGGGCTGCTGCCGTCCGGCACCAGCAGCACCGTACGGCCGGTGAACGCCGCGGTGTTGTCGTTGATGTCGGCCGTGGTGACCGGCGTGAGGTCGAGCCCCCACCGCTTGCCGAGCACGTAGCGGGCCTCGCCGTGCGAGCCGGACGTGGTGGAGACGCCGGTGCCCTGGAACAGGCCGACGTCGGGCAGGTTCACCGGCGTACCGCTGGCCGGTCCGCCGGGGGTCAGGCTCACTCCGAGCGAGGCGGCGAGCCGGTCGATCTCCCGGGTCAGCCTGGTCGCCGGCAGGGCCACCCGGCTGCTGTCCAGGCTCCGCACCAGCGGCACGCCACGGCCGAGCAGGGTGAAGGTGAGTTCCGCGGCGGCGGCCGAGTCCAGCGGATAGGTGTACGAGCCCCAGGGCCGGGCCGTCGACGTTCGCCCACCGGAGATCTCCCGGACGAGCTGGGCCTTCGGTCGTACGTTGTCGCCGGTGTAGATCGTGGACACACCCATCAGCAGCGGGTTGCTCCACGAGGACACGTCGTAGAAGTAGGGGAACGGCGTGTACGGGTCCTCACCCATGACCGCCTGGATCCAGTGCTTCTGCGGCTGGTCCATCGGAATCCAGTACGCGCCCTTGGGCACCGTGACGTTGGTGGCCGTTCGACCACCGAACACCCGGGCGGTCGGCACCCGGGTCGGCTTCTGCACCTCGTACACCTCGACGTCCATCCGGCGTAGCCGCTCGACGAGCTGGCGTACGTCGGCGAGCTGCCGGTCGGGCAGCAGGAAGTACGAGCGGATCTTGATGTCCGGCACCGGGAACTGGACCTCGTTGGTGGGCTGGACCACCTCGTTCGGCTCCAGCGCGCCCGCCCTGCCCTCGGCGAGTGCGTCACTCCAGATGTCGAAGTAGTCGCTCAGCACCTCACGCTTGTTCGCGGCGGCCCAACCCAGCGTCGACCACTGGGTGTTGAACTGCTGCTGGACCCGGTCGGCCACCGCCGACGCGCTGCCCTTCTCGTAGGTCATGCCGGCCGCGCCGAAACCGGTGGTCGGCACCGTGTCGCCGTAACCCATGAAGAACATGTCGTACGTGTCGTAGTTGAAGTAGCACTCGGTGGTGACCACGTCGTCGCAGGCGCCGTTGTAGCCGAAGCCGGCCTTGTTGGCCTCGCCGATCCGGTTGATCCAGTCCACCGCCTCGCCGGCGATCTCGTGGTGGATCGGGTCGGCGTTGGGCGGGAAAAAGTACTGCCGGCCGCCCATCTCGTGGGCGTCAATGAAGACCTGCGGCGGGTAGCGGCGCAGGAGTTCGAGCTTGCCGTCGGTCTCCTGCTGGGTACGGGCGAACCAGTCCCGATTCAGGTCGAACCCGTACTCGTTCTGTCGCCGGGTGGCGTCGCGCCCGTCCGGGTTCTGCGTCGGGACGATGATGGTGACCAGGTTGTCGTTGCGCTGGGCGACCGCGCAGGACAGCCCCGCCGCCAGCTCGTACAACGTCTTGAGTGCGGCGTCCGTGCCGCTCTTCTCGCCGCCGTGCACGTTCGCGGTGACCCAGACGATCGCCGGGCTGTCCTTCGCGGTCCCGGCGGCCTTGCGCGCGCTGGTACGACGCGGGTCCCGCAGGTCCCGTACGTCGTCGGCGATCTCGCGCAGCGCGCCCGGCCGGACGTTACGCTCGTTGGACACCACCGCGTACGGCAGCGGCTGGCCGAGCACACTGCTCGTCATGACTCCGGTGACGACCCGGTCGGAGGCGCCGTCCACGGCCCCGAGGTAGGTCCGGACCTCGTCGTTGGTGACGACCCGCTGCTGACCCACGCCGAGCGGAAAGCCGAGCACGGCCTCGGGCGTGGGCACCTTGCTCAGCCGGGCGGTCGGGTCGTCACTACAGGGGGAGTGCCGAGGGGCGCTCGCGGCCGGTGTGCCGCCGAGCAGGGGGATCGTGCCGAGCAGGAGAGCGATCGTGGCGGCACTCGCCAACCGCCTCGGAGGGACCGTCCAGAACGGAGCCATGCGTGTTTCCCTTCTCGGGAAATGGATCACAGTGACCGGAGCCTATGAATCTTCCGAGAGCCCGGTCAAGGTCCCATCGACGCGGCCGATGATCCGGCCCCACCCTCGACCCCGACCCGACCTAAGCCTTCCTGCGCAGGTAGGTCTCGGCCAACTGGCGAAGGCGTGTCCGGTCGAAGCTGTGCCCGTGGCCGGGATGGACGACGGACACGTCGAGGTCGACGAGGAACTCCATGCTTCGCCGGTAGGCGGCCACGTCGGAGTTCGGCAGGTCGTCGATCAAGGCACCGTCATAGATGATGTCGCCGGAATACAGGGTCCCGGTGCGCTCCTCCAGCAAGGCGATGCTTCCCGGTGTGTGGCCGGGAAGGTGCAGCACGGTCAGTACGAGCCCGCCCAGGTCGATCCGGTCGCCGTCGTCGAGCACGCGGTTCAGGGTCATCGGTTCGACGCGGTAGGTGGCCGGGTCGTAGCCGGCATCGGGCAGCACGTCGATCATGAGCTCCGGGACGGGCTCCCCCGCCGCGTCGATCCCGAGTTTGTCGTAGAGCTCCGCGCCGTACAGGCTCGCCGGTACCCCGGCCGCGAGGAGCCCCGCCTCGGCGGGGTGAGCGGCCCGCTCAGCGAACTCATTCGCCCCACCGACATGATCCAGGTGCGCGTGGGTGAGCAGGACCATCGGATCGCGCTCGAACATGCTCGGAATCGCGTCCCGCAGGGCGACGACACCGAGCCCGGCATCGACCACGATGTCCCGATCGTCGCCGCGCAACCACCAGAAGTTCGCCGACAGCAGTTCGTTGACGTGCGGTTCCGAGATCCGGATGACGTCACTGCTGGCTTCGGCCTGCGTAAACCAATCGACCATGTCCACAGTGTGTCAGTGCGCCGGTGCCGTCTCGGTCCGGTCGGACCCCGGCGCCCGGCCGACAACCTCTCGCGCACACGGACTGACCCTCGAACCCAACACGTGGTTGAACGGGCGTCTGGGTGCGGGCCAGCAGGGCACCGGTGTCGAGCACCCCGGCCGCTGCGCTCACCCCACACCCAGCCGGTCGAAATCGGCGCGCACTTCGTCGACCGTGCGCTCCAACAGTTCTGCCACACGGGCTATCGCCGCATCCCGCATCTCGGGTGTCACCTGGCGGACTGCCAGCTGCTGCGCTGCGCCCTGCGGGTCATACGGGAACTCGCCGTGCCCGGCCGCCTGCATGTCATCGGGTGTCCGGCGACGACGCAGCGCTTCGGTGACATACGCGGAGACCTGGCGGGCCGGGAGTGCCAACAGCTGCTCGGCCACGTCATCAGGTACGGAGATCGTCACGCGCCGACTCATGCTCGCGAGCCTAGCGAAGCAAGAATTGCCCTCGGTGGCGACATTCTTACGCAAGGTAGATCATCTTTTCTCCAGTGGAGTAAACCCAACGACGCGGGCCAGCAGTCGTACTCCTGGGTTGAGAGCGCGCTCGGAACGTGAGCTACGTGACCAGCCGGTAGTTGGGGATGCCCCGGCTGCGTTCCTCAGCCGGCCCATCGATCGCCCGTGCCATGACCCCATCCGGGATGGGTGCTCTGGAGAGATGGATGCCCTCCAAGCAGGTGTCGCACCAGAAAAAGGCGTAGCCGTATCTCGATCCGTGCGGCCCGGTAAAGATCAGGCGTAACGTCCGGTCACCGCAGTTCGGGCATTGCACGTTCGATGGTGCGGGCTGGTTGCGGTAGACACTGTCGTACGCGTCCAGCCACTCATCGAAGGTCGCCATTCGCCCGCTTTCTTGCGCGCGCCTCACTCGGCTGCTGCCGCCGGTCGCGGCCGCCGTTGGCGACACCAACGGTAGCCCTGCGGCCAGCTAGCCGGCGGTGCCGGGCCCTGGCAGATCGGCGGAATAGGTCGCGTCAACCAGTTCTTGAAGGTGGCGGATGACATCCGCCTTGTGCTCGGTGTTCGGGAGTTGCCGCTCGCCAGCCGCGACGAGGCCGTCCCGCCAGAGGTCGATGATCTCCTGCCGGGCTGCGACGGGAAGTTCGCTGACCCACAAGGACCCAAGGTTGTTGTCGACGATCTCTTGAAGGTGGTTGGCGGCCTGCCGGTCCGAGAGGCTGGAGATCAGGAACTCCAACGTCCAGTCGAACAAGCCTCCCGTCGCGGTCCAGTCGACCCCGGGCTTCAGCACGATCAGGCCAGCCATCTGTTCCCCACGATGAATACTCGCGGACCGAGGTTCCGGTCCGTTATGAACTGTTCGATCCGGATGACCTGCTCCGGGGAGAACTTCGAAACGTCCACCGGCACAAGGTCCGCCTTGTCCAAGTGCCGCTCAATTTGATACTGCAGTTGGGGCCACTGCCGATCGAAGAACTGCCCCGGAAAGTTTCCCACCGCATCATAGGTCCGCCCGACGTCGTCGACCCAGTCGGCGGAGGAGTCCGCCGGAGCGCGACTCAATCTCACCCCCCGCTCCTGCTCCAACCGGATCGCCGTCTCCGCCTCGCCCGGTCGGAACCTTCCGGTCGCCGGATCCATGCCGAGGTCGTGAACTCGTTGTTGCTCCGCGCCGGAATGAGATGGAGGCTCGCGAGGTGGTTCAGGCTCCGGGGTGCTACGGCTCGGCGGCGATTCACCCCTCTGGAGTCGGCCGAGCGCTTGCTTGAGTTTGTCGATCAGGTCGCCGAGTCGGCGGATTGCCGGCAGCAGTCGCCGCAGACTGGCCAGCAGGCCCCGCAGCAGTCGAGCGATCCGTGCCGCCCACGACGCCACCGTCGTGGCGACCTGCTCTGCGACAAGTGGCGCGGCGAGCCCGCCGGTGATGACCAGTTCGCCCGCGTACACGATGAGGCGCGAGACGCAGGTGGCGATGGCGTCGCGGACCAGCAGTCGGACGGCGGCGACCAGGCCCGCGGCGCCCTCGGTGATCGCGGCCAGGGCGTCGGCGCCCTGGGCGAGCCCGGTGATGGCCTGTGTCTGCTCCGCGGCCCAGGCCCGGTACGCGGGCCCGGCGCTGCCGCCCCAGCCGGCGACGTCGGCGCGGACGGCACCGGCCAGCCCGGCCGCCTCCTGCCGCAGCGAGGCCGCGACGTTTCGCCAGGTTTGCGCGTGGGCGGTGATCTCGGCGGGGTTGCCGGCGAGCCAGTCCAGGGCTTCGCTGAGCGGCTTGACGTGCTCGATGAGCCAGGCGATGCCGTATTGCAGGAGCGCGCCGACCGGGTCGGAGACGAAGGCGAGACCGTCGAGGCCGGCGCTGACCACGCCGAGGCTGCCGTCGATCCAACTGCCGTTGCGAACGCCCTGAGCGATGAGCTCGATGTCCTCGCAGATCCAGATGCCGGCCCAGGCGCTGGGCGCGGTGTCGGAGGCTGTGGCGACGAGCGGGTTGGTCGTCACCCCTTGCCCCGTGCCTGACGCAGGAGCTGCTCGGCGCGGTCGTCGGACGCCTGGTAGCGGTGCGCGCTGGTACGCAGCCTCCCGGCGGTCTCGCGTACCGAACTGGCTGCGGTGCCGATGCCGTCGATGAGGGTGCGCTGTAATCCGTCCAGCAGGTTGGGCATGATCGCGCAGAGTTGCCCGTACGCGTCGCTGCTCAGCCGGACGTGCTGGCCGGCTTGGCGGGCGGTGTCGAGGCCGTCGGCGTGGCGGTCGACGCGTGCGGCGTGCGAGGTCAGGGCGACCGGGTCGACCTGGATGCCCGCGCCGCTCGATGCAGCTTCGTCCGCCCCCATGCCGACCCTCCCCAGGGACATCGGCGGCCATCAACGCCGTCACGTTATCAACCGGTGGCGCTCCGTGTCGGCCCGAAGTCCGGCCAGAGCTGATCAGGTCGTGCCGCACCCGCGTGCCGGACTCTGCGCACCGCCGGAGAGGATGTGGGTATGAGCGCTCCCGCACTGCCCAGGCGTGTTGTCGTCACCGGGGCCACCGGCAAGCTTGGTCGCGCCGTGGTCGCCCACCTGCGCGCCGTGGGCGTCGACGTCCTGGCCGTCGACCGCGCCGCAGGGCGCGATCCCCGTGACATCGAGGGCGAGTTCCTCCAGGTGGACCTGACCGACTACGGCCAGGTGGTGGAGGCGTTCACCGGCGGTGCCGACGAGCACGCCGGCGGCGTCGACGCGATCGTGCACCTGGCGGCGGTCCCGGCTCCCGGCCTGCTGCCGAACGCGATCACCTTCGCGAACAACTCGGCGGCGACGTAGAACGTCTTCGCCGCGGCGCGGGCGGCGGGGATCAAGCGGGTGGTGTGGGCGTCGAGCGAGACGGTGTTGGGGTTGCCGTTCGACACCCCGCCGCCGTACGCGCCGGTCGACGAGGAGTACGCGCCGCGCCCGGAGTCGACGTACTCCTTGAACAAGGCCCTTGAGGAGGAGATGGCGCGGCACTTCTGCCGGTGGGACCCGGAGTTGGTGATGGTGGGTCTGCGGTTCTCCAACGTGATGGACGTCGAGGACTACGCGCCGTTCCCGTCGTTCGACGCGGACCCCCGGCTGCGGCGGTGGAACCTGTGGGGCTACATCGACGCCCGCGACGGTGCCCAGGCGGTCGAGCGGGCGCTCGCACATGACCATCCCGGCGCCGACGTCTTCATCATCGCCAACGCCGACACCGTCATGAGCCGGTCCAGTGCCAGCCTGTTGGCCGAGGTCTACCCGGGCGTCGAGGTGCGTAAGGAACTCGGCGAGCACGAGACCCTGTTGAGCATCGACAAGGCGCGACGGGTGCTCGGTTACGAGCCCCGGCACTCGTGGCGGGACCACGTGGACCTGGCATAGGCCAGGTCAGCGCGCGGCCTGGTAGGCGCGGCCGACGGCGGTCGCCGTGCTGCCGGTCCGGAAGAGCCCGGTCTGGTCCTTGTCGGTGGCGGGTAGGCCGAACCAGGCGTACCGGTGCAGCCAGGACAGCCCGCTCAGCATCCGGGTCGCCGCGGTGAGGAAGGCGGCCTGCTGTGCCTGGCTCGGGAACCGGACGCCGTTGGAGAAGTCGATCAGCGCGAACTCGGTGAGCCAGATCGGCAGCTTGTAGCGGTTGTGGACCGCCGAGAGGTACGACTTGAGCTGGTTGACCGCGTTGGTGGTGGTGAAGTCGCCGCCGTACCAGTGCAGGGCGATGAAGTCGACCCGGTAGCCGCGTGCCTTCGCGCCGGTCATGAACCGGTCGAGCCACTCGCCCGGGCGGTCCCCGCCCCACGCCACGGCCGGGCTGCCCAGCGGGAGGCCGGTCGCCTGCAGTTGCGGCCACAGCTCAAGTGCCTGGTCCACGCTCATGTTGGCCTGGCCGCCCATGTCCGGCTCGTTGAATCCGAGCAGTTGGCGGCCGTTCGCCTTGGCCTGTTGCAGGTTGTTGGCGGTGACGCTCTTCGCTCCCCAGATCATCGGAACGAACTCGGCGCCCTTCGGGGTGGTGACGCCCTGGTGGTTCACGTTCCAGGTGTAGTACCAGCTCGCCGTGGAGTTGGCCAGGGCCTGGCTGACGCCGTCGAAGGTCCAGACGCCGACGCCCTTGCGCTTCGAGGTCACCGCGGGTCCCGCCGGGGCGGCCGGGCGGGTGGTCGCCGGCTTCGGGGTGGGGGTCGCGGCCGGCGCTCTCGTCGTGGCGGCGGGTGTGCTGACGGCGGGTGTGCCGGCGGGCTGGTCGGTCGGCGTGGTCACGCCTGGCAGCGGCTCGCCGGCCTGGGTCGCCGCCGGGGCGGGTGCCGGGCCGGTCGGTTGGGCCACGACGATCGCCCCGATCACCAGGACGGCCAGAAGGGCGGCCACCGAGATCGGGCCAAGTACGCGCTTCGAGCTGAACGGCAGACGGCCGCGTGGTCCGCGCCGGCGTGCCGCGTGGGCACCCCCGGTCATCATCGCGGCGTCGGTGTCGTCCCGGCCGGTTCCGCGCATCGATTCCACTCCTTGTGGTCGCACCGCTACCTGATGGAGGCGCCGGTGGAAATCCCACCAAAGCCTCCCCTCAGGAGACCGGCCGGCCGCATCGGGATAACAGTTTTCGCCACGAACGGCCGGGTGCCCTGGCCGCCACGCGCGGCCAGGGCACCCCGATCGTCGACCGACCGTCAGTCCGGCAGGGCGTTGCGGGCGATCACCGACCGGTACCAGTGGGCGCTGTCCTTGAGCGTCCGGCGTTGGGTGCGGTAGTCGACGTGCACCAGCCCGAACCGCTTGGAATAGCCCTCGGCCCACTCGAAGTTGTCCAGCAGCGACCAGGCGAGATAGCCCCGGACGTCGACGCCCCCGCGCAGGGCGGTGTGCACGGCTCGCAGGTGCCCGTCCAGGTAGGAGATCCGGTCGTCGTCCGGGACGTGGTCGCCGGAGACCTGGTCGTCGAAGGCGCCGCCGTTCTCGGTGACCCACAGCGGCGTACCGGGATAGTCGTGGTGCAGCCGGCGCAGCAGATCACTGAGGCCGGTCGGGTCGATCTCCCAGCCCATCGCGGTGGTCGGGCCGGTCGGGGCGCGGAACTCGATGCCGGCGGCACCCGGGTAGGTGCCGTTGCCCTCGGGTGCCCCGGGCCGGGCCGCCACGTACACCGGGTTGTAGTAGTTGATGCCGAGCAGGTCGATGGGCGCGGCGATGGTCTTCTCGTCGGATTCGGCGAGCCAGGTCGGCTCCCCGAACCGGCTGAGGTGGGCCAACACGTCGGCGGGGTAGCCGTCGCCGAGCACCGGGTCGAGGAAGATGCGGTTGTGCAGCCCGTCGATGAGGCGTACCGCGTCGGCGTCGGCGGCGCTGGTCGGGTCGTCGGGGCGTACCGCGACGGGGTTCACCACCAGACCGACGGACCGCGCGCCGGCCGCGCGCAGCGCCTGGGTGCCCAGGCCGTGGGCGAGCAGCAGGTGGTGGACGGCGGCGAAGGCCGCCGCCGGGTCCCGCCGGCCGGGAGCGTGGATGCCGCTGCCATAACCGAGGTACGCCGAGCACCACGGTTCGTTGAGCGTCGTCCAGCAGTCGACCCGGTCGCCGAGCCGATCGTGCACGACGGTGGCGTACTCGGCGAACGCCTCGGCGGTGCGGCGGTTGGTCCAGCCGCCGCGATCCTCCAGCGCCTGTGGCAGGTCCCAGTGGTAGAGGGTGGGCATCGGGGTGATCCCGTACCGGTGCAGCTCGTCCACGAGGCGGTCGTAGAAGTCCAGGCCGCGTTCGTTGGTGGGTCCGTCGCCGCCGGGTCGGACCCGGGGCCAGGCGATGGAGAAGCGGTACGCGCGCAGCCCGAGATCGGCCATCAGCGCCACGTCGTCCCGGTAGCGGCGGTAGTGGTCGCAGGCCTCGTCGCCGGTCTGACCCCCGGCCACCGCGCCCGGTGTCCGGCTGAAGGTGTCCCAGATCGACGGCGAGCGGCCGTCGGCGTCGACCGCGCCCTCGATCTGGTACGCCGCCGTGGAGGCGCCCCAGACGAACGTGTCGGGAAAGCTGATCATGCCTTCACGGCTCCTTCCATGATTCCGCTGACGATCTGCCGGCCGAAGACGACGAAGACCAGCAGCAGTGGCAGTGTGGCGATCGCGGTCCCGGCGAAGATCTGGGACATGTCCTGGTAGTAGCCCTGGGACAGGGCCCGTAGGGACAGCTGCACGGTGGGGTTCTCCGGATCGTTGAGCACCGCGTACGGCCAGATGAAGTCGTTCCAGGTGGTCATGAACGTGAGCAGGCCCAGTACGGCGGCGGCCGGCCGCAGCGCGGGCAGCACCACGTTGAGATAGATGCGCAACGAGCTGCAACCGTCGACGCGGGCCGCCTCGATCAACTCGTCGGGTACGGCGTCTGTCGTGTACTGCCGCATCAGGAACACCCCGAAGCCGGTGACCAGGGCCGGGACGATGACGGCCTGGAGTTGGTTCTGCCAGCCCAGTTTGGTCATCAGCATGTAGAGAGGGATCACGCCGAGCTGGGTGGGTACGGCCATCGTCGCGATGATCACCAGGAGCAGCTTGTTGCGGCCCCGGAAGCGGAGTTTGGCGAACGCGAAGCCGGCCAGCGAGGAGAAGAGCACCACGGAGACCGTCACGCAGATCGCCACGATCGCGGAGTTGACCATGCCGGTGAGGAAGTTGGCGTCGTCGTTGCCGAACAACCGGGACGCGTTCTCCGGCAGGTTGCCGCCGGGCAGCAACGCGGGTGGGAGCTGACCCGTGGCGTCGTTCGTCCGGGTGGCCACCACCACCATCCAGTAGATCGGGAAGACCGAGAAGGCGCAGGCCACGATCAGCGTGAAATAGGTGAGTCGACCGGCCGACCAGAGCCCGGTGCCACCACCACGGCCCGCCTGGCGCGGCGGACGCAGCACGGACGTCATGTCACAGCCCTCCCTTGCCCGAGCGACCGGTACGCCGGATGAGCGCCACGTTGACGACCGCGACGATGATGATCAGCAGGAACAGCATCCAGGCGATCGCCGAGCCGTAGCCGAAGTTGAAGTTCGGCGCGAAGGCGTTCTCGAACATGTACATCGTGATCGTCTGGGACTCCCGCAGCGTGCCGCCACGGATCGGGTTGGTGCCCGAGTTGAACAGCAGCGGCTCGGTGAAGAGTTGCAGGCCGCCGATGGTCGAGATGACCGTGCAGAAGATGATCGTGGGCCGCAGCAGCGGCACGGTGATGGACCAGAACTGGCGTACCAGCCGGGCGCCGTCCAGCGCGGCCGACTCGTACAGGTCCCGGGGGATGGCCTGCATGGCGGCCAGGAAGATCAGCGCGTTGTAGCCGGTCCACCGCCAGTCGACCATGGTGGACACCGCGATCCAGGCGCCGAACCGGTTCGCGTGCCAGTCGATGGCGTCCACGCCGACCAGGCCGAGAGCCCAGTTCACCAGGCCGAACTCGCGGCCGAACAACTGGCTGAAGACGATCGCGACGGCCGCCGTGGAGGTGAGGTTGGGGATCAGGATCCCCATCCGGAACGAGGTACGCGCGCGCAGCCCTCGGTTGAGCAGATTCGCCAACCACAGGGCGAGCAGCAGTTGGGGGACCGTCGAGATGACGAAGATGGCGAGGGTGTTGACGACCGAGTTCCAGAAGTCGGCGTCGCGGAGCAGGGCGGTGTAGTTGGCGAGGCCGACGAACGTCGGGTTCGCGGCGATGAGGTCCCACTCGTGCAGGGACACCCAGGCCGTGTAGGCGAGCGGATAGAGGCCGAAGATCGCGAAGAGCACGAAGAACGGCGCGATGTACAGGTAGGGGGCGTACCGGTTGTCGAATCGGCTGGTCCAGGAGGGCCGTGGACTCCGACGCTGTTCCCGGTCGTCCCGCCGGTGGCGGCGGGCGGACCGGCCGCCGATCGGGGTGGGCCGGTCGGCACCGGTGTCGACCTGAAGGCTCATCAGGCTCCTTGAGGGAAAGGGGCGGCCGGTGGGCGGCCCCGGGTCCCGGCGGTGGCCGGTCCCCGGGGCCGCTGGCGGCGGCTACTTCTGCGCGGCGGCCTTGGCCTTGCTGACCGCGTCGGACCAGCCGTCGGCGGCGCTGCGCTGGCCGAGTTCGACGGTGCGGACCGCGGTCTCCACCTCGGTACGGACGGCCTGGTTCTTCGGGCCCATATAGACCGGCCGGAGGCTCCTGGCGCCCGCACCGAAGATCTGCCCGACCGGGGCGTCACTGAAGTACGCGTTCTTGGCGTCCTTGACGGCCGGTTCGTCCAGGGCCTGCGGTGAGGAGGGCAGGTTGCCCTTGGCCTTGAACGCGCCGATCTGCCCCTGCGGACTGGTCAGGAACTTGGCCAACTCGATGGCCTCCTTCTGGTGCTTGCCCTGCTTCGGCACGGCGAGCACCGAGCCGCCCCAGTTGCCGCCGTTACCGGGGACCGAGGCGATGTCCCACTTGCCCTTGGCCTCCGGGCCGGCGTTGCCCTCGATGACACCGGTCATCCAGGCCGGGCAGGCGATGGTGGCGAACTTGCCCTGCTTGAACGCGGCGGACCACTCGTCCGAGAAGGCGCCGAACTTGCCGGACAGCTTCGCGTCGATGATCTTCACGGTGGTGTCGTACGCCGTGCGTACCGCCGGGTTGCTGTCCACGACCACCTGGTCGGACGTGTCGTAGTAGCTGTACCCGGTGGTGTTGCCGGCGGTCTGCAACAGGATGGTGTTGAAGGTGTTGGTGGCGGCGTCGAGGAAGCTCGCGCCCGTGTTGGCGGCGGCGAACCGCCGGCCGGTGTCGATGTAGGCGTCCCAGGTGGGCCACAGCTCGGACACGGCCTTGCGGTCGGTCGGCAGGCCGGCCTTGGCGAACAGGTCCTTGCGGTAGCACATCGCCATGCCGCCGACGTCGCTGCCGAGGCCGATCAACTTGCCGTCCTTGGTGAGCCCCTGGTTCCACCGCCAGTCCAGGAAGTTGCCCTTGAGCTCACCGGCGCCGTGGTCGAGCAGGTTGACGAAGTTGTTCGGGTTGGCCCGGTACTCGACGAGCAGGCCCTCCTCGATGGCGACGATGTCGCCGGCACCGGCACCGGCGGCCAGCCACCGGGTCAGCTTGGGGGAGTACTCGTCGAGGTTCGTGCCGGTGCCCCGCTCAACGATCTTGATGTTCGGGTGGTCGGCCATGTACTGCTTGTACAGCTCGTCATAGCCGAACTGGCTGAACACGTCGACGGTCAGGGTGACGGTGCCGTCGGCGTTCTCGCTGTCGTCGCCACAGGCGGAGACGCCGGTCAGGAGCACGGCGGCGGCGAGTGCGGCTGCCGCGAAGCGGCGGGGACGGGCTCTCATGGATTCGGACCCCTCTCAGGTCACGTCAGACGGTCGGAGCGGAGCGGCGAGGCCCCGGCAGGTGGGGGCGCGCGCTCCGGTGTCGATACGAGAGAGCGTTCTCAGAGCGGGATAAGAGTCACCGCATTGAATGTGTCCTGTCAAGAGAGCGCTCTCAGGGATAGTCTCCGAGAGCGGTGATCGCCGGGCCCGGCCTGCGGGCGGTCGGCGGGATGATCCAGTGACTACGATGACGCCGGAGGTGTCGTGTGATCCGCCTGCGAGACAACGGCCCGGGTCGGCCCGAGCCGTCCGGTGTGGATGCGCCGCGGCCGACGCCGGCCGGCCGATGACCGCCGCGGGCGGCCGGCCGACCCTGGAAGCCGTCGCCCGTCGGGCCGGCGTCTCCCGCGCCACGGTCTCGCGGGTGGTCAACGGGTCGCCGAAGGTCGCCGAGGAGATCCAGGTCCGGGTCCGCCAGGTGGTCGAGGAGATGGGGTACGTGCCCAACCAGGCCGCCCGTACCCTGGTCACCCAGCGGACCGACTCGATCGCGCTGGTCCTGACCGAGCAGGCCAACCGGGTCTTCTCCGACGACCAGTACTTCCCCGGCATCATCTTCGGGGTCAGTCAGGTGCTCGAGGACGCCGACAAGCAGTTGGTGCTGCTGATGGCGCACTCCGACGCCGGCCACGAGCGGATCGAGCGGTACGCCACCGGTGGGCACGTGGACGGCGTGTTGATCGCCTCCATGCACGGCGCCGACCCGCTGCCGGCCACCCTGGCCCGCCGCCGCATCCCGGTGATCTGCGGTGGACGCCCGCTCGGCCGGACCAACCTGCCGTACGTCGACGTCGACCAGGCCGGCGGCGTCGCCACCGCGATCGAGCATCTGCTGGCCGGCGGGCGGCGGCGCATCGCCACCATCGCCGGCCCGCAGGACATGGTGGCCGGCATCGAGCGGCTGGCCGCGTACCGCAACGCGTTGCGTGACTCGGACCGCCGGTCCATCGTGGCCGTCGGTGACTTCACCCGAGGGTCCGGCGCGGTGGCCATGCGGCAACTGCTGGCCGACGATCCGCAGCTCGACGCGGTCTTCGTCGCCTCGGACCTGATGGCGCACGGCGCGCTGCGCACCCTGCGGGAGGCGGGGCGCCGGGTTCCCGAGGACGTCGCCGTGATCGGCTTCGACGACGTGGAGATGGCCCAGTTCACCGATCCGCCGCTGACCACCGTCCGTCAGCCGATCGTGGAGATGGGCCGGCGGATGGCCGAACAGGTCCTCCGGCTGGCAGCCGGCGAGCAGGTCGACCACTCGGTCGTGCTGGCCACCGAGTTGGTCCTGCGCGACTCGACCTGAGCCGCGCCGCTTGCCCTGCCGGCCGGCGATCAGCCGTCGCGACGGCGCAACCGATCGGAAACATTGACGGGTACGAAAGTCGTCGCTACGCTTCCGGCGAGAGAGCGCTCTCACGGGCAGTCCCCCGCCCGCTCCTCGAACCCGGTGTCCCGGCCCGTCCCCAGCCGGCCGCCACGGAGGCATCATGAGACCGATTCCCCACCACCCCCGCCGGGCCACTGGCCCGGTCTCGCGCGTGCTGGCCGCTGGCGCCACCCTGGCGTTGCTGGTCGGCGGCCTGACGCTCGCCGCCCCCACCCGGCCCGCCGACGCCGCCCCCGCCGGCGCCGGCAGCTACACCACCACCCCGGTCGGCGCACTGCCCGCCGGGTGCGGCCAGCAGTCCACCAACCCCCGGCAGTACGCCACCGCCAACGCCCCGGCCGGCGCGGTACCCACCAACGACTGGTGGTCGTCGCTGCTCTGGAAGCGCACCGACTGCGCGTTCAGCGAACCGCTGCACGCCCACCCGTTGTCCTACGACACCTTCGCCAACGGCCTCGGCTTCTCCGGCAACTCCACACCCAGCATCAGCGGCACCGCCACCGGGGTGGGGGAGTACCACTACCCGTACGTGGAGGACATCCGGGTCGGCGTCAACGGCCTCGCCGCACCCAACGTCAAGGTCGACGGGTGGACCGACTGGACCGTCAGTCCGTACTGGAGTGACGGTGCCCGCAGCCTGCGCGCCACCATCGGTCACGGCCTGCCCTTCGCGTACTTCCAGAGCAGCGGCGGCGACGCGGTGATCAACGCGTCCGGCACGCCGACGGTGTGGTCCAACAGCGGCGCCACCATCGGGTTCACCGTCGCGGGCCACGACTACGTCGGCTACGCGCCCAGCGGCGCCACCTGGACCGTGGCGGGCGCACGGATCAGCTCCACCCTCGCCGGTCGGGGCTACTTCTCGGTCGCCCTGCTCCCGCCGACGGCCAACGGCACCGACCGGGCCGCGCTCGCCACCAGCTACGGCCGGTACGCCCACGCGCACGTCACCGGCACCCGGGTCAGCTACTCGTACAACCCGTCGACCAGCACGGTGAGCACCACGTACGCGTTCACCACCACGGCCCGCGAGGGCACCGCCACGCAGACCGTGGTCAGCCTCTATCCGCACCAGTGGAAGGCGCTGACCGGGGCGACCCCGCTCACCCAGACCTACCCCTCGGCCCGGGGTCGGATGAGGGTGCTCACCGGGATCAGCCAGTTCACCACCTCGATGCGGTACCAGGGCGTACTGCCGGAGCTGCCGCCGGTCGGCGCGACCGGCGCGGACCTGACCACCCTGCGCAACCACCTGGCCGCCGCTCGTGGCAACCCGATGGACCAGCGTGGCAACGACACCTACTGGACGGGCAAGGGCCTCGGCCGCGCCGCCCGCCTCGCCGAGATCGCCGATCTGGTCGGCGACGTCGACACCCGCACCAGCGCCCTGAACGCCATCCGTTCCACCCTCACCGACTGGTTCACCGCGTCGGCCGGCAAGACCTCGCGCGTCTTCTACTACGACGCCAACTGGGGCACCCTGATCGGCTACCCCGCCTCGTACGGGTCCGACCAGGAACTCAACGACCACCACTTCCACTACGGCTACTTCATCGCCGCCGCGGCGACACTGGCCAAGTTCGATCCGAGCTGGGCGACGGCGAGCCAGTACGGCACCATGGTCGACCTGCTCATCCGGGACGCCGACAACTACGACCGCACCGACACCCGCTTTCCCTACCTGCGGGACTTCGACATCTACGCCGGCCACGACTGGGCCTCCGGGCACGGCTCGTTCGGCTCGGGCAACAACCAGGAGTCCTCGTCCGAGGGGATGAACTTCGCCAACGCCCTGATCCAGTGGGGGCAGGCGACCGGGAACACCGCCGTCCGGGACGCCGGTGTCTTCCTCTACACCACCCAGGCCGCGGCCATCCAGGAATACTGGTTCGACGCCAGCGACCAGAACTTCCCGACCGCGTTCGGCCACTCCACGGTGGGCATGGTCTGGGGTGACGGCGGCGCGTACGCCACCTGGTTCAGCGGTGAGCCGGAGATGATCCATGGCATCAACCTGCTGCCCGTCACCGGTGGTCACCTCTACCTCGGCCAGAACCCGGCGTACGTACGCACCAACTACGCCGAGCTGGTCCGCAACAACGGCGGTCCACCGACGGTCTGGCAGGACATCCTCTGGCAGTTCCAGGCTCTCGGCGACGCGGACGCCGCCCTGGCCAACCTGCGCGCCAACCCCGGCTACACCCCGGAGGAGGGCGAGAGCCGGGCGCACACGTTCCACTGGATCCGCAACCTCGCGGCCCTCGGCACCGTCGACACCAGCGTCACGGCCAACCACCCGCTGGCCGCGGTGTTCAACCGCAACGGCGCCCGCACCTACGTGGCGGCCAACCTGACCGGCGCGCAGATCACGGTCACCTTCTCGAACGGCACCACGCTCACCGTGCCGGCCGGGAAGACCGCCACCACCGGGGCGTACACCTGGGTCGGGGGCAGTGCCGGCGGTGGCACCAACCCGGACCCCGACCCCGATCCCGACCCGGACCCGGATCCCGATCCGGTCGGCAGCCCGACCCAGTACCTGCTGCCCGGCGGGAGGCTCGGCGCCGTCGGCACCGCGGCCACGACCACGGTCGCCGCCGCGGGCGGAAACCACGACGGTACGCCGACCAACGCCGCGGTCTTCACCACGACCGGGCTCACCCTCGGCTACCAGGGCGGCCAACCCACCTTCGACCTGTTCCTGGACGCCGGATCGGCGGTCGGCAACGGGGTGCAGGTGCGGCTGTCCTACGACCTGACCGGCAACGGTAGCTGGGATCGGGTGGAGACCTACCGGTACTTCGCCACCGACCCGGTGACCGGGTACGAGCACTACACGCAGACCGCCGGCCTGCAGTCGTCCACCGGCGCGCTGGGCAACCTGGTTGGCGGCACGGTACGCGCCGAGGTGTGGTCCGCCATCGGCAACAACCCGACCACCCTCGGCCTCGGCAACACCTCGGTGATCCGCCTGCCGTACGCCTGACCGTCGATCGCGCTGTCGTTCCGCGCCGGACATCCCGTCCGGCGCGGGACGTCGACGTGTCGATCCAGCGCCGCCGCCGCTCGCGCTCGCCGGCCGATCCATTGCGGCCGGAACTCATCGCCGTGAATGTCTTCACTTGACCACAACGAGCGCGTAGCCTGCCTGAAACGATTCATCCTGCTACCACCACCAGAAGGATGAGGACCAGGTATGACGCGCACACCGCGGCACCGCGCCGCACTCTCGGCGCTTCTCGCGCTACTGCTCGGCGTGACACCGATGGCGGGACCGGGGCCGGCGTCGGCTGCGCCGGCCGCCGCAGCGCTCACCGTGACCGGCCTGACCACCGAACGAGCGTCCGAGCCGATCGGGCTGGACGTGGCCAAGCCCCGCCTCGGCTGGCGGATCGAATCCGCCGCGCGAGGCGTGCTCCAGGAGTCGTACCAGGTGCGGGTCGCCACCAGCACCGACCGGCTCGGCAACCCGGACGTCTGGGACAGCGGCCGGGTCCGGTCACGCGAGAGCACCCTCGTTGCCTACGCCGGGCCGCAACTGCGACCACGAACCCGCTACGTCTGGCAGGTCCAGGTCTGGGACACCGCTGGTGACGCGTCCGGGTGGAGCGCGCCCGCGTCCTGGGAGACCGGCGTACGGGGTGGCGAGGGCTGGCAGGCCGACTGGATCGGTCTGCCCTCGCCCACCGAGAGCTGGGCCGACTACACGGTGCAGACGACGGTCCGGCTGGAACGCGACGCGGCGGGAATCTACCTGCGCGCCCGTGGCGCGGCCAACGCGTACATGTGGCAGTTCTCCATCACCGGCGGTAGCGCCAAGCTGCGCCCGCACGCCCGGGTCGACGGCGCCTGGACCGTGCTCAAGGAGGTGCCGCTCGGCGCGGTCGTACCGGCCGACAAGCTGACCACACCGCACACCCTGCGCATCACGGCGGCCGGAAACACCATCACCACCTGGGTCGACGGCACCCAGGTCGACGTCACCACCAACACCGCGCACCGGGCCGGTTCGGTTGGCCTGCGCACCAACGGCGCGGAGACCGGCGTCTTCTCCAACTTCTCGGTGACCAGTGGCGGCCAGACCCTCTTCGCGGCTCCGCTCACCGACGGGCAGAACCCGTTCGGGGCGGGCACGGCCACCTCCGCCGGCCTGCGGGTCACCGGCGACACCGAGGCGATGCTCACCGCGCTGGACGCGAACCCGCTGCTGCGCAAGGGCTTCCGGGTCAACGGCACGGTCGCCCGGGCCCGGATGTACGCCACCGCGCTCGGTGTCTACGAGCTGTCGCTCAACGGCCAGCGGGTCGGCAACCACGAGCTGGCACCCGGCTGGACCGACTACCACCAGCGGGTGCAGTACCAGACGTACGACGTGACCAGCCAGCTCCGTTCCGGCGACAACGCCGTCGGCGCCCAGCTCGGCGACGGCTGGTACGCCGGCAGCATCGCCTGGTTCGGCACCGACAACTACGGCTCCCGCCCGCATCTCAGCGCGCAACTGGTGATCGACTACACCGACGGGCGCAGCGAGACGGTCGGCACCGACGGCTCGTGGCGAGCCACGGCCGGGCCGTTCCTGCAGACCGACCTGATCCACGGCGAGACCTACGACGCGCGCCGGCTGCCGGCCGGCTGGGACACGCCCGGGTTCAACGACACCGGGTGGTCGGCCGCCACGGTCGACGACGTCGACGCCACCGACAAGATCGTCGCTCAGGTCGACCCGCCGGTGCGGGTCACGCAGGAACTGCCGGCCAAGGCGCTGACCCAGCCCACCCCCGGCACCTGGATCTTCGACCTCGGCCAGAACATGGTGGGCAAGGTGCGGCTGAGGGTCAACGGAGCGGCCGGCACCACGGTCCGCATCCGGCACGCCGAGGTGCTCAACCCCAACGGCACCGCGTACACGGCCAACCTGCGTACGGCCCGGGCCACCGACAACTACACCCTGCGCGGTGGCGGTGCCGAGGTCTACGAGCCGACCTTCACGTTCCACGGCTTCCGTTACGTCGAGCTGACCGGCTTCCCCGGCACTCCGAGCCTGTCCACGGTCACCGGCCTGGTCATGCACACCGACGGGGGCCTGACCAGTGAGTTCACCACCTCCAACGCGATGGTGAACCAGCTGCACAGCAACATCACCTGGGGCCAGCGCGGCAACTTCCTGTCCATCCCGACCGACACCCCGGCGCGGGACGAGCGGCTCGGCTGGACCGGCGACATCAACGTCTTCGCCAACACCGCGACGTTCAACATGGACAGCCTGACGTTCCTCAGCAAGTGGCTGCAGGACCTGCGGGACGCGCAGTCAGCCAACGGCGCCTACCCGGACGTCGCTCCCCGTGCCTGCTGCGGGGACGGTGCGACCGGCTGGGCCGACGCCGGGATCACCGTGCCGTACACGCTCTGGCAGCGCTACGGCGACACCCGGGTGGTCGAGGAGCACTACGCCTCGATGGTGCGGTACGCGTCCTGGCTGGAGAGCACCAGCTCGGGCAACCGGCGTACCAACGCCGGCCCGTACCTCGACTGGCTCAACCTGGACGACCCGACGCCCGCCGGTGTCGTCGGCACCGCGTACTACGCGTACAGCATCCGGCTGCTGGGGCAGATGGCCGGCGCCATCGGGCGGACGGCCGACGCGGCCCGCTACGCGGCGCTGTCCAACGCCATCGCGCAGGCGTTCGTCGATGAGTACGTCTCGGCCGACGGCGCCGTGCAGGGCGACAGCCAGACCGGGTACGTGCTGGCCATCGGCATGAGGTTGCTGCCGGACCCGCTGCGGGCCAAGGCTGCCGACCGGCTGGTCGCCAACGTGCAACGGCACGACTGGCACCTCTCCACCGGCTTCCTCGGCACTCCGGACCTGCTGCCGGCGCTGAGCGACACCGGGCACCTGGACGTCGCCTACCGGCTGCTGCTCAACGACACCTACCCATCCTGGGGCTACGAGATCGCCCGGGGCGCGACCACGATCTGGGAGCGCTGGAACTCGATCATGCCGGACGGCAGCTTCGGCGACGTGGGGATGAACTCCTTCAACCACTACGCCTACGGCGCGGTTGGCGACTGGATGTACCGGACGGTGGCGGGCATTCAACCCGACGCCGGCAACCCCGGGTACGCCCACCTCACGTTCGCGCCTCAGCCGGGCGGCGGTCTCACCTCGGCCAGGGCGTCGTACCGCTCGGCGTACGGGTCGATCGGCAGCGACTGGAACCTCGACGCGGGCGGCGACCTGCGGCTCCGTCTCACAGTGCCGGCCAACACCACGGCGACGGTCCGCATCCCCACACCCGGGCCGGAGGCGGTCACCGAGGGCGGCCGGCCGGCAGGGCAGGCCGACGGGGTGCGGTACGTCCGGATGGACGGCGCGGTCGCCGTCTACGAGATCGGGTCCGGCTCCTACTCCTTCGCCGTCGACAACGACCCGCCGGCGGGTGCGTACGACCACGTCGACCTCGGCGTCCAGGCGTCCGAGCAGGCGCACCGCCTCGCGGCGTCGACCTACTCGGGCACCAGCGTCGAGGCCGGGCTGACCCGCCGGTACACCGACGTGACGCGCCCCGGCGGTTGGTTCGAGTTCGACCTCGCTGTCCGGCCCAACGAGCCGTTCGTGCTGCGTTCGGTCGAGACGTACGACGGGCCGCAGCTCAAGGACTACCAGGTGGTCGTGGACGGGGTGGTGGCGCACACCCGGTCGTGGCAACGCACGGCGACCGGGCCCGGCACGGTCAGCTACCAGTTCGTCGTCGACCGGCCGGACGCGACCCGCGACGGCGTGGTGCGGGTCCGCTACCAGGACACCGGTGGCGGCTACGACCCGTCGATCGCCGACGTCTGGGTGACGCCGGTCCCGGCAGCCTGATCCACGAGCACGGCTAGGTTCCGCGTCGCGCGGATCGTGGAGGCGGCGGGGTCGAACCTGTGGTGGATGTCCGCCACGTCGCCCCGCCGCTTCGGTCGGTCAGCGTCGGGTGCGTCGGGGCTGGTCGCTGGAGCGGCGGACGACCAGCTCCGGCTGGAAGACCACATGCCGGTGCCGGTGCGTGTCGCCGGACTCGGCCTCCTCCAGCAGCAGCTCCGCGGCGGTGCGGCCGAGCTGGTCGCGCGGCTGACGCACCGACGACAGCGGCACGGCCGCCGCGTCGGCGAACTCGATGTCGTCGTAGCCGACGATGGCCACGTCGACCGGCACCCGCAGGCCGCGCGCGGTCAGTTCCTGGAGTACGCCCAGCGCGATCAGGTCGTTGGCGCAGAAGACGGCGGTCGGCCGCTGCCGGGCCGGCAGCGCCAGCAGTTCCTCGGCGGCACGGCGGCCGGCGGCGACGGTCAGGCTGGAGGTCGCCGCCACCCGGAGTTCGGCGGCGCCACCGCGTTCCTCCAGCGCGGCCGCGGCTCCGGCGTGCCGGTCGGCGACCTGGGCGAGCGAGAGCGGGCCGCCGAGGTAGGCGATGCGTTGGTGCCCCTGATCCAGCAGGTGGTCCATGGCGAGCCGGCCGCCGAGGACGTCGTCGACCGCCACCGAGCAGCGGTTCGCCCGGCCCGTACCCCGATCCACCAGCACCACCGGGATGCCCCGGTCGATGAGCTTGTCCAGGTTGGGTTGGGGGCCGTGCCCGACCGGGGTGATGAGGACACCGCGGACCCGCTGCTCCTCCAACAGCTCCAGGTGTCGGCGCTCCCGTGCGCTGTCCTCGCCGCTGTTGCAGACGACGAGCATGGCGCCGGCCTCCTCGATCACCTGTTCGGCGCCGCGGACCACGTCGGTGAAGAACGGGTTGGCCACGTCCAGAACGACGATGGCGACGGTCCGACTGTGCCCGGCGCGCAGTTGACGTGCGGAGTCGTTGCGGACGTAGCCGAGCGTGGTGATGGCGTCGAGCACCCGCTGGCGGGTTGCGGGGGCGACGGTGTCGGGCCGGTTGAGCACGTTGCTCACCGTGCCGAGAGAGACGCCAGCGTGCCGGGCGACCTCCTTGATGTTCGCCGTTGCCATGGCTCCCTCGACACTGGTTCGACCTGGTCGCCGGGCAGTCTATATCTCCTAAAACGTTTCATCCAGCCCAGCGGCAGCGCCGCGCGTCGGTTCTACGGGCGGTGCAGGGGTGCCGGACGCCCAATCGAGCCCGCATCAGCAACAGGAAAGAAATCGCGGCGAAACTCTTGACGCTCTCGAATGGCTGCCCCTACGGTCCATGCACGAACCGTGAAACGATTCAGGAGGGGATCGGATGACCGCCGAACTACCGGGCACGGACGAGGCTCCGCTGCTGGTACTCGACGGCGTGACGAAGTCCTTCGGGGCCGTCGCCGCGCTCCGCGGGGTGCACCTGGCACTGCACCCCGGTGAGGCCCACGCCCTGGTCGGCGAGAATGGTGCCGGCAAGTCCACCCTGGTGAAGATCCTGGCCGGCGCGCACGCGCCGGACGCCGGTGAGATGACCCTGGACGGGCAGCCGCTGCGGCTGCGTGGCCCCGCCGACGCCCGAGCCGCCGGCATCGCCGTCATCTACCAGGAGCCCACGCTCTTTCCGGACCTGTCCGTGGCGGAGAACATCTTCATGGGCCGGCAGCCGCTTCGCGGCCTGCGCCGCATCGACGCCGCCGCGATGAACCGCGACGCCGAGCAGCTGTTCCAGCGGCTGGGGGTCCGGATCGACCCGACCCGACCGGCCCGTGGGCTGTCGATCGCCGACCAGCAGCTCGTCGAGATCGCCAAGGCGCTCTCCTTCGACGCCCGCGTGCTGGTCATGGACGAGCCCACCGCCGCGCTCTCCGGGGTGGAGGTCGAGCGGCTCTTCGCGGTCGCCCGGTCGCTCTGCGAGCGCGGCGCGGCGGTGCTGTTCATCTCGCACCGGTTCGACGAGGTGTTCGACCTGTGCCAACGCGTCACCGTGCTGCGCGACGGCGCCTGGGTCTCCAGCGACCGGGCCGCCGATCTCACCGTCGACGAGGTGGTGCGGCGCATGGTCGGCCGAGACGTCGCCTCGCTCTATCCGAAGCAGGACGCCGAGCTGCGCGACACGCTGCTCGAGGTCCGCGGGTTGACCCGAACCGGCGTCTTCACCGACGTGTCGTTCTCGGTCCGTGGCGGAGAGATCGTCGCGCTCGCCGGGCTTGTCGGCGCCGGCCGCAGTGAGGTCGCCCGGGCCGTCTTCGGCGTCGACCGGTACGACGCGGGCGAGGTGCTGGTGGCCGGTCGGGCCGTCCGGGCCGGAAGCCCGGGCCGGGCGATCGCCGCCGGCATGGCGCTGGTCCCCGAGGACCGGCGGCAGCAGGGCCTGGTCATGGAGCTGTCGGTGGAGCGCAACGCCACCCTGGCCCGCCGTCGGGCCCTGAGCCGGCTGGGCATCCTGCTCGGTGGCGCCGAGCGTGCCGAGGCCCGCAGTTGGACGCGACGGCTACAGGTGAAGGCCTCCCGGCTCGGGGCGCCGGTGGCCACCCTCTCGGGTGGCAACCAGCAGAAGGTCGTACTCGCCAAGTGGCTGGCCACCGAGCCGCGGATCCTGATCATCGACGAACCCACCCGTGGCATCGACGTCGGCACCAAGTCCGAGGTGCACCGTCTGCTCTCCGAGCTGGCCGGCGAAGGGCTGGCCATCCTCATGATCAGCAGTGAACTGCCCGAGGTGCTCGGGATGGCCGACCGGGTCCTGGTCATGCACGAGGGGCGACTGGTCCGCGAGCTGCCCCGGGCCGAGGCGGACGAGACCTCCATCATGTTCGCCGCCACCGGTCAAGGAGCGACCGCATGAGCCTCACCGATGCCGGCGCGCCCGAGCGGGCCACCGCCAACGCCCCGACCGAGCCCGACCGGCCGCGCCGCAGTCTCACCGAGCGGCTGCTCGCCGTACGCGAGCTGAGTCTGCTGCTCGCGCTCGGCCTGCTGGTCCTGGTGACCACCCTGCGCAACGACCGGTTCCTGAGCGGTCAGAGCATCAAGGACCTGCTGCTGGGCTGCGCGATCCTGGTGATCCTGGCGGTCGGCCAGACGCTGGTCATCGTCACCCGCAACGTCGACCTCTCGGTCGGTTCGATCCTGGGCCTGGTCGCGTTCGCCACCGGAACGCTGTTCCTCAACGCGTCCGGCACCCCGTGGCCGGTGGCGCTCGTGGTCGGTGTGGCCCTGGGCGCGCTGTGCGGCGCGGTCAACGGTGGCCTGATCGCGGTGGCCCGGGTGCCCGCCCTGGTCATCACCCTCGGCACGCTGTACGCCTTCCGTGGCGTCGACTACTACTGGGCGTCCGGCCGGCAGATCAACGCCGCCGACATGCCCCCGGCGTTCCTGCGGCTGGGCAACCAGACGGTGCTCGGCGTACCCGTGCTGTTCCTCGTCGCTCTGGTCGTCGTCGCCGCGGTCGGCTTCTACCTGCGCTCCTACCGCAGCGGCCGGGAGTTGTACGCGATCGGCTCGGAACCTGCGGCCGCCCGGCTCTCCGGCATCCCGGTGGGTCGGCGGGTGTTCGCCGTGTTCGTCGCCAACGGCGCGCTCGCCGGGCTCGCCGGCGTGCTGTACGCGGCCCGCTTCGGCACCCTCGACGCGGCCGCCGGCAACGGCCTGGAACTCCAGGTCGTCGCCGCGGCCGTGGTCGGCGGGGTGGCGATCTTCGGCGGCAGCGGCAGCGCCTACGGCGCGGCGCTCGGCGCCGTGCTGCTGACCACGATCGGCAGCTCGCTCGCTGTCCTGCGCATCGACCCGTTCTGGCAGCAGGCCGTGGTCGGCGCACTCATCCTCGCCGCCATCGGGCTGGACCGGCTCCTGGCCCTGCGGGTGGCGGCCCGCCTCCGAGGGAGAAGCGCCCATGGCGCATGACAGCCTGTACGCCGCACCGCCCACCGCCGAGGCCGAGCCCGGCGCGGGCCGCCTCGCCACCCTGCGCGGGCTGCTCGGCTCGTGGGACACCGCGATCGTCGCCGCCCTCGTGGTGGCCGTGCTGGTCGCCGGCCTGACCGTGGAGAACTTCGCCACCGGCCGCAACGCCCAGTTCCTGCTGCTCGACCTGGTGCCGCTGGCGCTCATCGCACTGCCGATGACCCTGATCGTGATCACCGGCGAGATCGACCTCTCGGTGGCCAGCATGGTCGGCCTGTGCAGCACCCTGATGGGACAGCTCTGGCTCTCCAGCGGGTTGTCCCTGGAGCTGATCTGCGTCCTCGTGGTGCTGCTCGGTGCCGTACTCGGGGCCGTGAACGGCCTCTTCGTCACCGGCTTCGGTCTGCCCTCGTTGGCGGTGACCATCGGTACGCTCGCGCTCTACCGGGGGCTGTCCTTCGTCCTGCTCGGTGACCAGGCCGTCGCCGACTTCCCGGCCGACTGGACCGCCGCCATGGTGCGCAACATCCCCGGCACGTCGATCCCGGTCGTGGTGGTCCCCGTGCTGCTGCTGGCACTGGTCTTCGGGGTCGTCCTGCACGCCACCCCGGCCGGCCGGGCGCTCTACGCCATGGGCAACAACGACCAGGCCGCCACGTTCACCGGTGTCTCGGTGGCCCGGACGAAGTTCTGGCTCTTCGTGGTCTCCGGAGCCGTGTGCGGCCTGGTCGGCATCTTCTGGACGCTGCGCTACGCCAGCGCCCGCGGCGACAACGCCACCGGCCTGGAGCTGACCGTGGTGACCGCCGTACTGCTCGGCGGCGTCTCGATCTTCGGCGGCCGGGGTGGCCTGCTCGGCGTGCTGGCCGGCGTCCTGCTCCTGGGCGTCCTGCGCAACGCGCTGCAACTCGCCGACGTCGACGCCAACGCGCTGACGATCGTCACCGGCACCCTGCTCATCGCATCCGTGGTGCTGCCCAACGCCGTCGCGGACATCCGCGCCCGGCTGCACCGTCGACGACAGCGGCACCCCGTCGCTTCGTGAGGTCCCCCGCGTTACAACCACCCCCGGAAGGATGACGATGTCCGCGTACCGCAGAGGGCTCCGTGTCGGGGCCACCAGCCTCACCCTCGCCGCACTGCTGCTCAGCGCCACGGCCTGTGGCGGCACCACCCGGGACAATTCCGACAACGACTCCGGAGCCGGCAACCAGGCGAGCGGCGCCGCCAATCCCGACGCCGCCATCAAGGAAGGGCTCAAGATCGCCTTCCTGCCGAAGCAGCTCAACAACCCGTACTTCACCGTCTCGGACGGCGGCGGCAAGTCGGCCGTCACCGAGATCAAGGGTGAGTTCAAGGAGGTCGGCCCGTCCGAGGCCAGCGCCTCGTCCCAGGTCAGCTACATCAACACCCTGTCCCAGCAGGGCATGGACGTGATCGTCACCTCGGCCAACGACCCGAACGCGATCTGCGGCGCGCTGAACCAGGCGAAGACGGCCGGCGCGAAGATCGTCACCTTCGACTCGGACACCAAGCCGGAGTGCCGCCAGATCTTCGTCAACCAGGTCACCGCCGAGGGCATCGCGGAGAACCAGGTCAAGCTCATCTCGCAGCAGATCGGCGGCGAGGGCGAGATCGCCATCCTGTCGGCCACCGCCAACGCGACCAACCAGAACGCCTGGATCGCGCTGATGAAGGACGAGCTGAAGAAGCCCGAGTACGCCAAGATCAAGCTCGTCACCGTGGCGTACGGGAACGACGACGACCAGAAGTCCTTCCAGGAGACCCAGGGTCTGCTGCAGTCGTACCCGAACCTCAAGGGCATCATCTCGCCGACCACCGTCGGCGTCGCGGCGGCCGGCCGCTACCTCAGCGGGTCGCAGTACAAGGGCAAGGTCAAGCTGACCGGTCTGGGCACCCCCAACCAGATGCGCCAGTACGTCAAGGACGGCACCGTCGACGCGTTCGCCCTGTGGAGCCCCGCCGACCTCGGCTACCTCGCCGCGTACGCCGGTGCGGCACTGGCGTCCGGCCAGATCACCGGCGCCGAGGGTGACAAGTTCAAGGCCGGCAAGCTCGGCGAGTTCACCGTCGGCAAGGACGGGGTGGTCGTCCTCGGCCCGCCCACCGTCTTCGACAAGAACAACATCGACCAGTTCCAGTTCTGACCGCCTCCCCGGTCGGTGCGGCGCACGCCGCGCCGCACCGATCGGGGGAGCCGACGGGAGATCCATGCCCCGCGTCTGCTTCACCCTCCAGGTCGATCCCGAGCGCCTGGACGAGTACCGGGCCCGCCACGCCAAGGTCTGGCCGGAGATGCTCGCCGCCCTGGCCGAGAGCGGCTGGCACGACTACTCGCTCTTCCTGCGCGAGGACGGCCTGCTCGTGGGATATCTGGTCACCGACGACTTCGCGGCGGCACAGGCCGCCATGCAGACCCGTGACGTCAACGCCCGCTGGCAGGCGGAGATGGCGTCCTACTTCGTCGACCTCGACCAGGGCGCCGCCGACCGTGCCATGCGGCCGCTGGACGAGGTCTTCAACCTTGAGGCGCAACTCGCCGCAGAGACGGGAGAACCATCATGACGCAGCCCGACGCGCAGACCCTCGAACGGGTCAAGCAGGCCCTGCGCGCCCAGCGCATCGAGACCCCGTCCTGGGCGTACGCCAACTCCGGCACCCGGTTCAAGGTCTTCGCCCAGGAGGGCGTGCCGCGCAACCCGTACGAGAAGATCGCCGACGCGGCGGTGGTGCACCGGTACACCGGGATCGCGCCGACGGTGGCCCTGCACATCCCGTGGGACCGCGTCGACGACTACGCCGACCTGGCCGCGTACGCGGTGGACCACGGTGTCGGCCTGGGCGCCATCAACGCCAACGTCTTCCAGGACAACGACTACAAGCTGGGTAGCGTCACCAACCCGGATCCGGGGGTACGCCGCAAGGCGATCGACCACCTGCTCGAGTGCGTGGACATCATGGACCGCACCGGCTCACGTGACCTCAAGCTGTGGTTCTCCGACGGCACCAACTACCCCGGCCAGGACGACATCCGCGCCCGGCAGGACCGGCTCGCCACGGCGCTGCGCGAGACGTACGACCGGCTCGGCGACGACCAGCGGCTGCTGCTGGAGTACAAGCTGTTCGAGCCGGCGTTCTACACCACCGACGTGCCGGACTGGGGCACCGCGTACGCGCACTGCCTGGAGCTGGGCCCGAAGGCGCAGGTGGTGATCGACACCGGGCACCACGCGCCGGGCACCAACATCGAGTTCATCGTGGCGTTCCTGCTGCGTGCCGGGAAGCTCGGGGCGTTCGACTTCAACTCCCGCTTCTACGCCGACGACGACCTGATGGTCGGCTCCGCGGACCCGTTCCAGCTCTTCCGGATCATGTACGAGATCGTTCGTGGCGACGCCCTCGCGCCGGAGGCCGGCATCGCCTTCATGCTCGACCAGTGCCACAACATCGAGGCGAAGATCCCGGCCATCATCCGCTCGGTGCTCAACGTGCAGGAGGCGACGGCCAAGGCGCTGCTCGTCGACGCCGACGCGCTCGCCGCCGCACAGCGGGCCGGTGACGTGCTCGCCGCCAACGCGGTGCTGATGGACGCGTACAACACCGACGTCCGGCCGCTGCTCGCCGAGCTGCGCGCGGACCTGGGCCTGGATCCGGACCCGATGGCCGCGTACGCCCGCTCCGGCTACTTCGACACGATCCGCGCCGAACGCGCCGGCGGCCAGCAGGCCGGCTGGGGCGCCTGACCACCACTGAAGAAACGCAGACTGGGGACGTGAGGACGATGCAATCCGAGGTTCAGGCGCTGATCGCGCGGAGCAACCGGCTCGGTGCCGACCCGACCACGACGAACTACGCCGGGGGCAACACCTCCGCCAAGGGCGAGGGCACCGACCCGGTCACCGGCGGTCCGGTCGAGCTGCTGTGGGTCAAGGGCTCCGGCGGTGACCTCGGCACCCTCACCCCGTCCGGTCTGGCCGCGCTGAGGCTGGACCGGCTCCGTGCCCTCGTCGAGGTCTACCCGGGTATCGAGCGCGAGGACGAGATGGTCGGCGCGTTCGACTACTGCCTGCACGGCCGGGGCGGGGCGGCGCCGTCCATCGACACCGCGATGCACGGCCTGGTCGACGCGGCGCACGTCGACCACCTGCACCCCGATGCCGGCATCGCGATCGCGGCGGCCTCGGACGGGCCCGAGCTGACCAAGGAGATCTTCGGCGACCGGGTGCTGTGGGTCCCGTGGCGGCGGCCCGGCTTCCAGCTCGGTCTCGACATCGCCGCGGTGGCTCGGGCCAATCCACAGGCCATCGGTGTGATCCTCGGCGGGCACGGCATCACCGCGTGGGGCGCGACCAGCGACGAGTGTGAACGCAACTCGCTGGAGATCATCCGTGGCGCCCAGGCGTACCTCGACGAGCGCGGTCGGGCCGAACCGCTCGGCCCGGTGATCGGCGGCTACGAGCCGCTGCCCGTGGACGAGCGTCGGCTCCGGGCGGCGGCGCTGTTCCCGGTGCTGCGTGGTCTCGCGTCCACCGACCGGCCGCAGGTCGGCCACTTCACCGACAGCGACGTGGTGCTCGACTTCGTCGCGCGGGAGCGGCACCCCGCGCTCGCGGCCCTCGGCACCTCCTGCCCGGACCACTTCCTGCGCACCAAGGTCCGCCCGATGGTGCTCGACCTGCCGCCGACCGCGCCGATCGAGGACGTGCTCGCCCGCCTCACCGAGCTGCACGCCGCGTACCGTGACGACTACCGCGCCTACTACGAGCGGCACGCCGGCCCGGACAGCCCGCCGATGCGCGGTGCCGATCCGGCCGTCGTCCTGGTGCCGGGTGTGGGCATGTTCAGCTTCGGGGCCAACAAGCAGACCGCCCGGGTCGCCGGTGAGTTCTACGTCAACGCCATCAACGTCATGCGTGGCGCCGAGTCGGTGTCGACGTACGCGCCGATCGACGAGGCCGAGAAGTTCCGGATCGAGTACTGGGCCCTGGAGGAGGCGAAGCTCCAGCGGATGCCGAAGCCCAAGGCCCTCGCCACGCGGATCGCGTTCGTCACCGGTGGTGGCTCCGGCATCGGTCGGGCCATCGCGCACCGGCTCGCCGCCGAGGGCGCGTGTGTCGTGGTCGCCGACCGCGACGCGCAGGCCGCCGCCGCCGTCGCCACGGAGATCGGCAGCACCGACGTGGCGGTCGCCGTCGCCGCCGACGTCAGTGACGGCGAGGCCGTGGCCAGCGCGCTGCGCGACGCGGTGCTCGCCTTCGGCGGGGTGGACCTGGTCGTCAACAACGCCGGGCTGTCGCTGTCCAAGTCGCTGCTGGAGACCACCGAGGCGGACTGGGACGTTCAGCACGACGTGATGGCCAAGGGTTCCTTCCTGGTCTCCCGGGAGGCCGCCCGGGTGCTGCTGGCGCAGGGGATGGGCGGTGATCTCGTCTACATCTCCAGCAAGAACTCCCTGTTCGCCGGCCCCAACAACGTGGCCTACGGTGCGGCCAAGGCCGACCAGGCGCACCAGGTCCGGCTCCTCGCCGCCGAACTCGGCGGGCACGGCATCCGGGTCAACGGCGTCAACCCGGACGGGGTGGTCCGCGGCTCCGGCATCTTCGCCGGCGGGTGGGGCGCCAAGCGGGCCGCCGTGTACGGCGTGCCGGAGGAGAAGCTCGGTGAGTTCTACGCCCAGCGCACGCTGCTCAAGCGCGAGGTGCTGCCCGAGCACGTCGCCAACGCGGTCTTCGTGCTCACCGGCGGCGAACTCTCGCACACGACCGGGTTGCACATCCCGGTGGACGCGGGAGTTGCCGCGGCCTTCCTCCGCTGAGTACGGTCCACCGGACATGAGGACGATGTGGTGAGCGCGGCCGTGCATCTCGCCGCCGTGGATCTGGGCGCGTCCAGTGGCCGGGTCATGACGGCCCGCGTCGAGCCCGGCCGGCTGGAGCTGGACGAGGCGCACCGGTTCCGCAACGAACCGGTGCGCGTGGCCGGCACCCTGCACTGGGACGTCCTGGCGCTCTATCGGGGCGTCCTCGACGGCCTGCGCGCCGCCGGCCCGGTGGCCAGCATCGGCATCGACACCTGGGCCGTCGACTATGGGCTGCTGGACGCGTCGGGCGCGCTGCTCGGCAACCCCGTGCACTACCGCGACGGGCGCACCGACGGTGTCGGCGACCGGGTGGCCAAGCAGCTCGGCGCGGAGCGGCTCTACACCACGACGGGCTTGCAGCACCTGCCGTTCAACACCCTCTACCAGCTCGTCGCCGCGACCGGTACGCCGCAACTGGACGTCGCCCACCGGCTGCTGCTGATCCCGGACCTCATCGCGTACTGGCTCACCGGGGAGGTCGGCGCCGAGGTCACCAACGCCTCCACCACCCAGCTGTACGACCTGCGCCGCCGCGCCTGGGCCACGGACCTGATGCGCGACGCGGGAATCCGCAGCGAGTTGTTCCCGCCGCTGCGCGAGGCGGGCACCCTGATCGGCCCGGTCCGGCCCGAGCTGGGGCTGCCCGGCGAGCCGGCCGTGGTGGCCGTGGGGTCACACGACACCGCCTCGGCCGTGGTGGGGGTGCCGGCGACGGGTGCGCACTTCGCGTACATCTCCTGCGGCACCTGGTCGCTGGTCGGGGTCGAGCTGGACGCGCCGGTGCTCAGCGAGCAGAGTCGGCGGGCCAACTTCACCAACGAGTCCGGTGTCGACGGCACGATCCGCTACCTGCGCAATGTGATGGGTCTGTGGCTGTTACAGGAGTCGCTGCGTACCTGGGGCACCACCGACCTGCCCGCCCTGCTCGGGCAGGCGGCCCGGGAACCGGCCTTCCGCTCGGTCGTGGACCCGGACGACCCGGCGTTCCTGCCACCCGGGGACATGCCCGCACGGATCGCCGACGCGTGCGGTCGTACCGGCGAGCCGGTGCCGATGACGCCGGCCGCCACGGTCCGCTGCATCCTGGACAGCCTCGCGCTGGCGCACCGGCGTGCCGTGGCCCAGGCGCAACTGCTCTCCGGCCGGCACGTCGACGCCGTGCACGTGGTCGGCGGCGGCGCGCGCAACGAGCTGCTGTGCCAGCTCACCGCGGACGCCTGCGGCCTACCGGTGCTCGCCGGGCCGGTCGAGGCCACGGCGTTGGGTAACGTCCTGGTGCAGGCGCGCGCCCTCGGCGTTCTCGGTGGCGACCTGGCCGCGCTGCGGGCCGAGTTGCGCCAGTCCCAGCAGATCGTGCGTTACGAGCCACGCGGTGCCGAGACCGCGTGGCGGGCGGCTGCCCGCCGCCTCGGTTGGGAGGACTGAGTATGCGAATAGCCCTGTTCGTCACGTGTCTGGCCGACACCATGTTCCCGGATGCGGCCAGAGCGACGGTGCGGCTGCTGGAACGCCTCGGGCACGAGGTCGTCTTCCCGCAGGACCAGACCTGCTGCGGGCAGATGCACATCAACACCGGCTATCCGGACGACGCGCTGCGGCTCGTACGCCGGCACGTACGAACGTTCGCGCCGTACGACGTGGTGGTCGCCCCGTCCGGCTCGTGCGTCGGTTCGGTGCGGCACCAGCACGCGATGGTGGCCCGCCGGGCCGGCGACGAGCGGTTGGCCAGCCAGGCCGAGGAGGTCGCCGGCCGCACGTACGAGTTGTCCGAGCTGCTCGTCGACGTGCTCGGGGTGACCGACGTGGGGGCGTACTACCCGCACCGGGTGACGTACCACCCGACCTGCCACTCGCTGCGGATGATCCGGGTGGGGGACAAGCCGCTGCGGCTGCTGCGCGAGGTCCGTGGGCTCGACCTGGTGGAGCTGCCGCAGGCCGAGCAGTGCTGCGGCTTCGGTGGCACCTTCGCCGTGAAGAACGCGGACACCTCCACGGCCATGCTGGCCGACAAGATGCGCAACGTGTTGGCCACCGGGGCCGACGTCTGTGCCGCCGGGGACGCCTCCTGCCTGATGCACATCGGCGGTGGCCTGTCCCGCCTCCGGACCGGCGTACGGACCGTGCACCTCGCGGAGATCCTGGCCAGCACCGAGACCACCGGCACCCCGGCTGAGCAGGTGCGGGCGGACGTCGGCAGGGTGACGGCATGACCCGTACCTTCCTCGGCATGCCGGCCACCGCGCCGCGCGGCGTCGGGCACCTGCGCGGCGACGAGTCCTTCCCGGTCGCGGCCCGGCGCAGCCTCGCGGACGCCCAACTGCGACGCAACCTCGGCCACGCCACGGCCACCATCCGGGCCAAGTCGGCGGCGGTGATCGACGAGGTCCCCGACTGGCAGGAGCTGCGCGAGGCCGGCCGGGCCGTCAAGACCGACGCGATGGCCCGCCTGCCGGAGCTGCTGGAGCAGCTGGAGGCGGCGGTCACCGCGGCCGGTGGCACCGTGCACTGGGCCGCCGACGCCGTCGAGGCCAACCGGATCGTCACCGACCTGGTCAAGGCCACCGGCAGCGACCGGGTCATGAAGGTCAAGTCGATGGCCACCCAGGAGATCGGCCTCAACGAGGCACTGGAGGCGGCCGGTATCGAGCCGGTGGAGACCGACCTCGCCGAGCTGATCGTCCAGCTCGGGCAGGACCGGCCCAGCCACATCCTGGTCCCCGCGATCCACCGCAACCGCGCGGAGATCCGCGAGATCTTCCTGCGTGAGATGCCCGGCGTCGACCCGGCGTTGACCGACGAACCCGCGATCCTGGCGGCGGCGGCCCGGCGGCACCTGCGTCGCACGTTCCTGAACACCCGGGTCGCCGTCTCCGGGGCGAACTTCGCCGTTGCCGAGACCGGCACCCTCGCGGTGGTCGAGTCCGAGGGCAACGGCCGGATGTGCCTCACCCTGCCGGAGACCCTGATCACCGTGATGGGCATCGAGAAGGTCGTGCCCACCTGGGCGGACCTCGAGGTGTTCCTGCAACTGCTGCCCCGGGCCTCCACCGGGGAACGGATGAATCCGTACACCTCGATGTGGACCGGGGTCACGCCCGGCGACGGGCCGCAGGACTTCCACCTCGTGCTGCTGGACAACGGCCGCAGCGCGGTGCTCGCCGACGAGGTCGGTCGTCAGGCGCTGCACTGCATCCGCTGCTCGGCGTGCCTCAACGTCTGCCCCGTCTACGAACGCGCGGGCGGGCACGCGTACGGCTCGGTCTACCCCGGGCCCATCGGGGCCGTGCTCTCGCCGCAGCTCACCGGCGTGGAGGACAACGCCTCCCTGCCGTACGCCTCGACGCTCTGCGGCGCGTGCTTCGACGCCTGCCCCGTAAAGATCGACATCCCGTCGATCCTGGTGCATCTCCGTGCCCAGCACGTCACGGAGTACCGGAGCGAGCACCGCCTGCCCAGCGCCGAGGCGGTCACGATGGCGGCTGCCGCGTACACGATGGACCACCCGAAGCTGTACGAGGCCGCGCAGCGCGCCGCGCGGCTCTCCCGGTTCGCCGGCCGGCGTGGTGGCGGCCTGCCGCCGCCGCTGTCCGGCTGGACCATCGGGCGCGACCTGCCACAGCCGCCGCCGCAGACCTTCCGCGAATGGTGGGCGAGCCGATGACCTCCCGTGAGCTGATCCTCGGCCGGATCCGCGCCGCTCTCGGTCCCACGCCGAGCGCCCCTGGCGACGTGCCGAGGGACTACCGGCCGGCCGGCGGCGCCGTGGACCTCGACGTCCTGGTGCACCGGCTTACCGACTACCGGGCCACGGTGCACCGGTGCGCCGACGGCGAGGTGGCGCAGGTCGTCGACGCGATCCTCGGTGGGCGACGCGTCGTGGTCCCACCCGGGCTGCCCCGGCACTGGCTGCCCGACGGCGTCGACGTGGTGACCGACGACAACCTGACGCGGGAGCAGATCGCCGCGACCGGCGGGGTGGTCACCGCGGCGGCGGTGGCTGTCGCCGAGACCGGGACCGTCGTCCTGGACGCGAGCCCGGACCAGGGCCGGCGGATCATCACCCTACTGCCCGACGTACACGTCTGCGTGCTGCGGACCGACCAGGTCGTCGCGGGTGTCCCGGACGCGCTCGCGCGCCTGGACCCGTCCCGCCCGCTCACCTGGATCAGCGGGCCGTCGGCCACCAGCGACATCGAACTCAACCGGGTCGAGGGCGTGCACGGCCCCCGGAACCTGCACGTGGTGCTCGTCCCCGCCTGACCGTCGAACCGGGCGGGGCGGTGGTCCGGCGACCACCGCCCCGCCCGGCTCGGTCAGACGGTGATGCGTCCGGCGCCGGCACCGGCGGTGACGGTCGCCTTCACGCCGCTCGCGGCGTCGAGTTGGTAGGAGTACGGGATGGCCGCGACGTCGCCCGCGCTCTCCGGCGCACCGGAGTTGACGAAGAGGTTGTTGCGCTGGACGAGGTCGCCCGGGCCGGATTCGGCGTAGCCGACGGCGGTGGGTCGGGTCACGTTCTCGAAGGAGTTCCCCTCGACGAGCACCCCGGCGCCCATGGTGGACGCGACGCCGTAATCCGCGCCGTAGTAGTAGTTGTTGAACACGTGCACCGGGTCACCGAACCGGACCCGGGGGTGCCGCTCCTTGCTGCCGTCGAACCAGTTGTGGTGGTACGTCACCCGCAGGTGCCCGATGTCGGCGGTGAAGCCGTCGTCGTGGCCGAGCAGCATGCTCTTGGTGTGGTTGGTGACCCGGTTCCAGGAGACGGTGACGAAGTCGGACTCGCGCTTGATGTCCAGCGCGCCGTCGTAGCCGCCGTCGAAGGTGTTGTGGTCGATCCAGACGTTACGGGAATTCTGCACGTTGACCGCGTCGTCGTCCCAACCCCGGAAGGTGAGGTTGCGGATGATGACGTTGGTGGCACTGCTGACGTTCAGGCCGTTGTCCAGCGTGGCGTTACCGACGCCGAGCACGGTCTTGTTGGAGCGGACGTCGTTCATCTTGTCCGGCATGGTGAGTGCGCCCTGCACCCGGATGATCAGCGGTGAGGACGACTCCAGGGCGTCGGCGAGCGCCGCGCCGTCGGAGACGGTGACCGTCTGGCCGCCCGCGCCGCCGGTGGTGCCGCCGTTCTGGGTGGCCCAGCCGATCAGGCCGGTCTGCGGCGGGTTCGGTGGCGGAGTGGTGGTCGGGGGAGGGGTCGTGGTGGGGGGAGGGTTGGTCGGCCCGCCGGGCAGGCCGACCTTGCCGACCCCGGCCTGCGCGGTCACCACGGCCTTGATCTCGCAGGCGGTGGTGATGGTGTACGAGTACGGCGGGTTCGTGACGCTGCCGCCGGTCTCACCCGCACCCGAGTTGATCAGGCAGTTGTTCCGGGCGACGAGCCGGCCGGGGCCGGAGGACGCCTCACCCAGGTGGTACGGGTCGTCGACGTTCTCGAAGTAGTTGCCCTCGACGATCACACCGGAGTCCTCGGTGGCGGCGACGCCGTAATTGCTGGTGTTCAGGTAGTAGTTGCTGTAGACGTGCACCTGGTCGCCGAAGCGCACCCGGGGGTTGCGCTGGCGGGTCTCGTCGAAGAAGTTGTGGTGGTAGGAGACCTTCAGTCGCCCGGTGTCCTGCGCGGCGTTGCCGTCGTCGTGACCGAGCAGCATGTTCTTGTCGGTGCCGTCGGCGTGGTTGTAGGAGACGGTCACGTACGACGAGCCGCGCTTGATGTCCAGGCCGCCGTCCGTGCCGGTGGTCCAGGTGTTGTGGTCGATCCAGACGTGGTGGGAGAACATCTGCACGTTCATCGCGTCGTCCGCCCAGTTGCGGAAGTTGAGGTTGCGCACGATGACGTTGTGCACGGCGTTCGCCGGTGGGCTGGTGACCGCGTTGTCGATCGGCAGGCCGATGTTGAGGCCGCCGCCGGTGAAGCCCGAGTTGGCGCCGAGGCCGACGATCGTCTTGTCCGAGGTGACCTCGTGCATCGGGCCGGGCAGGGCGATCAGCCCGCTGACCTGGATGATCTTCGGACCGGTCGAGGCGGCCTCGGCGATGAACTGCGCGGCGGTGGTCACCGTGACGGTCGGTCCGCCAGCCCCGCCGGTGGTGCCGTTCTGACCCCAGGCGTCGACCGAGGCCCAGCCGTCGGCCACGTTCGGGCCCGGGTTGCCGGGCGGGTCCGTCGGGTCGGTCGGGTCCGGGTCGGGGGTGGTGCTGGTGACCTGGACGTTGTCGAAGTTGGCGCTGGCGTTGAAGGTGGCCACGCCGATCCGGCCGCTGGCGAACTGGCTGTCCGTGGCCTCGGTCAGCAGCGTGCCGTTGACGTAGCCCTTGAGGGAACTGCCCGCGACGTCGATCCGCAGGGTGTACGCGGTGCCGACGGTCACCGTGGTGGTGGCGCTGTCCAGCGTGGTGCTGGAGCCGCCGGTCAGCCGCTTGAGTTCGACGGTGTTGTTGCTGCGTAGCGCCAGGTAGTAGTAGCTGGTGCTGCTCTGCGCCCGGGCCAGCAGCGCGACGAAGCGGTTGGAGCCGTTGAACGCGGTCGGCTTGACGGTGGCCTGGACCGAGTAGTCGGTCCAGCTCGCCGTACCGGCCAGCGAGCGGGCGTCGCTGCTGGTCCCGGACTGCCGGTAGACCCGGGAGCCGTCGGTGGCGACCGACCAGCTGCCGCCCGAGGCGGTCCAACCGGTGGCGTTGCCGTCCTCGAAGTCGTCGGTGAACAGGGTGTCGGCGTACGCGCCGGTGGCGCCCATCCCGAGGGCGAGCGCGAGCGCGGCGAGCGCGGCCCCGATCGCGATCAGGAGACCTCGGCGATGCCTTCGCCAGGTGTCGGTGGTGTGCACGGATCCTCCTTGGTGGTGGTGGCTAGTAGCCGAGCTTTCCGGTGCCGGCGCCGGCCGTGACGACGGACTTGATGGCGCTCGGATCGGTGACGGTGTACGGGTAGTAGCTGCTGGGCTCCTGCACCGAGCCACCCGCGTCACCCGGCTCGCTGGTGCCGGCGAGCACGTTGTTCCGGGCGATCAGTCGGCCCTTGGACCCGGCGTAGCTGATCGACCAGGGCACCTCGACGTCCTCGAAGTAGTTGCCCTCGACCACGCAACCGGAGTTGAGCTGACAGGCGACCCCGACGTCGGTGTTGTAGACGAAGTAGTTGTTGAAGACGTGCACCGGCTCGCCGAAGCGGACCCGCGGATTGCGCTGCGGCGTCCGGTCGAACCAGTTGTGGTGGTACGTCACCTTCAGATAGTTGGTGTCCTGAGCGGCGTTGCTGTCGTCGTGCCCGAGCAGCATGTTCTTGGTGTGGTGATGGGTGTGGTTCCAGGAGACCGTGACGTAGCTGGCGCCGCGCTTGATGTCGATCAGCCCGTCGTAGCCGTACGCCAGGTCGTTGTGGTCGATCCAGATGTGGTGCGAGAACATCTGCACGTTGATCGCGTCGTCCACGGTGTTGCGGAAGTTCAGGTTGCGGACGATCACGTTGTGCACCGCGTTGGCCGGTGGGCTGGTCGCGGTGCTCACCGGCAGGCCGATGTTGAGGCCACCGCCGGTGATGCCCGAGCTGGCGCCCACGCCGACGATCGTCTTGTCCGAGGTCACGTCGTGCATCGGGCCGGGAAGTGCGATCACTCCGCTGACCCGGATGTTCAGCGCCCCGGTGGTGCCGATCGCGGCGAGGAACTCGGCCGAGGTGTCGACGGTGACGGTCGGGCCGCCCGCGCCGCCGGTGGTGCCGTTCTGGCCGAGCGCGTTCACCGAGGCGAAGCCGATCGGCGGTGCCCCCGGGTCGAGCGGCGGCTCGGCGGGTGGCAGCGTCGGCTCGCCCGGCGGCTCCCCGGGCGCCCCGGTCTCGGTGTCCACCCGGACGTCGTCGAACGAGGCGCTGGCGTACGACGTGGCGAGGCCGACCCGACCGGCGGTGAACGCGGTGTCGGTCGCCTCGACCAGCAGCGCGCCGTTGACGTAGCCGCGCAGCGCCGAGCCGACGGCCTCCAGACGCAGGGTGGCCCAGCTGCCGGTGGTGACGCCGCTGGCGGCGGAGTCGAGCGTCAGCGGTTCGCCCCCGGCCCGCTTGAGCAGCTGTACGCCACCGCTCGCGGTGACCGCCAGCGCGTAGTAACTGCTGCTGTTCTGCGCTCGGGCGATCACCCCGACGTGCCGGTTGGTGCCGCCGAACCCGGTCGGCTTGACCCGCGCCTGAACGCCGTAGTCCGTCCAACCCGGCGCCGAGGTCAGCGCCCGGGCGTCGCTGCTGGTGCCGGACTGACGAAAGACCAGCGAACCGTCGGTCACCACCGACCAACTGCCTCCGGAACGCGACCAGCCGGTCGAGTTTCCGTCCGAGAAGTCGTCGCTGAGCAGTGTGTCGGCGAAGGCGGGCGGGGTGGCGATGAGCACCGCCGCGGCGGCGAATGCGCCGGCGGTCAGCGCCACGGCGATCCGTCGTGGCCCGGGCTGGCCCCGGGTGTGCGTTGAATCCATTCTGGACCTCCTTGAGGGGTGGTGGTTGACGCGAGCCGCTGGGGGCTGTTCCGCGCTCCCGCCCGGGGGTTGCCGGGCGTGGACGGGCGCGAAAGGGCAGGGAGCGGGGCGGGTGGGTGCGGGCCGGGGGCGTCCCCATTCGCGGCCCATGGGTGATGCTGGTCAGTCGCCGGGCGACGACACCGCGATCGTGTCGATCCTGTTCATTCGCTCGGCGTCTACCGGACTTGTTGCCATTCCCGGAACGCCGTAACGAATTCGAAATACGCCATACCTCGACGGTAGGTATATGCACTGGTGAGAGTCAATGCGTTACGTGTGCAGTTATGTTGCAGGCAATTTAGGCAATGCGTATTGCTCGGCCGTGGATGGCCGAGTCGGCGAGCATTCAGTCCGATTCCTACCCTGCGGTCGTGCTCGTTTTTTGCAGCCACTTCCTCTCTCGTTCGCGGTGGGCGTCGCCCGGTCGGCGGCTCCCGCAGGGCTTCGTGGTGGCAAGGTCACCGACGCTGCGGTCGACCGCGGTGGCTCCCGGCGTCACCGGGCCGAGCCGTCGGCCGACCGGCACGACGAGATCGCCGTCCCGGAGCGGGCCGGCCACCGGTCGGCCGGGTCTTGATGACATTGATAACCACCTCGCGGACCTGCAAAGGTTTGCAGCGAAGAAAGCACGGAAGCGGGATCAGCGTCAATGCCCGCTGAAGAATGTGCGGCTTTTATCCGGGTTGATGGCTAAGGGTGAGACGGCACCCGATCGCAGCGGTCCCGAGATCATCGACGTTGACCATGATCAATGCAACAACCGTTTGCAGCAAACGGTGCTGCGTTGATTGACATGGATGAATTCGGGTGCTTAGCATGATGTCGGAAAGCGCTTTCCGACATCGCACCCCACCACCACGGATCGCCGGCCGGTCCGGTGCTGGCCCGTGCCCTCGGTGCGCCTCCTCCGGTGCCACCGACCCGGTCCGGGCCCGTCGGCAGCGGCCCGGCGGACCCCGCCCGGTCCGCGATCCGCCCCGCGAAAGGCAGCAGCAGATGCACTACACCCGATCCCGCCGTACCCGGCCGCGCTGGTGGTCACTCGCCGCCGTCGGCCTCGTCACCGCCCTGCTCACCCCACCCGGCCCGGCCGAAGCGGCCCCGGACGCCGAACAGGTGGACAGGGCCCCCGCCGCCGTCGCCGGTCCCGCCGACGGCTTCGCCAGCGTCGCCGCGCTCGGTCAGAACGGTACGACCGGTGGGGCTGGCGGACCGGTGGTCACCGCGACCAAAGCGGCGGACTTTCTCGACTACATCGACACCATCGGCCCGATGGTCATTCAGGTCAGTGGCGTGATCCAGATCAGCAGCAAGCAGGGAGTACGGCCCAACAAGACCATCATCGGCGTCGGAAACGCCGAGATCACCGGTGGTGGGCTGGACTTCTACCGGTCGTACAACGTGATCGTCCGCAACATCAACTTCACCGAGGCCGAGGACGACGCGGTCAACATCGGGCAGAACTCCCACCACATCTGGATCGACCACAACCGCTTCGCCGGGGCGATCGACGGCTCGGTGGACATCGTGCGGGGCGCCGACTACGTGACGGTCTCCTGGAACCACTTCGACCACTCCGACAAGAGCATGCTGATCGGGCACTCCGACGGAGCCGCGTCCACCGACATCGGGCACCTGAAGGTGAGCATCCACCACAACTTCTTCGACCACAGCCGACAGCGCCATCCTCGGGTCCGGTTCGGCGAGCCGGTGCACGTCTACAACAACTACTTCCTCGGCAATGCCCTGTACGGCGTCGCGTCCACGGAGAACGCCGGGGTCCTGGTCGAGGGCAACTACTTCCGCGACGTCCCGTACCCGCTGCACTCCGCGAGCGGGTACGCCGACAGCGGACCGGGCCGCGCGGTGCAGCGGGGCAACGTCTTCGTCAACTCGGGCCAACCCGAGACCGCCGGCACGGTCGTCGAGCCGCGAACCTACTACCCGTACCAGTTGGACGCGGCGGCGGACGTCCCGTCGTTGGTCACCGCCGGTGCCGGCATCGGCCGGCTGACCTGACGCTGGCCGGGTCGCTGTCCGCCCCGTACCGTCCCGGCTGCCGACTCCGGCGCGAGCCGGGACGGTACGACGGCGAAGTGGCCGCCCGGAGCCGCCCGTGCCACGCCGACGGTCCGCCGGGACACTCTTGCCATGTCCTCGACGATGCTCGTGGTTGGCCCGAAGCTCGGTGTTGCGCTGATCGTCCTGACCCTCGTGGCGGCGGCCGTCGTGACCCTGGGGAAGTTGGGCCACGGTCGGCAGGTCATCGTCGCCGCGGTGCGCGCGGTGATCCAGTTGGGCGCCGTGTCGCTGCTGATCGCGGCCATCGTGGCGTCACTGTGGGCCACAGCCGCGTTCGTGGCACTGATGTGTGTGGTGGCGGCGGGCACCTCCGGCCGGCGCGTCACCGGCGGCACCCGCGGTTGGTGGGCCGGTGCGCCGATCGTCGTGGGCAGCCTGACCGTGGTGGCGGGGCTGCTGCTGGTGGGGCTGGTGCCGCTGCGCGGCATCGCGATCATCCCGGTCGCGGGGATCCTGATCGGCGGGGCGATGACCGCCACCTCACTGGCCGGCCGCCGCGCGCTCGACGAACTGACCACCCGGCGTGGTGAGGTGGAGGCCGGCCTGGCCCTGGGTCTACCGCCCCGGGACGCCGTGCTGCTGGTGTGCCGCTCTGCGGCCGGTAGCGCGTTGGTGCCGGCACTCGACCAGACCCGGACGGTGGGCCTGGTGACCCTCCCCGGCGCGTTCGTCGGGGTGCTGCTCGGCGGAGCGAGCCCGCTCGCCGCCGGGGTGACGCAGCTGGTCGTACTCGTCGGGCTCCTCGCCGTGGAGGCGGTCGCCGTCGTCCTCACCGTCGAGCTGGTCGCCCGCGGACGCCTCCAGGCCCGAGTCCCACGCCGGGCCGGCTGAGTAACCGCCACATCCCGTCGGCCGCGCCGAGATCTTGGACAGTTGCCGTTCTCGTTGAACGGTAACTGTCCAAGATTCACCGTGGTTGCCGTGGTCGGGGCGGCGTTGGGGTCCAGCCTGCGGCGGTGAGGGCTTTGCGGACCGTTTCGGCGACCTCGTCGGGCGGGCGCGGATCAGCCAGGCTGGGAAGCGCAGGACCCGGTCTCCGCTGGTCAGACGTCGTTCTGCCGGCGGCCCATTGCCGGACGTCCATGTGGTGCGCCCCGTCAATTTCCACGTGTACTCGCCACTGTTGCCAGTAGGCGTCCAGCCAATGGTTGCGGCCGGACGCGTCGAGGCGGTGTTCCTGTAGGTCGGGGACGGGCAGGTGGTGCTGGCGACAGAGTCGCAGGAAGTTCCCGTTACCCGACAACGGCAGCTGTCCACGTCTTACAGCACTGCGGGTGGTCGGCCGGGCACCCTAGGTGCTGGCGCCGACAACGGCCGCGAGGTCGTCGGGCAACGGGTACGGCCGTTCCGCCGGCAGGAACTCCGCTGCCGCGGCCTGATCACCGCTGCGCAGCAGGTCCCGGATGGCATGCGCGGTGGGGGTGACGTCCGTGATGTGGACGGTCCAGTCGTCGACGTACCTGTCGACGGCTTCGCCGCTCAGTCCCACCTGGAGCGAGCGGTGGGGCAACGGCCGCAGGTGCAGGGAACGCTCCGGGTCCCACTGCACGCGGACCGGGCTGATCTTCACCTGCTCGCTCCAGGCCTGGCGACTGGCGTGCCGGTCCGCGTCGTAGTGGCTCAGGCAGGATCGCCCGAGGGCCCACTCGAATCCGGCGCGGGTGATCTCGACGGCGAGCACGTGCTCCTGGCCCGGCTTGAAGCCCCACCCGCAGCGGTACATCATCCAGAGGAACGACGGCTTGATCCAGGTCATCCGCTCCCGCTTGAACGGTGCGACGAAGCGGCCACCGGCCAGCGCCGGCAGCGCGATGTGCGGCGGGTACGCCTGGTAGACGGTGATCGTCTCAGCGGTGTAGACACCACGGATCTGCCTGGGAAGAACGTGCACGACGCTGATCGTCGCCCCGCACCGCGTCCGGGCTCCAGCCATTTCCCGATCAGCGGCAGACCGGCCGTCGGCGCGCCAGTCTCTCGCGGGACGTTAAGGCGCGGCGGGCCAGGTCGAACCGACCCGGCCCGCCGCGCGGCGTGATGGGAGCGACGGGGCTACGGGCGAACGCAGCCCGGTTGCGGGGGACGCTCGGGCGCTGTCTGGGCCACTCCGACCGTCCAGCCGTCACGGCGGGGCTCGTACACGCCCGCCGGGATGCGCCGCTTGGACCTAACCACCGTCGTCCTTCCCATCCGCTCGGGGTGGTCCTTCACCCCGACGTCGCCCAGCACATCGCAGTCCGACGTCCGCGGGCAAGGATCTTCACGCGCTCTGCACGGCGGACCCGTCCTATTTCACGGCGCCGATACGGGGCCGGAGCCGTAGGCCGGCGACACGCGTCCACGGCGCTCGACTCGGGGCCCGCTGGTGGGTTGGTATGTAGTGCCGACAACACGAGGAGTGCCCGGATGAACTGGACGTTGGAAGTGGTGATCGTGCCCGTCTCGGACGTGGACCGAGCCAAGGAGTTCTACGCCGACCGGCTCGGCTTCGTCGTGGACCACGACACGGTGATCAGCGATGACGCGCGGCTGGTGCAGCTGACCCCGCCGGGCTCGGGTTGTTCCGTGGTCATCGGCAAGGGCGTGGTGCCCCAGATGCCGCCCGGATCACTCAAGGGACTCCAACTGGTGGTGCCCGATCTGCAGAAGGCCCGCGCCGAGCTGGTGGAGCGGGGCGTCGAGGTCAGCGAGATCCAGGTGCTGGGCACCAACCCCCGGCCGGTACCGGACCCACTGGACAACGTCGGGTTCGTCTTCTTCGCCGACCCGGACGGCAACTCCTGGGCGGTGCAGCAGATCTCCACCCGGCCCTGAGCCCTATCCGTCAATACCGCCAGAAACGCGAAAGAAGGGGATAAAGTCCCGAGACAGGGATGAGGCGGACCGTCGGCGAGGAGGCTCGGGGGCGATGGCAGCGGGTCAGATCGCCGAGCACCGGTACGAGGCCCGGCGGCTCGAAGTCCAGGTCGACCGCCCCTTCGCGGAGTTCCGCCGGCAGTACGAGGAGGCCGTACCGGCGTATGACCGCGATGCCTTCGCGGCGCTGGTGGCCCGCCAGGCACCCTGGTCGGACGTGCTCGACCTGATGCGGCAGCGAGCGCCGCACAGCTTCCTGATCTACTGGAACAGCGGTGACGTCCAGCCGATGATGCGGCTCGCCGGAGACGCGGGGCACTGCGTGGAATACCTGATGGGCAACCACACCATCGCCGAGCGCATGTTCCGACACGACCCGACGATCATGTTGTACGCGCCGCTGCGTACGGCCATCACCAGCGACGACGACGGTACCGGCACCCGCTTCCACATCGAGCAGCCGAGCCACGCCTTCGCCTCCTTCGGCCGCGACGACGTCACCCGGGTGGGTGTCGAGTTGGACCAGGAGGTCGCGGCGCTCCTTGACCACCTCGGCGTGCCCGTGCCGGCGGCCCTGGCCGGCTGAGCTGATCTCCGCCTGGCGACCGAACCGCCGACACCCCCGGGTGGCGCGGACATGTTGACGCGCCCCTGGATGCGCGGGCTCGGAGACAGCACGAGCACGCGCGGGGCGACCGTCCTGGAGCTGCTGTTCGACATCGTCTACGTCTTCGCGCTCGCACGCCTCGCCGGGCGGGTCGCGGACGACCTCACCATCGTCCGGCACACGCTGCTGTCGGAGGCCGGGCAGACGCTGCTGTTCTTCGCGGCGATGTGGATGATCTGGTCGCTCAACGCGCTGATGTCCAGCGCCTACGACCCCCGCCGCACCGATCTCCAGGTCGTCCTGCTGGCGACGATGTTCGGCACGCTGGTGCTGGCGGTGACCCTGCCGGAGGCGTTCGGCCAGCGGGGTGCGATCTTCGCCTGCACGTACGTCGTCATTCAGGTGGGCCGTCCGCTCTATCTGACGATCGCCCTACAGGGCCATCCGATGCGGCCGAACCTGGCCCGGGTGCTGTGCTGGCACACGGTCTCCGGCGTGCTCTGGATCAGCGGCGGCATCAGCGGTGGACTCGGCCGCGGCGTCTTCTGGACGCTCGCCCTCGCCATCGAGATCCTCGGCGCCGCCATCGACTGGCCCGTGCCCCGGCTCGGCGGTAACCAGCGCAGCGGCTGGGTGAAGGTCTCGCAGGGGCACCTCGCCGAGCGGTACAACCAGTTCTTCATGATCGCGCTCGCCGAGGTGGTGCTCGAAGCCGGCGCCGCGATCAGCTACCCGGGGTTCTCGACCGGGCGGACCATCACCCTCGTCTCCGCGTTCCTGGCCGCCGTCGCGTTCTGGCGGATCTACTTCTACCACGTCGGGCCCGGCCGGGCCGCGACCGTCAGCGCGGCCGGGGAGGCGCTGAAACTGTCCCAGTGGTCGAGCTACAGCCTGTTGCTCATCGTCGGGGGCATCATCTGCACCGCCGTCGGTTTCGGCCAGATCATCGAGGACCCGGACCCACCGATCGACTGGGCGCTGGTGGTCATCATCTTCGGCGGTCCAGTGCTGTTCCTGATCGGGCGGACCTTCCTGGAGCAACGCGTCGAGTCCGGGCGGCACTGCCGGGTGCTGATGCTCGGCGTGCCGGTGCTGGCCGTGGCGGCGGCACCCATGGTGCTCTTTCCGCCGGTCGCCTCGGCGGTCAGCGCGGCGGTGATCCTGGCCGTCATCGCCGGGTACGACGGGCTGGTCCACCGGCGTGGGTCGCAGACCAATCCGACGCTGTAGCCGGCACTCTTGCGGGCCGGCGAACGCCTCGCGTAGTTTTGCGGGCACGCCGTCGAGCTGGAAGGAGGTCAGAACAATGTCCGATGTTCTGCGCCCCCTCCGCGCACCGGCGTCCACGCGGATCTGACCCGGGGCGCTCGCTTTCCGGAGGATCACGCCATGACTGATCTGGTCATCCGCCCGCTCGTCGCGGGCGAGGAAAATCTGTTCGACTCCATGCCCGACCCGTTGCCCCAACTGCGCAAGGTCGCGTACGCCGACGGGATCGCCGGCGGTGGCTACCGGCCCGAGCACACCTGGGTCGCCCTGCGGGCCGGTCGAGTGGTCGGCCGGGCGGCCTGGCTCCTCCCGCCGGGCGCCGTCGGCGCGCCGTGGCTGGAACAGTTCGACCTGGACGCCGAGCCCGAGGTGGGTGCCGCGCTGCTGCACGTCGCACACGAGGCTCTCGGCGGCCCGACGTCGTACTTCGCCGCACTGCCGGCACACTGGCGGCGTCGGCCCGAGGTGCTGGCGGTGGTGCGGGCGCCGATGGCGGCAGCTCGGCTCGCCGGGCTGGTGGAGGGCAAGGAGCGGCTCAGATGCTCCTGGACGGGTACGCCGCTGCCGACGACCGCCGGGCGCTACACGTTCCGCACGCCCATCGACGCGGCGGAGATCAACGCCCTGGTCGCCCGGATCGCCGATCCGGAGGTGCTGACCGGTGTGGAGATCGCGCGGGCGGTCGGCGGGGTCGACCTGGCCACCGACCCGCTGGGCTGGCTGGCGGGTCCGGTCGAGAACTGGCGGATCGCGCTGGACGCCGGGGAGCCCGTCGGTCTGGCCGGAACGGCCGGGGACGCCTGCTATCCGCTCCTGGCGTACCTCGGTCTGCTCGACGAGGCCGTGCGAAGCGAGCTGCTGGTCGAGGCGGTTCGGGTGCTGGCCGCCGGCGGCGCCCGCGAGGTGATCGCCGACGTGGACGCCCACCGGGTGGCGGTGCTGGCCGAGCTGGAGCGGACCGGGTTCCGGCAGTTGCGCGCCCGGGTCATCTTCACCCCGCCGGTGCCCGCCGCGACCAGCTGATCGAGCTGGCGAGCGGATTCGCACCACAACGGGGATGTAGTGGCCTCCGGGATCACCCGAGGCCACTACATCCCCGTTCCAGACCGTCACCGTGGTACGCCACGGGCGTTGGTGTGGTCACGCCAAGCGGCGCCGCCTCCTCAGTTGGCGGGCTCGGCGGCGGCGTTGAGGACCGGCGGCGTGTAGCCGGCCGGCTTGTCGCCGATGCCGAGGCCCGGGCTGACCACCCAGGACTGGTACTGCGGGGTGAACATCGCGTACGGCAGCCCGACCTTCGGCGCGCTGGCCTCGTCGAGCCGGCGACGGGCGTCGGCCGGGATCTCGAAGTCGAGCGCGCCGAAGTTGGTGTCGAGTTGCTCGGGGCTGCTCGCCCCGATGACCACCGAACCGACGGCGGGCTGGGTGACCACCCAGTTGATCGCGACCTGCGCCATGCTGCGACCCAGGTCGGCGGCCACGCCCTCGAGTGCCTCGATGACCTGCCAGTCGCTGGGGCTGATCTCCCGCCCTCCGGCGCCCGCGGTGGTCAACCGGCCGGTCCCGCTCATGCCGTCGCCCTCGCGCCGGTACTTGCCGCTGAGCAGGCCGCCGCCGATCGGGCTCCACGCGGTGATGCCCATGCCCAGGGTCTGGGCCATCGAGACGAACTCCGTCTCGATGTCGCGGGCGACAAGGGAGTACGGCAGTTGCACGTTGATCATCGGGGCAAGCCCGTGCGCCTCGGCGTAGCTCTGCGCCCGCGCCGCGTACCAGGCCGGTACGTCCGAGAGGCCGGCGTACCGGATCTTGCCGTCGCGTACCAGGTCGGTCAGGGTGTGCACGACCTCCTCGATCGGGGTGATCCGGTCCCAGGTGTGCAGCAGGTACAGGTCGATGTAGTCGGTGCCGAGCCGGCGCAGCGAGGCCTCCACGGCCCGCATGATGTGCTTGCGGCCGTTGCCGCTGGCGTTCGGGTCGGTCGGGTCGACGGTGTTGGTGGCCTTGCTGGTGAGCACGAGCCGCTCCCGGACGCCGGTCTTGGCGATCAGGCGGCCGATGATCGACTCGCTCTCCCCGGCGGTGTAGAAGTCCGCCGTGTCGATGAAGTTGCCGCCCAGCTCCAGGTAACGGCGGAAGATCGGCTCCGACTCCTCCTCGGTCTTGCCGTACGCGGCGTGGAACCCGCCGGTGCCGAAGTTCATGGTGCCCAGGGCCAGCCGGCTCACTCGCAGACCGGACCGCCCGAGCAGGTAGTACTCGTTCATCGTCGCGCCCTTCCGATCGCTTTCCGGCCCGGGACCGGACCGCGTCGTCGCATACCTTTGCTCGACAAAAATGGACCTGCAAGTCCAAACAGTCGGCTCCCCTTCGGTCTAGCATTGGACTGGCAGGTCCATACGAGGATCGGTGACGCGGGGAACCATCGGGGGGTCTCATGACACGGACGTTGACCCGTAAGGGTGAGGCGACCCGGGCGCGAATCGTCGCCGGGGCGGCCGCCGAGATCCGCGAGCGCGGCGTCGAGGAGGTCCGGCTCGATGACGTGATGGCCGTCACCGGCACCAGCAAGGGTCAGCTCTTCCACTACTTCCCCGACGGGAAGGAGGAGCTGCTGCTCGCGGTGGCCGAGCACGAGGCCGACCAGGTGCTGATCGACCAGGAGCCGATGCTCAGCAACCTGACGTCCTGGCCGGCGTGGCAGGCGTGGCGTGACCGGCTGATCGAGCGCTACCTGGCGCAGGGCGTGAAGTGCCCGCTCAACGGCCTGCTCGGGCAGACCGGCCGCCGGGCGCCGGCCGCGCAGGCGGTGGTGACCGGGCTCATGTGGCGCTGGCAGAGCGCGATCGCCGACGGCGTCCGGCACATGCAGTCGACCGGGGACATCGGTGCCGAGGTGGACGCCGAGCGCGCCGCCGCGGCGCTGCTGGCGGGAATCCAGGGCGGTGTACTGATGCTGCTCTCCACCGGAAAGATCGACCACCTCGAGGCCGCGCTCGACCTCGCCATCGACTCCCTTCGGGCCAGTGCCCGTACCGCCGGACCAGGAAGGGCATGATCCGACGGTACGAACCAGACGGGCTGTACGCTCCGCCGGCACCGCACGGTCGGTCGGTACGGGCTGACCAGGGCGTAGGAAAGGCATGTCGATGAGTCACGACGAGAACCGTCCGCCGCTGGTGCTGCTGCACGGCCTCACCTTCGACCGGCGACAGTGGGATCCGGTACGACGCGAGCTCGCGGCGCTCGAACCGGACCGCCCGGTGCTCGCCCTCGACCTGCCCGGTCACGGTGACGCAGCGCGGCGGACCACCTACCGGATGGCGGAGGTTGCCGAGGTCATCCACGGTCAGGTGACCGAGGCGGGTCTCGTCGAGCCGATCGTGGTGGGACATTCGGTGGGTGCGGTGGTCGCCACGACGTACGCGGCCCGATACCCGGTGCGCGGGGTGGTGAATCTGGACCAGATCCTGCTGCCGGGCCCGTTCGGTGCGGCCGTACGCCAGTCCGAGCCGGCACTGCGCGGCCCGGACTGGCGGCGGGTGTGGGACGGCATGCTGGCCGGGATGGGCATCGAGTCGTTGCCGGCCGGGGCGCGCGAGATCGTGACGACCGCGACCGACCCCCGACCCGACCTGCTGCTGGGTTACTGGGACGAGATCCTGCACGGGTCCGACGAGGGCATCGCCGCCGAGCGGACCCGGGCGCTACGGTCCATCGGCGAGCGCGGGATCCCCTATCGCTGGGTGACCTCGTCCGAGCCACCGGCCCGTTACCTGGCGTGGCTGACGGGCGTGCTGCCGGAGGTCGCGGTGACCGTGCTGCCCGGCAGCCATTTCCCGCACCTGGCGGAGTCGGCGACGATCGCCCGGCTGCTGGCGACCGGCTGAGATCGGAAGCTATCCTTCCGCCCGAGTCGATGGAGATCGGAGCAGGCGTGGCAGGTGACGACGGCATCTCCGGGTGAGAGCCCCGGCCCGGCCGCCGCGCCCGGGCACCGGATCGGCCTGATCGGCGAGAACGGCACCGGCAAGACGACCCTGCTGCGGGTCCTCGCCGGTGTGGACGAACCCGACGCCGGCACCGTCGTCCGCCCACCGGCCCTCGGCTCCGGTCGAGGTGGCCGGGCCGGCAGATCGGTCTCGCCATCGGGCCAACCACCTTTGGAAACGTTTTCGTAACGAGCCCTTGACCTCTCCGGTGTGACCGGAGCAGACTCCCCGGAAACGTTTACAGCTATCGGGTGGAGGTGCGGGACGTGGGTCGTAAACGTTTACAGGAGCCGGCCGAAGGGCGGCCCACGGTGCACACGGTCGCCGCCCGCGCCGGCGTCTCCATCGCGTCCGCCTCCCGGGTGCTCAACGGGATCGGCGGCAGCCCGGAGACGATCCGCAAGGTACGCGCCGCGGCGGCCGAGGTGGGCTACGTGCCGAACGCCATCGCCCGGTCGCTGCAGTCGCAGCGCACCGGCCTGGTCGCGCTCGCCGTAGAGGACATCGGCAACCCGGTCTACGTGGAGATGATGCGGGCCATCGAGGCGGTGGTGGCGTCGTCCGGGCGTCAGCTCGTGGTGCACGCCACCGGAGGGCGGATCGACAACGAGACCGCCCTGCTGCGCCGGCTCGCCAACCGCTACGTGGACGGCATGATCGTCTCGCCGATCCGGGTCACCGACGACCACCTGGCCGCGCTGGTGGACAGCCCGGTGCCGGTGGTGGTCGTCGGTCAGCTCGCCGAGGACGCCGCGGTCGACAACGTGCGTACCGACTCGCGGCACGGTGTGGCGCTGGCCGTGGACCACCTCGTGGCGACCGGCCGCCGCCGGATCGGTTTCGTCAACGGCCCACTCGACACGGTGCCGGGCACCGCCCGCGACGCCGGTTTCCGGGCCGCCCTGGCCCGACACGGCGTCCCGCTCGACGAGGAACTGATCGAGGTCGGCGACTACTTCCAGTACGTCGCCGGCCGAACCGCCACCGAGCGGCTGCTCGCCCGGACCGACCCGGACGCGCTGGTCTGCGCCAACGACCTGATCGCGGTCGGCGCGCTGCACGCCCTGCTGGCCGCCGGTCGGCGGGTGCCGCAGGACGTCGCCGTGGTCGGCATGGACGACACCGAACTGGCCCGAATGATGTTTCCGCAGCTCTCCAGCGTCTCGCTCGGCTCGACCGAGCGTGGTCGCCGGGCCGCCGAACTGCTCCTGCAACGCATTGCCGACCCGACCCTGCCGCCCCGGCGCGAGCAGGTACCACCGAGCCTCGCCATCCGCGCGTCCAGCGGCGCGTCAATTCCCCGGCCGGCCGGTTCACCGACCACCCACCCGTCCAGCGAAGGGGTGACCGCATGACCACGCTGGCCGAGCAACCGGACGTCGAGCAGGCCGAGCCGGCCCGCCGCCCGAACCGGTCCCGCTCCGACCGCACCGCCATCTATCTGCTGCTGCTGCCATCGTTGCTGCCGATCCTGGTGCTGTCGGTGTTCCCACTGCTGCGCGGCATCTATCTCGGCTTCACCGACGCCCGGGCCGGGCGCAACGTCGAGGTCAGCTTCACCGGCCTGGACAACTACCGGGAACTCCTCGGCGACGAGCTCTTCTGGAACTCGTTCAAGATCGGGCTGCTCTGGGCGTTCGGTGTGACCGCGCTGCAGTTCCTGCTCGCCCTCGGGCTGGCGCTGCTGCTCAATCAGCAGCTTCGGTTCCGGGGTATCGCCCGGGTGCTGGCCGTGGTGCCGTGGGCGATGCCGCCCGTCGTGGTGGGCATCCTCTGGAAGCTCGTCTACCACCCGGACGCCGGCCTGATCAACGAGTTCCTGCACCGGATCGGCGCGGACGGGCTGCGGACCAACTGGCTCGGCGACTTCAGCACCGCGCTGCCCGCCGTGATCATCGTCGGGGTCTGGGCCGGCATGCCACAGACCACCGTCGTGCTGCTCGCCGGGCTACAGGGCGTGGGCCGCGAGCTGCACGAGGCGGCCGCCATGGACGGAGCCAGCACCTGGCACCGGTTCCGGCACGTCACGTTGCCCGCGCTGGCACCGGTGATCGTGGCCATCACCTCGCTGGACTTCATCTGGAACTTCAACTCGTTCGGCCTGGTCTACGTGCTGACCGCCGGCGGGCCCGGGGGCAAGACGATGTTGCCGATGCTCTTCGCGTACGAGGAGGCGTTCCGCTACGGCAACTACGGCTACGCCGCCGCGCTGGGCAACGCGATGGTCCTGATCATCATCGTGCTGCTCGCCGTCTATCTCCGCCGTCGGTTGAGGGAGGCGAACTGACATGTTCGGAAAACCGAGCCGCACCGGGCGGACGCTGCAGTACCTGGCGCTCTCCGCCTACCTGATCTTCCTCGGCTTCCCGCTGATCTGGCTGCTGTCGACGGCGTTCAAGCCGCCACGGGAGCTGGTCCGGCTGCACCCGACGCTGATCCCGTCGAACCCGACCGTGCAGAACTTCGTCCAGGCCTTCACCGAGCAGGACCTGGGCCGCGCGGCGCTGAACAGCCTCCAGGTCTCGCTCGCCTCGGCGGTGCTGACCGTGCTGGTCGCCATGCCGGCGTCGTACGCGCTGGCCCGGTTCAAGTCGAAGCTCGGCACCGTGGCGCTGGGCTGGGTGCTGCTCTCCCAGCTCTTCCCGTTCGTACTGCTGATCATCCCGATCTTCCTGGTGCTGCGGCAGGTCGGCCTGGCCAACACGCACGCCGGGCTGGTGCTGATCTACGTGGTCTGGGCGCTGCCGTTCGCGCTCTGGATGCTCCAGGGATTCGTCCGCAACATCCCCCGCGAGCTGGAGGAGGCGGCCTCGGTGGACGGCGCGACGCGGTTGCAGGTCCTGCGTCGGGTGGTCTTCCCGCTGCTCGCACCGGGCCTGGTCGCGACCGCGCTGTTCTCCTTCATCTCGGCCTGGAACGAGTTCTTCTTCGCGCTGGTGCTGATCAAGACCCCGGAACTGGCCACCCTGCCGGTCGCGCTGGCCCGGTTCGTCGGCATCGAGGGCACTGCCCGACTCGGGCCGCTGGCCGCCGGTTCACTGCTGGCCACGCTGCCCAGCCTGATCTTCTTCGCGTTCATGCAACGCCGGCTCTCGTCCGGGTCGATGGCCGGCGCGGTCAAGGGCTGAACCGTCCCCCCCGAACCACCACCAAGGAGGTAACCCCATGCTCCGTACCCGATTTCGTCGGCTCGCCGCGGCCACCGCGGTCGCGGTCGTCGGCCTCGGCGCGCTCACCGCGTGCGGTGGCGGCGACGACGAGGCCACGTCCGGCCCCGTCAAGCTGCGCTTCCTCAGCCTCGCCTGGCAGAAGGAGTCGTTGCAGGTCAACAAGGACCTCGTCGCCAAGTGGAACGCCGAGCACCCGGACATCCAGGTCGAGTACGTCCAGGGTGACTGGAACTCGGTGCACGACCAACTGCTGACCTCCTTCGAGGGCGGCGACGCGGCGGACATCGTGCACTACGAGGCGTCCTCGATCGGCGAGTTCAGCAAGCAGGGCTACCTGGCGGATCTCTCCGGGCTGGTCTCCGACGACCTGAAGGGCCAGATCGACAAGGGCGTCTGGGACACCGCCACCTTCGACGGCAAGGTCACCGGCGTGCCGTTCCTGCTGGAGTCGCAGGTCGTCATCGCCAACAAGAAGCTGCTCGACGCCGCCGGTGTCGCGGTGCCGCCGGCCACCAGTGGCTGGACCTGGGACGAGTTCCAGGCCAACGCGCAGAAGCTCACCAAGCCCGGCCAGTACGGCGCGGCCTGGGCGCTCAAGTCGCCGACCAACCGGGTGCTCAACCTGTCGCTCAACTACGACGGCAAGTTCTTCTACGACGGTGACGGCGGGCGCCCCGAGGTCAAGGTCGGTGACGCGGAGAAGGAGGTGCCGAAGCGGATCCACGACATGCTCTACACGGCGAAGTCGGCCTCTCCGGAGGCGCTCGGCATGAGCGGCGCGGACACCCTGCCCGGCTTCTTCGGCGGCAAGTACGCGCTGCTGCCCGGCTCGGTGTCGTTGCGTCAGCAAATGGTCGAGCAGGCGCCGGCCGGGTTCGAGTGGGTCACCCTGCCGCCGGTCAAGGGACTCTCCGCCAAGCAGGCGGCGAACCCGCAGACGCTGTCCATCTCCGAGGACTCCAAGCACAAGAAGCAGGCCGCGCAGTTCCTCGAGTACTTCCTGAACCCGACCAACATGGCCGCCCTGGCCAAGGGTGACTGGCTGGTCCCGACCGGCAAGCAGGCCAACGAGGAACTGGTCAAGCTCACCGCCGGCAAGCAGGGCTGGGACGTCGCCGCGGCCAGCGCCGCGGACCTGACCGTCGCCCCGTTCCAGCAGGCCGACGGCTACCCGGAGTGGAAGACCAAGTACGCCACTCCGGCTCTCCAGCAGTACTTCGCCAACAAGATCACCCTCGATCAGCTCAGCACGCAGCTGGTCGACGGTGGCAAGCAGGTTCTGAGGTAGGTCATGTCACTCTTGCTCGATTCATCGATCGGTTGCCTGGTCGGCGCCGCGGTCGGAGACGCCCTGGGCGGCGCCACCGAGACGGCACTGCCGGAGGAGATCCGCGTCCGGTTCGGCGGCTGGGTCGAGGGCATCGTGCCCCCGTACCACGCCAACTGGGCCACCGCGCGACCGCTCGCGCCGTACCACAAGGGCGATGGGCACATCACCGACGACACGTTGATGACCCACGCGCTGGTCCGCGCCTACGCGGCCAAACGCGACCACCTCGACGCGTACGACGTGGTGGAGTTGCTGGTCCCCGATCTGATCGAGCGGGTGGTGTACATCCCCGACCTGGAGCGGGACGGGGTGACCTTCCACCGGCTCGCGGCCGCCGAACGGTGGTTGGTCACCCGCCTGCACCACGCCCACGCGGACCCGCGTGAGGCGGGCGTCGGCAACATCGTCAACTGTGGTGCGGCCATGTACATGGCGCCGGTCGGCATCGTCAACGCGGGTGACCCGGCCGGGGCGTACGCCGAGGCCGTGGAGATCGCCGGGGCGCACCAGCACAGCTACGGTCGGGAGGCCGCCGCCGTCTTCGCGGCCGCGGTCGCCGCTGCGGCGTCCCCCGGCGCGGGCGTCGAGGACGTCGTCACCGCGACGCTGGACCTGGCCCGCGACGGCACCCGGGCGGCCATCGACGCGGTGGTGAAGGAGGCCCGGGGCCACCACGACTGGAAGCAGGCGATTCCCGCGCTGCGCGCCGCGGTCGCGCCCTTCGACACGGTGGGGGAGGAGTACCGCAGCCCCGGGCTCGGCGCTCGGCGCCCGAGCCGGCTGCACGCCATCGAGGAGCTGCCGGTGGCTCTCGGCATGCTCGTGGTGGCCGGCGGGGAGTTCCGCCCGGCGGTCCTCGGCTCGGTCAACTACGGCCGGGACGCCGACTCCACCGCCACCATGGCCGCCGCCATCGCGGGAGCGCTCGGCGGCGCCGCGGCGGTGCCCGCGGAGTGGTCCGACGTGGTCGCCACCGCGTCCAAGACCGATCTGGTGGAGCCGGCCCGGGTCCTCGCGGCGGTGGCCGGCGAGGTCTTCGAGCGGGACCAGGCCCGGTTCGCGCGGCGCGCGGAGCGGTTCGCCGGGCTGGCCGTGGAGTCGACCCGATGAGAATCACCTGGGTGCAGCCGGAGGACCTGCTGCCCCACGAGTTGACGGCCAGCCGGGACGAGGGCCGCGACGTCACGGCCCTCGCCCAGCGGTGGGCGGCGGCCGGCGGGGACCTGACCCCGCCGGTCAGCGGGGCGTCGAAGACCCCGGCGTCGCCGGCACTGCGGGCACTCGCGGCGGAGCTGCTGGACGCCGCCGACGCGTTGCCCGCCGTCGCCGCCGACGACGAGACGGACGACCTGGCCGCCCTGCGCGCGCAGTGGCCGGCGACCTGGTCGCTGCCGACCGACGTGGCGTACGACCGGCTGCACGGCGCCTGGCTCGGCCGGGCGGCCGGCTGCCTGCTCGGCAAGCCGGTGGAGAAGATCCCCCGGGAGGGGATCCGGGAGATCCTCACCGCCACCGGGCGTTGGCCGCTGCGCGACTGGTTCACCGCGAAGGGGCTGCCGACCGAGGTCGCCGAACGCTGGCCGTGGAACCGGCGCAGCGCGCCGACCAGCCTCGCCGAGAACATCGACGGCATGCCCGAGGACGACGACCTGAACTACGCGCTGCTGGCCCTGCGGGTGCTGGAGACGCACGGCCGGAGCTTCACCAGCGCTGACGTGGCGCAGGCGTGGCTGGACTGGCTGCCTGCCGGTCGGGTCTTCACCGCCGAACGGGTGGCGTACCGGAACCTGCTGCTCGGGTTCGCGCCGCCGGAGAGCGCCCGCCGGCACAACCCGTTCCGGGAGTGGATCGGCGCGCAGATCCGTACCGACGTGTACGGCTGGGTCAACCCCGGCCGTCCGGACCGGGCCGCCGAGCTGGCCTGGCGGGACGCCGCCGTCAGCCACGTACGCGGCGGCGTGCACGGTGCGCTCTGGGCCGCCGCGCTGGCTGCCGCCGCGCCGGTCGCCACGACGGTGGACGAGGTGCTCGACGCGGCCGAGGCGGTCCTGCCGCAGCGCAGCCGTTTCGCGGCCACGGTCCGTGAGGCGCGCGCCCTCGGCGCGGCGACCGACGACTGGGAACGCGTCGTCGACGAGCTGTACGCCCGGCACGGGCACCTGCACTGGGTGCACGTACGCAACAACGCCGCGCTGGTGGCCGCCGCGCTGGCGTACGGCCGTGGTGACCTGGAGCGGTCCATCACGGCGGTGGTCAGCGGCGGCTGGGACACCGACTCGACCGGTGCGACGGTCGGTGCGGTGACCGGGGCGCTCACCGGAGCGTCCGGGCTGCCGGCGCAGTGGATCGCCCCGCTGCACAACCGGCTGGCCAGCAGCATCGCCGGCTTCGACGGGATCGGCTTCGACGAGCTGGCGAAGCGGACCCAGGCGCTGATCGAGCCCGGGAGCGGGTCGTGATCCGGCGCCGGCGGACGGAAAGGAGCGCGCGATGAGCGCACGCGTGGCGGTGGTGGGCAGCAGCAACCTGGACCTGGTGGTGACGGCCCCGCAGCTGCCCCGCCCCGGCGAGACGGTGCTCGGCGAGAACTTCCGTACCGTGCCCGGCGGCAAGGGCGCCAACCAGGCGGTCGCCGCCGCCCGCGCCGGCGCCGCCTGCGACTTCGTGGGCGCGGTCGGTGACGACGAATTCGGTACGCGGTTGCGTGCGAGCCTCGTCGAGGCCGGAGTGGACGTCCGGGGCCTGCGGACCATCCCCGGGCCCTCCGGCGTCGCGCTGATCGCGGTGGACCGGGACGCGGAGAACTTCATCGTCGTCGCGCCCGGCGCCAACGGCGCGTTGACCCAGCTCGACGCCGACGACCGGGCGACGATCGCCGCCGCCGACGTGCTGCTGCTCCAGTTGGAGGTGCCACTGGAAGTCGTGATCCAGGCGGCCGACTGGGCCCGGGCGGAGGGCACCACCGTGGTGCTCAACGCCGCGCCGGCCGCGGTACTGCCGCCGGTGCTGCTCGACCTCGTGGACGTGCTGGTGGTCAACGAACACGAGGCGGCCGTCGTGGCCGGGATCCGCTCCGACGACCCGCCGGTGCTGCTCGACGCCCTGCTGGAGCTGGTGCCCCGGGTGGTGCTGACCCAGGGCGCGCGCGGCGCCGCGTACGCCGACCGGAGCGGTCTGCGGCTGACGGTCCCGGCGCCGCGCATCGACGCCGTGGACACCACCGCCTCCGGTGACGCGTTCACCGGCGCGCTGGCCGTGGGCTGGGTCGAGCGCGGCGGCGCCACCACCGAAGACACCGTCACCGCGAGCCTGCGCTGGGCGTGTGCCGCCGGCGCGGCCTGCGCCCAGCGGGCCGGTGCGTCAACCGCACTGCCCGAGCGGCCCGCCATCGACGCCCTCTACGACGCGACCTACCGAGGTACCCCGTGAGCTTCAACCCGTACGTCCCGCGCCCGATCGACCGGCCGACCGAGGTGCCCCTCGGCGGGCACGCCGACCTGAGCACCCTGGACGAGGCGAAGATCTTCGCCGCCCCCGACAACCCGGCCGACTGGCCGGCCTGGCGCGAGCAGCTGACCCGCTGGCGGGCCGACGCCCGGGAGCGGATCGGCTACACCGGCACGCACTACGACGAGATCACCGGCGACTGCTTCAGTGTCTGCCTGGCCTGGCTCTGGGACGAGGCGCTCTACGACCACGAGCGCGGCGTCTTCACCGTCGACGAGTTCCTCGACGCGGCCGGGCGGGACTTCGGGGGCTTCGACGGGGTGGTGCTCTGGCACGCGTACCCGGTGATCGGCCTGGACGACCGCAACCAGTTCGACTGGTACCGGGACGTGCCGGAGCTGCCCGAGGTGGTGCGCGCGTTCCAGGAACGGGGGGTGCGCGTCTTCGTCGACTACAACCCGTGGGACACCGGCACCCGGCGGGAGTCGGGCAGTGACGCCGAGGAGGTTGCGGCCCTGGCCGGCAAGCTCGGCGTCGACGGGGTCTTCCTGGACACCCTCAAGGAGGGTGCCGGCGAGTTGCGTGCCGCGCTGGACGCCGTCCGCCCCGGCATGGTCCTGGAAGGCGAGAGCCGTGTGCCGCTGGCTCGGATCGCCGACCACGCCATGTCCTGGGCGCAGTGGTTCGCCGACTCCGAGGTGCCCGGCGTCCTGCGGGCGAAGTGGTTCGAGCGGCGTCACGTGCTGCACCACACCCGCCGCTGGAACCGCAACCACCTGGACGAGTTGCACTCCGCGTGGCTCAACGGCGTCGGCGTGCTGGTCTGGGAGAGCGTCTTCGGCGTCTGGGTCGGTTGGAACGACCGGGACCGGGCGGTGCTGCGGGCGATGCGCCGCGTGCAGGCCAGCCACGCGCCGTGGTTGCGCTCCGAGGACTGGGTGCCGCTCGCCGATCACCCGGGCACCGGCCAGGTGTACGCGTCCCGCTGGACGCACCACGACGAACCACTGTGGACGGTGGTCAACCAGGGCGCGGACCACGACGGGCCGTGGCTGATCACCGAGGACCGGGCCGGCCGACGCTTCGTCGACCTGGTCACCGGCACCGAGCTGACCGTCACCGAGACCGCCGACGGCCGACTCGCGGTGGGCGGCGCGCTGCCGGCCGGCGCGATCGCGGCCGTGGTGCGCACCGACGCGCCCGTGATCCAGCACGAGCAGCCGATCGGTGACCCGTCGTTCCCGGCCCGCGCCGCGGTGCGCGTACGGACGCCGTGGGCGCCCCGGCCGCAGGTGCCCGACGGCATGGTGGCCGTCGAGGCCGGCCGGCGGGAGCTGCTGGTCCGCCACCGGGTACGGGAGACCGGGCTCTACGGCGAGGCACCCTACGTCGAGGAGTGGAAGCCGCTGCCGCCCCGGTTGCACCACATCGGTTCGCTGCGCCGCAGCGTCCGACTCGGGCGGTTCGCCATCGCCACCCACGAGGTCACCCACGGCGAGTACGCCACGTTCCTGAACGCCACCGGCTACCGGCCGGTGCGTCCGGAGCGATTCACCGCCGGCCAGGGGCCGGTCGACGCCCCGGTGATCGGGGTGGAGCTGGCCGACGCCCGGGCGTACGCGGCGTGGGCCGGGCTACGGCTGCCCACCGAGGACGAATGGCAGGTCGCCGCCGAGGCGGGGCTGCTCGTCCGCCGCGAGCCGCTGGTGTGGAACCTGACCGAGAGCGAGCACTCCGACGGGCGTACCCGGTTCGCCATCCTCAAGGGCGGCGCCGGCTACCAGGCCGAGGGCTCCGACTGGTACTTCGACGGTGGTCCGCAGCCGGCGGACATCTCGGTGAAGCTGGTGCTGACCGGCGCCGGGCTCACCCGCTCCGACCAGGTCGGCTTCCGGTGCGCGGCGGACCTGGTTCCCGAGACGGAGGTGACCCGATGACCGCGCCGTTGGACGGGATCAAGGTCGTCGACCTGGCCACCCTCTTCGCCGGACCGCTCGCGGCGGCGTTCCTCGCCGACTTCGGCGCGGATGTGATCAAGGTGGAGCACCCGGCCAAGCCGGACCCGTCGCGGGGGCACGGCCCGGCCAAGGACGGCGTCGGGCTCTGGTGGAAGGTGCTCGGCCGCAACAAGCGGACCGTCACCCTCAACCTCTCCGACCCGGACGGAGCCGCGCTGCTGCGCCGGCTGCTCGCCGACGCCGACGTGCTGGTGGAGAACTTCCGACCGGGCACGCTGGAACGGTGGGGGCTGGGTCCGGCCGAGCTGCACGCGGTCAACCCCCGGTTGGTGATCACCCGGATCAGCGGGTTCGGGCAGGTCGGCCCGTACGCCCGCCGGCCCGGCTTCGGCACCCTCGCCGAGGCGATGAGCGGCTTCGCCGCGGCCACCGGGGAACCGGACGGGCCGCCCACGCTGCCCCCGTTCGGGCTGGCCGACTCGGTGAGCGCGCTCGCCGCCGCGTACGCGGTGATGCTGGCCCTGCGGGCCCGGGACGTCACCGGCACCGGGCAGGTGGTGGACCTCGCCATCATCGAGCCCATCATGGCGATGCTCGGTCCGCAGATCACCTGGTACGACCAGATCGGCTACCTGCAGCCCCGGCTGGGCAACCGGTCCAACAACAACGCGCCGCGCAACACGTACCGGTGCGCGGACGGGCGCTGGGTGGCGGTCTCCACCAGCGCGCAGAGCATCGCCGAGCGGGTGCTGCGGCTGGTCGGTCGACCCGAGCTGATCGACGAGCCGTGGTTCGCCACCGGCAGTGGCCGGGCCGCGCACGCCGACGAGTTGGACGCCGCGGTGAGCGCCTGGGTGGCGCAGCGGGACCGGGACGAGGTGGTGGCCGCGTTCGAGGCCGCCCAGGCGGCGGTCGCGCCGGTCTACGACGTGCGGGACATTCTCGCCGATCCGCAGTACGCGGCGCTGGGCACCGTACGCAGCGTCCCGGACGAGGAGCTGGGCGAGGTACGGATGCAGAACGTGCCGTTCCGACTCACCGACACGCCGGGCGAGATCCGGCACGCGGGGCGGCGGCACGGCCAGGACACCGAGGCGGTGTTCGGCGCGCTGGGTCTGAGCGCCGACGAGCTGGCCGCACTGCGCGAGCGGGGTGTGCTCTGATGCTGCTGAGCTGGCTCTACGTGCCCGGTGACCGCCCGGACCGGTTCGCTAAGGCGGTCGCCTCGGGTGCCGACGCCGTCATCCTCGACCTGGAGGACGCGGTGGTCGCCGGGCGCAAGGCGTACGCCCGCGACGCCGTCGCCGAGTTCCTCGCCGAGGCGCACGCGGTGCCGGTGCAGGTCCGGGTCAACGAGCTGACCGGTCCGGACGTCGATGCCGACCTGGCGGCGGTGTCCGGTCGACCCGGGCTGGCCGGGCTGCGGCTGCCGAAGGTGGAGTCGGCCGCGACGGTGGCGGGGCTCGCGCGCCGGGTCGACGTACCACTGCACCTGCTGATCGAGTCGGCGCTCGGGCTGGAGGCCGCGTACCCGATCGCGTCCGCCCATCCGGCGGTGGCCTCGATCGGGCTCGGCGAGGCCGACCTCCGCTCGGATCTCGGTGTGAGTGACGACGAGGGGCTGCTCTGGGCGCGCGGCCGGGTGGTGGTGGCCGCCCGTGCCGCCGGCCTGGTCCCGCCCGCGATGTCGGTGTACGCCGACGTCACCGACGTGGCTGGTCTGGCCGCCTCCTGCGCGGTGGGTCGGCGGCTCGGCTTCCTTGGCCGTACGGCGATCCACCCGCGCCAACTACCGGTGATCGTCGAGGCGTTCCGGCCGGCCGAGAGGGAGGTGGCCCGTGCCACCGAACTGCTGGCCGCGGTCGCCGAGGCGCATCGACGGGACTCGGGGACCGTCGTGTTGCCGGACGGCCGGTTCGCCGACCGGGCGATGGTCGCCGCCGCCCAGCGCACAGTGGACGTGGCGGCCCGCTACACCACCTGACCGGGGCGCCGAGCGTGTGCCGGCGGGGGTGAACGGGGACAGTGGCGAACCCAGCGGACCGCTACGCTCCACGGGTTCCACGTGCCGACCGCCCTCGGAGGACCCCGGTGTTGTTCAAGCGATCCGCCCGGCGTTGGCTTGCAGTGACAGGCGCCGCAGCGGTGCTCGTCGTCGTCTCGGCGACCCCGGTTCCCGCCGTTCCGGCCAAGGACCTCAAGGTCTACGCCAACAACGCGCTCGTCGCGCCGGGCGGTCCGGCGAACTCGATCAGCCTCTACGGCATCACCGAAGGGCGGGGCGACGACTACACCGTCACGGTGGACCGGAGCAAGGTTTCCGGTATCGCCCAGGTGCGCAACAGCAGTACGGATGTCTGCACCGAGTCGGGCGCGATCCTGACCTGCAAGCACCCGGATGAGCCCGACGATGCCTCCTACCTCAACCTGGTGTCGGTGTCGGTGCAGGCGAAGGACGACGCCAGGCCCGGCCAGGAGGGTGAACTGCTCTTCACCGTCACCGACGATGCCACCTCCAGCTCGACCAGTTTCCGTTCCACGGTCAGCATCGGTGCGGGCGTCGATCTCGTCGCCCAGGAGGCGGTGGATCTGACCGGCGCTCCTGGTGCCACGTTCGAGACCCCGCTCCGGATGGAGAATCGGGGTGCGAAGGCCACCGAGGGTGTGGTGCTCTTCGTCGTCGCGAGCGATGGTCTCGTCCCTACCAAGCGCTATCGGAACTGCGAGTACACCAACGAGGGCTGGTTCGAACTCGCCTTCGCCTGCCACTTCGACGTCACCCTCGACCCGGGTGCCGCTGTGCGGCTGGACTCCGGCTTCGGGTTCAGGGTGCCGGATGACACCTTCGCGCCCAGCGGTCACATCGCCAACGCGAGGTGGCGGACCCCGGCCGACTGGGAGGCCTTCAAGTCCGCGACGAACTCCAACGACGATCGCTGGCAAAAGGGCACCGAAGGTGAGCTGACGCTGGATTCCGTTGCCCTGCGGCGCGTTCCGCAGACCGACCTGACCCCGCGGGACGCCGAAACTCTGGTACGAGTCCAGGTGACCGGCGACCAGGGTGTCGACGTGGCGGCACTCGGGGCGACGGTCACCGGTGAGGTCGGCGCCGTGGTACCGGTGAAGATCGGCTATCTCAACAACGGCCCGGCGGCGATCAACATCGGCGGCACGGGGTACTGGGTCGAGCCGAAGATCACGCTGCCGACCGGCGTCACCGCCCTGAAGGTCCCGGAGTCCTGCTCGATCCGTGCGGGGGCCGGTACGCCCGGCGTCCCGGTCTACGTGTGCTTCTGGCCTGATCGCCTGTCCAAGGGTGACAAGGCGGAGTTCGAGTTCGAGCTGCGCATCGACAAGGCCGACGGTCAACCCGGCGAGGTGAAGGCGGCTATCGAGAACGGGACCAAGGACCTCGACGCGACCAACGACAGCGCGCCGATCGTGGTCACCGTGACCCCTGGTGGCGGCGACGGGTCTCCCGGCGGTGGCGACGGTGACGGCGACGGTGTCGGTGACGGCGACGGCGACGGCGGCCAGGCTGGCGGGGACGACGGCTCGTTGCCGATCACCGGTGCCAGGGCTGGCCTGATCGTCGGCGTGGGGGGCGTACTGCTCGCGCTCGGTGCCGCTGGCTACCTGCTGGCCCGTCGTCGCCGGACCCGGTTCGTCGCCTGATCGACCACCGCTACCGGCGGTGCCCGGCCACCGGGACGGCCGTCGGTGGTTGGTCGATCCGGTCGAGCCGGGCGAGTTCCGCGTTGCCCGTCCGCACCACCGCCGTGGCCAACGCGGTGGTGCGGGGGTGCGCTCCGCCCTTCTGCTCGGCCGTGGCGATCCGGACCGACTGGGTCAGGTTCGCGCGCAGGTGCCCGGCGAGCAGTCGGTGAAACGGCTTCCCGGTGGCCGATCGCAGGGCGCTCAGTTCCTCGGCGGTGACCATGCCCGGCATGTCGTGACCCTCGTGCGGGTTGGTCGCCGGGGCCCCGGACTCGGCGAGCAGCCGACGGGCCCGGTCCAGGTCGGCGCGGTGGGTGGCCTCGAGTTGGGTGGTGAGACGCCGCCAGGCCGGGTCGGTGGTCCGGGCCGGCACCAGATCGAGTACGGGCAGCAGCCGTTCGATCTGCGCAACCGTCAACTGGAGCCACGCGATGTCGGTGGGGCTGAATCCTCCGGCCGTACCCGTGGGGGCCGCCAGGCTCGACGGTCCGGCCGCCGGAGGTCCGGTGGTGAGCGGTGCGGCGGTGCCGGTGGCGTGTGGCGGGTCGGCGGCGCAACCGGCGCCGAGCAGAGCCGCGATGAACACGGTGGACACTGCGATGGCGGACGCGCGCATCCGGCCTCCTCTCCGCCCCGACGGCGGACCCGGCGTGACCGGGCCCGCCTCGGGGGTGCGAACGGGTCGGCTCAGATCGGTCGGCCGTCGGCTCCGCACTTGATGACCGGGCGGATGCAGTCCTGGACCCGGCGAGCCATCTCGGCCACCGGCCAGGCGTTGAAGAAGTCACCGTGCATCGTGTAACCCGGCCCGGAGGCCAGCCGGAACGCCGCCGGATTGCCGTTCACCGGGTACCGCAGCACCTGCCGCAGCTTCGGCACCGGCACCGGGTGGGTGGCCGGGCAGGCCTGGTTCACCGGGTACGCCAGGTGGCTCTTGTGGTCCGGCGAGTCCAGGTCACGGCCGTTCCAGCACTGCGGGAAGTCCAGGTACGACTCCAGCATCGTGCCGGCCGGGCAGGTGACGAAGTCCTTCGACGGCGGTACCTGCCCGGCGTGCAGGCAGGACCAGCGGGCGATGCTGTCGTTCGGGCCGGTGGCCTTGGCGTTGCCGGCGACGAGCCGCAGCCCCAACGGGAACGGCTGGGTGTTGGCGACGACGTCGGCGCGTACGCCCTCGCCCAGGTAGTAGAAGGTGGCGATGGCCGGCTCCACCGGCACGTTGTTGTTGTAGAGCGTCGGCGTCCAGTACGACGACACGTCCACCTGCGGGTTGCAGGTGCTGGTCGAGTTGACCAGGTCGGGGAGCGTGGTGTGGGCGTTCGTCACCCTGCTGCCGAAGAAGCTGTGCATGTGCGAGGCGCCGGGCAGCCCGGGGAAGATGATCGGGTCGTCCGGCAGTCGGTGGCTGTAGGTGCAGTCGGCGGGGAACTCGGCCACCCGGATGACGTTGGCACCCGGGGCGGCGTCGGCCCGGCCGTTGGTGGACACCAGGTAGGTGCCGAGCAGTAGCAGCAGTGCGCCGACCGCCGTGGCGATACGCAGTCGGCGGTGGGTGCCGGAGAGGGGTGCGGCCCTGTCCATCTCGTGACTCCTGTCGGGGGGACGGGTCAGGGACAGCTCCGGCCGCCGCCGAAGACATCGGAGTTTCCCTGGCCAGACTGGTGGTGGTCTGTTGAGCCCAGGTGCGAGAGAGCGCTCTCACATCCCAGCCTCACCCCGATGTCGACGATTGTCAATACGTGCCGCGATTGGCGGAAATGACGACGTTGTCGCGACACATCCAGTGACGCCGGTGGGGCGGCCCGACACGTCGGGCCGCCCCACCGTTTCGCAGGGGATCGACTCAGAACCCGAGGACGGCCCGCCCGCCGACCACCGGCAGCCGCACCTCACTGGCGTTCGGCGCGACCCGCAGTTCGGTGCCGCCCAGCGGCAGCAGGGTGTACTCCTGGTCGCTGGAGAAGACGACCACGCCGATCCGGTGGCCCGCCGGGAAGATGTAGTCCTTCGGCTCCATGGTCCACCGGTAGTCGTACAACTTGCCCTGGCGCACCGACTCGGTCCGGGCCGGGCTCTTGCGGTTCTGCGGGTCCATCCAGCCCCGGGTCACCACGACCGGCGCGGCCGTCGAGCCGGCCGGCCCGTAGTCGACCAGGTACGCGGTGAGGTTCGCGTCCGGCTTGTTGTCGATCGCCATCCGCAACCGCATCTCCGGGCGTCCGGAGATGCGGACGTTCTGGGCCAGTGCGGGGGAGCGGTAGGCGAGTCGGTTCGCGCTCGCCACGTCCGGGTTGGCCACCAGGGTGTCCGGGTGGATGGTCCGACCCTCGTCCACGAAGCGCTGCTCGACCTTGGTCTTCGGCGCCTTGCCCGAGGTGAGCGTGCCCGGGGCGGTCGCGTCGGTCGTGGCGAACGTGAGCCCGACCTCCCGGGCGGCCGGATCGGGCCAGTTGGCGTACGTGGTGTAGGCCCGGTCCTCGCGCTGGAGCACGGCGGTCGGCTCGTCCATGATCCCGTTGCGCACGTTCCACAACCAGAAGTCGAACCAGCGGTTCTCGGTCTGCTTGTAGGTCCAGGTCTGACCGCTGGGCAGGGTCACCGAGGCGCTGCTGCCGGGGCCACCGTGCCCGCCCTGGTGCAGCCAGATCTTGCGCGGTACGTCGCGCTTGGCGAGCTCGTCCCACCAGCCGGCGAAGTGCTCGGTCTTCACGTTCCAGTCGTTCAGGCCGTGCACGACGAAGACGCTCGCCCGTACGTCGCGGGCGTCCAGGTAGTCGCGGTCCTGCCAGAACTTCGAGTAGTCGCCGGTGACCCGGTCCTGTTCCTCGGTGATCTTCGCGAGTTCGTCGGCGCAGGGCCCCTCGGCCCGGGTCTGGCCAGCGGTGTACTGGGCCAGGATGTCCAGGTCCTCGCCCTGGAAGGTGCCGGGTGCGACGACCAGGCCGTTGGCCCGGTAGTAGTCGTACCAGCTGCTGATCGCGGAGACCGGCACGATGGTCTTGAGTCCCTTGACTCCGGTGGTGGCCACCTGGTTGGGCAGCGTGCCGTTGTAGGAGACGCCGGTCATGCCCACCGCGCCGGTGGTCCAGTCGGCGGTCACCGGGGCACCGTTGGCGTCGTACGCCTTGGCCCGGCCGTTGAGCCAGTCGATGACCGCCTTGGTGCCGAGCGTCTCGGCCTGGTCGCCGCTGGTCGGGCAGCCGTCCGAGTCGCCGGTGCCGACACTCTGGCCGAGCACCACCGCGTAGCCGCGGGGCACGTAGTAGTCGTCCAGCGAGCCGGGCAGGTTGGCCTTCGCCTTGGCGAGCTGGGCGCCCTGGTCGGACGCCCGCAGCCCGGAGCGGTTCGTCGAGCCGTTCTGCGGCAGGTCGTCCACCAGCACGCTCGGGTACGGCACGTCGCCCCAGGTGTCCTTGCGGTACGGGCTGTGCTCGAAGATGACCGGCACCTTGAAGCCCTGGGTGGCGGTCTCCCGGGGGCGGCTGATGTCGATGGCGACCCGGTCGCGGTTGCCGTCGTGGTCGGTGTCGACCGGGGTCTGGACGAACACCCGCTCCTCGATCGCGTCGGCGAGCGAGAACACGGGCTGGGTCATGCCGTCACTGACCACGGTGCCGGTCGGTGTGGTCGCCGCGGGCTGGGCCGCCGCTGCCGCCGGTGCGGCGCTCACGGCCAGAGCGCCGGACACGCCGACGCTGAGTAGTGCCAGATAGCGGGGTCGACGCACGCGCGTCTCCCTTCGGTCGGGCTGGTTGCCGGGGGTCGGCCGGGGGATGGATCCCGAAGATCCATTCGTCCACATGCTAGGTCTGTCCGGCACTCCCGTCGATCCCTTCGGGCGGGGATGCGGCCTTCGTCCACAATGGGGCGAGAGCGACGTGTCAGGGGGTCGGCGGCGTCACCGCGATGATCAGGTGGGCAGGCCGGTCGCTGGCGTTGCGGTAGAGGTGCGCCAGGCGCGAGTCGAAGGTGACCGCCTCTCCGGCGGTCAGGGTGTACGACTCGCCACCGATCTCGGCGACGACCTCGCCGGTGACGACGATCGCGCACTCGGTCGACGGGTGGGCCCACGGCTCGGCCGAGCTGGCGTCGCCGGGGGCGAGGTTGGCCTGGAGCACCTCCAGGTCGCCACGGCCGGGGGTGAGTCGCTCGTAGGCGATCTGGCCGGGGGGAGCGGCCAGCCTGGTTCGTGCCCCGGCTCGGCTCACGTGCACCGGCGGGGCCTCGGGCTCGGAGAAGAGCGCCGCGATCGAGGTGTCGAAGACCTGGGCGAGTTTTCGCAGGGTGGCCAGGCTGGGATCGGTCGCGCCGTTCTCGATCTGGCTGAGCAGTGCGGGGGACACGTCGGCTGCTGTGGCGAGCTGGCGCAGCGTGAGGGAGTGCTGCTGGCGCAGGTCGCGGAGCCGGTCACCGAGCATGTGTCCTCGTTCCAAATACAGCGTGGCTGAACTGTGATTGACCAAACTATACAGGCCTGTTTAAGATCACTAAACATCAAGCGGCAATGTTTAGCTCTGGTGAACAAGCCGCGTCGAGGCACGAGTCGCCCCCGGGCGTCGCCCTGCGGATCCCGCGCAGCGGTCCGCGCGATAAGAAGGTAGGAACAGCATGTCGGTGTCCCCCCGCCGGCTCCTCGCCGGAGCGTCCGCTCTGGCGACGCTGGCCGTCCTCTCCGTCAGCGCGTGCAGCGCCGGCGGCAGTGGTGGAAACGCGAACGGTACGGCCAAGACGCTCACCGTGAACACCTCGTTCGTGCTCAAGACTCTCGACCCCGGCCGGGTCTACGAGGCGACCGGCCTGACCGCCGTGCACGCACTCTACGACACCCTGCTCACCTTCAAGGGCTCGGACGTGAGCAAGCCGGTCCCCGCGCTGGCCGAGTCGTACCAGGCGTCGCCGGACGCCAAGACCTTCACCTTCAAGCTCCGCCAGGGCGTGACGTTCGCCGACGGCAGCCCGCTCACCGCCGACGATGTCGTCTTCTCGCTCAACCGGCTGAAGAACATCAAGGGCAGCCCCGCGGTCACGGTCGCCGGCCTGACCGTGGCCAAGACCGACGACAGCACCGTCGTGGTCACCTCGGCCAACCCGGACCCGAACGTCCCGGTGGTGCTGTCGATGCCGTCGACCGCGGTGCTCAACGCGAAGGCGGCCAAGGAGCACGGCGCCCGCGACGGTGCCGACGCCGCGCAGGGCGACACCGCGCAGCAGTACCTGGACACCACCTCGCTCGGCAGCGGCCCGTACGTGCTCAAGTCGTACGACCCGTCGTCGCAGGTGGTGCTGGAGGCCAACCCGAAGTACTGGGGCGCGAAGCCGCAGTTCGCCCGGGTGGTACTGCGCAACATGGACGTGCAGACCCAGAAGCTGACCATGCAGCGCGCCGAGGCCGCCGAGATCTCCCTGGACATCTCCGGAAAGCTCCTCGACGGACTGCCGGGCACCCTGCAGACCTCCGGCGTGCAGGACACGGTGTACTTCCTCTTCCTCAACGCCGATCCGGCCGTCTCGGCGGTCACCGCCAACCCGAAGTTCAACCAGGCGCTCCGGGCGGCCATCGACTACCAGGGCATCGCCGCCCTGTACGGCAAGGGCGCCGCGCCCGGCGCCGGGCTGGTCGCGCCCGCCTTCCCGGGTGCCCTGCCCACCGGCGAGGAGTCCAAGCGGGACGTGGCCAAGGCCAAGACGCTGCTCGCCGACGCCGGCCTGACCAACCCCACGGTGAAATTCAACTACCCCGCCATCACCTACAAGGGCGTGGACCTGGGCACCGTGGCCACCAAGGTGCAGGGCGACGCCGCCGAGGCCGGTATCAAGCTGGAGCTGAACCCGCAGCCGCTGACCACCTTCCTCGACGAGATGCGCGGCGGGAAGTCGCCGCTCGGCTTCACCCCGCAGAGCCTGAACTACCCGGTCGCCGACTCGCTGATCAACAACATCGCGCCCGGACAGGCCACCGCGCTGCGCTCGGGCTGGACCGTCGAGCGGGCCGACCCGGCCGTCGTGGCCGCCGGCAAGAAGGTCACCGCGACCCTCGACCTGGCCGGCCGGGCCACCGCCATGCAGGAGTGGCAGCGCCTGATGAACGCGTCCTCCCCGTACATCGTGCTGGCCAGCAACTCCTCGATCGTGGTGGCGACCAAGGACCTGACCGGTACGGACTACACCGCTGCCGGCTGGCAGGTGGACGTCGCCGCGGTCGGCCGCAAGTAGTCCCGACGACATGACGACAGTGCACAACGGCGAGCCGGGCGCGGTCACCACGACCGCGTCCCGGCCCCGGCGCGGGCATCCGTTGCTGGCCTTCCTGGCCAAGCGGGTGGCGATCACCGCCGGACTGCTGCTGGGCGTCACGGTGGTGACGTTCGGTCTGGTCAACGTCGTTCCCGGTGACCCGGTCACCGCGAACCTCTCCGACCAGGCGCTCAACGACCCCGCCGCGGTGGCCGCGTTCCGCCAGAAGTGGGGCCTGGACCAGCCGCTCTGGGCGCAGTACCTGCACTACCTGAGCAACCTGCTGCACGGCGACCTGGGCCACTCGCAGCAGACCGGCCGGGCGGTCCTGGACGACCTGCTGCACTACGTGCCGGCGACCCTGGAGCTGGCCATTCCGAGCATGGTGCTGGCGCTGCTGATCGGCACCGGCGTCGGCATGCTCGCGGCGGTCCGTAACGGCCGGTTCACCGACCAGGTCGTCCGGGTCGGTGCCCTGCTCGGTCTCTCCACCCCGCCGTTCTGGCTGTCGCTCGTCGTGCTCTACGTCTTCTTCTACCAGCTCGGCCTCGCGCCCAGCGGTGGTCGGCTGTCCACCGACTTCAGTCCACCGCCCACGGTGACCGGCATGTACACCGTGGACGGGGCGCTCGCCGGGCAGTGGGACGTCGCCTGGGACGCCGCCCAGCACCTGTCCCTGCCGGTGCTCGTGCTGACCTCGCTGACCGTGGCGATGCTGGTCCGGTTCGTCCGGTCCGCCATGCTGGAGGTGCTCCAGCAGGACTACATCCGTGCCGCGTACGCCAAGGGTCTGCCGGCCCGGGTGGTGCTCCGCCGGCACCTGCTGCGGGCCGGCCTGGTCCCGGTGGTCACCGTCTCCGGGCTGGCCTTCGCCTCGCTGCTGTCCGGCACGGTGCTGGTCGAGAGCATCTTCGGCTGGCCCGGCGTCGGCCAGTACGCCTACCGCAGCGCCACGGCGCTGGACCTGCCCGCGATCCTCGGCGTGAGCCTGTTCGTGGCACTGGTCTACACGCTGGTCAACCTGACCGTCGACCTGCTGTACGGGCTCATCGACCCGAGGATCCGCCTGTCATGACGACACTCGCACCCGGCCCACTGGCCCCGGACCCGAAGGCGGCCGGCGCGCTGGCCCGGCGGCGCTGGCTCGGCCGTCTGCGCGGCGGCCCCACCAGCCGGCCGGTCTGGCGGCAGCCGATCACCGTCGTGGCGCTGACCATCCTCGGCGGGTGGCTGCTGGTGGCGCTGCTCGCCGGGGTCCTCGCACCGTACGACCCGCTGGCGCAGAGCCCGGACGCCTACGCGCCGCCCTCCGGAGCACACTGGTTCGGCACCGACTCGCTCGGCCGGGACATCCTGAGCCGGGTCCTGCACGGCGCCCGGCTGTCCATCCCGCTGGCGCTGGCCATCGTCTCGTTGGCCCTGCTGGTCGGTGGCTTGCTCGGTCTGGTCGCCGGATACGTCGGCCGGTTCGTCGACGAGGCGCTGATGCGCCTGACCGACCTGGTGTTCGCCTTCCCGCAGATCATCCTGGCCATGGCGGTGACCGCCGCGTTCGGCCCGAACACCCGCAACGCCGTGTTGGCGCTGGTCATCGTGTCCTGGCCGGTCTACGCCCGGGTCATCCGCAGCGCCGTGCTGGGCATGCGCGGCGACGACTACCTCAACGCGGCGAGGCTGCTCGGCGTCGGGCCGATCCGCGCGCTGCGCCGCGACGTCCTGCCCAACAGCGTCGGCCCGGCGATCGTGCTGGCCACCCTGGAGCTCGGCAACGCGGTGCTGCTGCTCGCCGCGCTGTCCTTCCTCGGCCTGGGGCCCCGGCCACCGGCCGCCGAGTGGGGCTCGATGGTCGCCCTCGGCGCCCAGGACCTGTCCATGTGGTGGGTGAGCGTCTTTCCCGGCCTGGCCATCCTCACCGTCGTGATGGCCTTCAACGTGCTCGGCGACGCGCTGCGTGACCGGCTCGACCCCCGCTACGCGAAGGGACGCTGAGGTGGCACCGCTGCTTGACGTCGACTCCCTGGCCGTCACCCTGCCCTCACCCCGAGGCCCGCTGCCGATCCTGCACGACGTGTCGTTGACCGTCGACGAAGGAGAGTTGGTGGGCATCGCGGGGGAGAGCGGCTGCGGCAAGAGCCTCACCGCGCAGACCCTGCTCGGACTGCTGCCGCCGGGCGCGTCGGTGCGCGGCTCGGCCCGGTTCGCCGGCACCGAACTGCTCGGCCTGGACCCTCGGGGCTGGCAGCGGGTCCGCGGGGCGGGCATCGCGATGGTGTTCCAGGACCCGACCGCGGCCCTGCACCCGATGCTCACCGTCGGCCGGCAACTCACCGAGCACATGCGCGTGCACCTGCGTCTGGACCGTCGGGCCGCGACCCGCCGGGCAGTCGAACTGCTCGACCAGGTACGCCTCCCGGATCCGGAGCGGGCCCTGCGGGCGTACCCCCACCAGTTCTCCGGCGGCATGCGCCAGCGGGTCGCCATCGCCATCGCCCTGGCCGCCCGTCCCCGGCTGCTGATCGCCGACGAGCCGACGACCGCGCTGGACGTCACCGTGCAGGCCGGCATCCTCGCCCTGCTGGATCGGCTGCGCGCCGAGACCGGGCTGGCCGTCGCGTTCATCACCCACGATCTCGGCGTGCTCAGCGCACTCACCACCCGGGGCTACGTCTTCTATGCCGGGCGGGTCGTGGAGACCGGTCCGACGGGCGCGCTGCTCACCGAGCCCACCCATCCGTACACGGCGGCGCTGCTCGGTGCCCGCCCGCACGGCACGCAGACCGTCGGCACGCTGCGGCCCATCCCGGGTGCTCCGCCGGCCCCCGGCGAGGCGCCGCCGGGCTGCCCGTTCGAACCCCGCTGCGGGTACGCCGAACCGTCCTGCGCCACGGCCCCGCCGCCGCTCGCCCCCGTCGGCGTCGACCGGTCGGTGGCCTGCGTGGTCCGTCCGCACCTGGAGGTGGCCGTATGAGCACCCGTACCCCGGCGAGCCGGCTGCGGTTCACGGACGTCGAGGTCGAGTACCGGGCCCGGGGGCGTGGGCGGGTCCGCGCCGTCGCCGGGGTCAGCCTGGAGGTGCTGCCCGGCCAGATCGTCGGCCTGGTCGGCGAGTCCGGCTGCGGCAAGTCCTCGCTGGCCCGCGTCGCGGTCGGCCTGAGCACGCCGAGCGCGGGAACCGTCGAGTTCGCCGACCAACCCGTCACCGCACTCGGCTGGAGACGCCGTTCGGGCACCGAGGTCGGCCTGCAGATGGTCTTCCAGAACCCGTACGCCTCGCTGAACCCCCGACGCACCATCGGCTCCCAGCTCCTCGACGGTGTGCCGGCCACGGTCACCGGCGCGGCCCGGCGGGCCCGGGTGCACGAGCTGCTCGACCGGGTGGGCATGCCGGCCAGCACCGCGGACCGCTATCCGCACCAGTTCTCCGGCGGCCAGCGGCAGCGACTCGCCATCGCCCGCGCGCTCGCACCGGAACCCCGCATGATCATCGCCGACGAGCCGGTCACCGCGCTGGACGCCTCGTCCCAGGCCCAGGTGGTCAACCTGCTGGTGGGGCTCGTCCGAGACCTCGACATGGGAATGCTGTTCATCTCGCACGATCTCGCGCTGGTGCACGAGATCGCCGACGTCACCGCCGTGATGTACCTGGGGCGGATCGTCGAGACCGCGCCCACCCGCGAGCTGTGGCGGGCGCCCCGGCACCCGTACACCCGGGCGCTGATCGACGCGGTACCCCAGATCGGCCCCACCCCCGCACTGCCGGCCATCCTCGCCGGGGAGGTGCCCGACCCGGCCAACGCCCCCACCGGATGCCGGTTCCGGCCGCGCTGCCCGCACGCCTTCGACCCGTGCGGCGACCAACCACCCACCGTCGACCTGGGTGGCCGCAGCGCCGCCTGCTGGCTCACCGACCCAGCGGTGGCACCGACCACCGCGCGCACACTCTGAGGACGTCGCCATGCGCACCCGTACCGAACAGGTCCTGGTCAACCTCGCCCTCTACGACGGCGTGGACGACGCCAGCCAGCCGGACCGAGGCATCTGGATCGACGCCGACGGCATGATCCGTGCCGTCGGCCAGGTCGACGACGTGCTCGCCGAGGCCGGCGACGCCCGGGTGGTCGACCTCGGCGGCGACCACGTCATGCCCGGCCTGACCAACATGCACGTCCACCTCTCCCTCGGCCTGCCCGGCCACCTCGCCGACACGGTGCACAGCGCCAACCTCGCCGAGTTGGTGCTGCTGATGGCCGACTCGGCCCGGCGTACCCTGCACTCCGGCGTCACCACCGCCCGGCTGGTCGGCGAGAGCCGGTACGCCGACTTCGCCCTGCGCAAGGGAATCGAGGCCGGCGCGGTCGACGGACCCCGCATCTTCACCGCCGGGCACGCCCTCTGCTGCACCGGCGGACACGGCTGGGAGGCCGACGCCCTCGAAGCCGACGGGGCGGACGGATTCCGCCGGGCCACCCGCGAGCAGCTCCGCGCCGGCGCCGACCTGATCAAGGTCTGCATCTCCGGCGGCATCGCCGGGCAGCACGAGGCGATCGACACCCCGCAGCTGCTCGACGACGAGATGGCCGCGGTCATCGGCGTCGCCCACGACTGGGGACGCAAGGTCACCGCGCACGCCGGCCCGGCCGACTCGGTCCGCCGCGCGGTGGAGCTCGGCCTCGACTGCGTCGAGCACGGCTACGAGCTGACCGACGAGGTCACCCGGCTGATGGCCGACCGGGGTGTCTGGTACGTGCCGACCATCGTGGTGAGCCGCTGCGAACAGTTCTTCCGCGACTCCGGGGTGCCCGGCTGGCTGATGGACCGGGCCCTCGCGGCCGGCCCCCGGCACTGGGAGAGCCTCCAGCACGCCATCCGCAACGGCGTGCCGATCGCCCTGGGCAGTGACATGCCCCCGCACGCCGGGTACGACGAGACCACCGCGACCATCCGCGAACTGGAGTTCATGGTGGACGCCGGGATGCCGGTCGCGGACGCGCTCCGGGCCGCCACCATCCGCCCCGCCCAGTGGTTGGGTCGGGACGGCACGCTCGGCAGCGTCGAGGTCGGTAAGCACGCCGACCTGCTGGTGCTGCGTGACGATCCGACCCGTTCGGTCTCCGCGCTGCGCTCCCTGCACATGGTGATGAAGGGCGGCGTCGTGTATCGCGACGACCACGGCCGTACCCGGGCAGCGAAATGACCAGTGTCACCCGGGTAACCGACGACTACCTCGCCGCGCTCGCCGCGCTGGACCCGCAGGCCGCCGAGGCGTCGGGGCGTACCCCTGAATCGCACGTTCCGGACCTGTCCCCGGACGGTTTCGACGCCCGCGCGGAGCTGGCCCGCCGGACCGCGACGGCCGCCGTCACGGCGACCACGGACGGCCCGGGCGAGCGGGCCCTGGCCGGCGCCCTGCTGGACCGGCTGGCCAGCGAGATCGACCTGTACGACGCGGGCTTCACCACCCGGCTGCTCGCCCCGCTGGCCACTCCGGTGCACCTGGTCCGGCAGATCTTCGACAACCTGCCCCGACAGACCCAGGACGACTGGGAGGTCGTCGCCGCCCACCTGCGCCAGGTGCCCGACGCCCTCGACCGCTACGCCGCGACGCTGCGCCGCTCGGCGCAGCGCGGTCAGCTGGTCGCGCGCCGCCAGGTGCTGGTGGTCGCCGACCAGTGCAGCGCCTGGACCACCGCCGACTTCTACGGTCGACTGGTGGCCGGCTATCCCGGTGGACCGTTCACCGCGCAGCTGGACCTCGGCGCTCGGCTGGCCACGGCCGCCACCGCGGGCTTCGCCGCCTTCCTGCGGACCGAGCTGGCACCCGCCGCGTCCGAGGTCGACGGCGTCGGCGGCGAGCTCTACCGGGTCACCGCCCGCAGTTTCCTCGGCGCGTCGGTCGACCTGGACGAGGTGTACGCCTACGGCTGGGTCGAACTGGACCGCACCGCCGGCGAGCTGCGTACCGCCGCGACTGAGCTGGGCCACCCGGACGTGCCGACGGCACGGGCGGCGCTGGACGCCGACCCGGCCGGTCGGGTGCCGGCCGGACCGGCCCTGGAAGAGTGGCTGCGACAGCGGACCGCGCTGCTGACCGACGCACTCGACGGCACCCACTTCGACATCCCGGCGGCCACCCGGCCGGTGGTCTGCCGGATCAGTCCCGCCGCGTCCGGGGTCATGTACTACACCCCACCCGACCCGGCGCTGACCCGTCCCGGCGGAATCTGGTGGTCGGTGCCACCGGGCGAGTCGACCGTGCCGGTATGGCGGCACGTCGGGACGCTCTGCCACGAGGGGCTTCCGGGCCACCACCTCCAGCACGCCATCACCCTCACCACCGCCGACCTGCACCCGTGGCAGCGCGTGCTCTGCCACGTGCACGGGTACGCCGAAGGCTGGGCGCACTACGCCGAGCGACTCGCCGACGAGATCGGCCTGTACGCCAGCCCAGCCGAACGGCTCGGCATGCTCGACGGCCAGATGTGGCGTGCCGCCCGCGTGGTCATCGACCTCGGCCTGCACCTCGGTCTGCCGATCCCGGCCGGCAACGCGTTCACCGAGCAGCGGCGGCACTGGACACCCGGGCTCGCCGTGGACTTCCTGAGCCGCGTCGCCGGGCTGGACGTCACGACCGCGCGGTTCGAGGTCGACCGCTATCTCGGCTGGCCGGCGCAGGCGCTGGCCTTCAAGGTCGGTGCCCGGCTGTGGCAGCAGACCCGCCGGGAGGCCGAACGGCGTGCGGGTGCCGCGTTCGACCGCAAGCGGTTCCACCACACCGCGTTGGCGCTCGGACCCATGGGGCTGGACCCGCTGCGCGCCCGCCTGGCCGAACTGCCCTGACCACCCCGCACCTCACCGGAAGTGACCGCCGATGACCACTGACGAACTCACCACCCTGATCAGCGACCTGTACCGGTCGTTGGGCGACCGGCCCGCCTTCGACGCGTACCTGCACCCCGACCTGACCATCTGGGAGTCGGACGCCGACGCCCTGCTGTCCGGTCTGGCCGCACTGGACGACCTCCGGGACCGCCGGGCGACCGCTGCATCGGGGCCACCTCCGGTCGCCGTGGCGCCGGAACAGTTCCGCGCCGACGCCTGGGAGGACACCGGCCTGGTGCGCTACGTGCTGCGGGCCCGCTACGGCGGGGACCGGCCGGACGAGTGCTTCCGGGTGACCGACGTCCTGCGCCGCGAGGGGGCCACCTGGCGGATCGTGCACCACCACGCCGAGGCCGTGCGATGAGCGCCGACGAGCCGACCACCGACCTGTACGACCTGCGGGTCGTGGTGGAGCGGATCGAGGGCCGCTCGGTGTGTGGCCTGCGACCGGGCGACCACTTCGACCTCACCGAATCCAACCGGCTCAGCATCCCCGCCGGCCGGCACTTCTGCCTGTACGCCCTCGCCGCCTGCCTGCCACTGCTCCCGGCGAAGCAGCGCGATCTGTCCGATGGGGACTGGCTGGCCCAGGACAGCCACGTCGCCTGCCCCGACCCGGACGAGCGGGTCATCATGCGCATCGAGCGGACGGGTCGCCGGCAGATCGCCACCGGAGAGTTGACGTGAGAGTGGGGCGACGCCACCGCGCGGTCGGCATAGGCCTGCAGTCCGACAAGTCCGCCGACGAGTACGCCGAGCTGGCCGAACTGGTCGAACGGCACGGCTTCGACGTGCTGTCGGTCTTCGGTGACCTGATGTACCAGCCGCCGATCTTCCCCCTGCTGGTGGCGGCGCGGCACACCCGGCGGATCCGCCTCGGCGCGGCCTGCCTCAACCCGTTCACGATGCACCCGGTGGAGGTCGCCGGTCAGGTCGCCGCGCTGGACCTGGCCTCGAACGGTCGCGCCTACCTCGGGCTGGCGCGGGGCACCTGGCTCAGCGAGGTGGGCGTACCGCAGCTCCGACCCATCCGGCGGATCGTCGAGACGGTCGACGTGGTCCGGCTGCTGCTCGCCGGCGACGACGGCGGTTTCCAGGGACGGGAGTTCACCGTGGCGCCGGGCACGTCACTGCGCTACACACCGGCTCGTCCCGACGTACCGGTCCTGGTCGGCACCTGGGGCCGGCAGACCGCACGGGCGGCCGCCGCGTTCGCCAGCGAGGTCAAGGTGGGCGGGTCGGCGAACCCGGCGATGGCCAGGACGATGCGGGCCTGGCTGGACGCGTCGGCGGTCGAGGGACACGGCGCGGAGACCGGTGTGGTGCTGGGAGCGGTCACCGTCGTCGACGAGGACGGCGCGCTGGCCCGCCGGGTGGCCCGCCGGGAGGTCGCCATGTACCTCGCGGTGGTCGCCGCTCACGACCCGACGATCGAGGTGGACCCCGAGCTGCTGGCCCGGATCCAGCGGCACGTCACCCGTCGGGAGGACGATCTCGCCGGTGCGCTGATCGGCGACGACCTGCTCGACCTGTTCGCCTTCTCCGGCACCCCGGAGCACGTCGCGGGGCAGGCCGCCGAGGTGTTCGACGCCGGGGCGAGCCGGGTCGAGTTCGGCACCCCGCACGGGTTGACGCCGCGCCAGGGGATCGACCTGCTCGGCCGGCGGGTGCTTCCACTGCTGCGCGACTGACCGGTGACGAGCCAGAACGCAGGTGCGGGCACGGTGCCGCGGATTGTCGATGAATACGTGATGAATATCTGCCTTGAACACGGCGGTGACGCATTGTGGAATTCGACCTCACGCGAGGTGGCGGGTCCGCAACCGGCGGTTTTGCTGAGATGAAACTGCGTCGTCCGAGGGCTTAATAAATGGTGCGGGCACCCATATGATCTTGCTCATTAGTCGCTCAAGAGGCGCGTTCCCCCATTGAGGACAGGGAGCAAGATGCTCAGGAAAACGCGATGGCTGCTGGCCCTCGCCGTCACGGCAACGGCGTTGACCGCTGCGCCGGGCAGCCCGGCCACGGCCGGCCCCGACGGTGCAACCCTGACTGGCGCACCCGACACCCCCGCCGAGGTGAAGACCCACACCGTCACCCTGCTGACCGGTGACGTGGTGACCGTCCGGAGCACCGGGTCGGGATGCCCGCAGGCCACGGTGCGGCCGGCCGACCCGAGCGCGGTGATCCGACAGACCTGCGGTCCCGACGGTCACCTGCACGTCATCCCGGCCCGCGTCGCGTCCCAGATCGGCCCGGTCCTCGACCCCGACCTCTTCGACGTCACCGCCCTGATCGCGGACGGCTACGACGACGAGAACACCGCCGAGTTGCCGGTCATCGTGCAGCCCGCCACCGAGTCGGCCCGGGTGGCGGCGCTCGCCGACACGTTGGCTCTGCCGAGTATCGACGCGGTGGCCGGCCACGTACCCAAGAAGAGCCCGGCCACCGCGAAGCTGGCGACCAACTCGCTGCTCGCCGGCGCGAAGAAGGTGTGGCTCGACCGCAAGGTCCGTGCGACCGCGCTGACCGGCGGCGACCACGGCACCGGCCACGGCGCGAACCTCGACCGCAACCTCGACCAGATCGCCGCACCCGACGCCTGGAAGGCCGGCTACACCGGTAAGGGCGCCCGGGTCGCGGTGCTCGACACCGGCGCCGACTTCACCCACCCGGACCTGGCCGGCCGGGTGGTCGACCGGGCCGATTTCACCGCCGAGGACGGCGACGCCGTCGACCACAACGGCCACGGTACGCACGTCGCGTCGACCATCGCCGGCACCGGCGCGGCCGCGCACGGCCAGCGTCGCGGCGTGGCACCGGACGCCCAACTGGTGATCGGCAAGGTGCTCGACGACCACGGCTCCGGTGAGGACTCCGGCATCATCGCCGGCATGGAGTGGGCCGCCTCCCGGGCCGACGTTATCAACATGAGCCTCGGCGGTTCCGAAGCGGACGACGGCAACGACCCGCTCTCGCTGGCTGTCGACGGGTTGAGCAAGCAGACCGGCGTGCTCTTCGTGATCGCCGCCGGCAACAGCGGCGCCGCCATCTCCTCGCCCGGCTCGGCCGCCAGCGCGCTGACCGTCGGCGCCGTCGACCGGGACGACAAGCTCGCCGACTTCTCCAGCCGCGGGCCGCTGGTCACCAGCCACGTGGCCAAGCCTGAGGTGGTCGCACCGGGCGTCGACATCGTCGCCGCCAGGGCCGCCGGCACGAACCTGCAGGACCCGATCGACCAGTACTACGAGGCGATCAGCGGCACCTCGATGGCGTCCCCGCACGTGGCCGGCGCCGCCGCCCTGCTCGTCCAGCGGCACCCGGACTGGACCGGGGACCGGATCAAGGCCGCGCTCGTCGGTGCCGCCGACCCCCTGGCCGGCATCGACCCGTACGCCGTCGGCGCCGGTCGGCTCGACGCGGCCCGGGCCCTGTCCGGCCCGGTCAGCAACCAGCCGGTGGTCAACCTCGGCACGTTCGTGTATCCGCAGTCCGGCAGCAGCGTGACGAACCTGAGCTGGACGGGTGGGCCGAGCGCGGCGAGCGTCGTGCTCGACCTCGACGTGACGCTCGTCAACCACGACGGAAAGCCGGTGCCGCGCGGCGCGGCGTCGCTCTCCACGACCCGGCTGACGCTCAAGCGCGGCGCTACCGCCGACGCGACGCTCCGGGTCAACCGGGCGGCGTTGGGCGCCCGTCCGGGCTACTACCTGGCCACCGTCACCGCACGGACCGCCGGCCGCAAGCTTGTCTCAAGCACCCCGGTGAGCTTCCACGTCGAGCCGCGCAGCTTCGATCTGACGATCAAGACGAAGCCGCTGACGAACCTGAAGGAGGGTGCCGAGACCTGGCTCAACGTCCCGGTCACCAACCTCATCGACCCGCTCATCTACATCGACGGGCCGTTCGGTACCCCCGGCGAGACCTTCACCATCCGGGTGCCGGAGGGTCACTACTCGGTCCTCGGTGCGTCGGTGGCGTACTACGTCGACAGCGACGTGTTGGAGACGTCGCTCGTCGGCGAGACCGATCTGCTCGTCAACGGCGACCGCACCATCACCCTCGACCCGGCGCGAGCCCGGCCGGTGACGGCGACGGTCGACGGCGTCGCCACCAAGCCGACCAAGGTCGACTTGACGACCGTCCAGACCGCTCCCAACGGCCTGTCCCGGTTCATGCAGGTCAGCGGGTATGGGTCGGCGACGACGGTCCGCGCCACCGCGCTGCCGAAGCCCAGCATCGGCACGCGACGCGCGTGGGCGGCCGTCAACCTGGACTCGCCGGCCGGCACCGCCAAGCCGTACCGCTACAACCTGGTGCACGAGTACGCCAACGGGGTAACGACCGATCCCGCGTTCCGGGTGACGGCGGCCGAGCAGGCCAAGCTGGCCCGCATCGACGAGCGGTTCCACCAGATGGACTCGCCGGAGATGCTGACCCAGCTGATCCGCACCGGCATCACTCCCGACGGAATTCCGGTGACCCAGACCCACGAGGCGCCGCTGCCTCCGTACCGGACCGACTACGTCGCGCCCGGCATCCGCTGGCTCGACGAGGGTGTCTACGGTGGACTGTCGGCCCAGGAGGCGCCGCGCAGCTACCAGCCGGGCAGCCGGCAGAGCAAGATCTGGGCGCGGCAGCCGCTGCACTCCGGCTGGTACGACGACCCGGCCGGTGCCGGCTTCGTCTGTGCGACCCCGCCGTCGCGGACCCGGGGCAACCTGCACGTGGACCTGGCGTCGCTCGTCGACCAGCACCAGCGGGCCGACTGCCTGCAGGGAAACGCGATCGGGGTGAAGCGCAAGCTGTCGCTCTACCGCAACGGCAAGCTGGTCGAGGAGCGGGACCGCCCGCTCGCCGACTTCACCGTCCCGCAGCAGGCGTCGGACTACCGGCTCACCCTCGACGTCGACACGAGCCTGATCCTGCCGGTGTCGACGCACGTCAACACCTCGTGGACGTTCCGGTCGGCCGGGCCGTCCGGGACCGGGAGTGCCCCGTTGCCGCTGCTCGCGGTCGACTACGCGCTGCCGATGGACACCAACAACCACGCCACCGGGGGCACGGCGGAGTTCGCCGTCCGCCAGGCGCACGGTGTGCCGGCGCAGAAGGTGACCTCGTTCCAGGTCTGGACCTCGACGGACGACGGCGCCACCTGGACGACGGCCCGGGTCACCCGCGGTGGCGACAGCTACCGGACCGAGCTGCCGAAGGCCGCCGCCGGAAAGCCCGTCTCGCTGCGGGTGAAGGCCGACGCCAACGGCGGTAGCGGCATCGACCAGACCATCATCCGGGCGTACGTCGCCGGCTGATCGTCAGCACGCTGGTGTGGCCCGGTCGTGCACCGGGCCACACCGGCGGCCGCGCTGTTTCGCTGGCCGTGTCGATCCGGGCTGGCCTCGTTCGTCGTGACGGTGGAACGTCCCGCCGATTCGAGAGGCCCGCAGATGTCGTCCACGACCACCGTCCCCGAGGGGTCGCTGTCAGCCCACCGCCGCCGAACCCGTCACCTGCTGGTGTGCGGTACGGTCGCCGGTGTTCTCTTTCCCGCCCTGTCGTTCGGGCAGGCCCTCACCCGCCCCGGGTTCGACCTGCGCCGACACGCGCTGAGCTCACTCACCCTCGGCGACCTCGGCTGGCTGCAGTTCGTCGCGTTCGCGGGCACCGGCCTGCTGGCTGTCGCCTTCGCGGTGGGCCTGTGGCGGGCGCTCCGACCCGGTCGGGCCGGCACGGTGGGGCCGCTGCTGGTCGGCGTGTACGGGGTGGCGATGGTCGGTGGCGGGATCTTCACCCCCGACCCCGCGTACGGCTGGCCGCCGGGTGCTCCCGAGGGGGCACCCGAGCACGCCAGCACCGGCACCATCCTGCACACGGTCTGCGGCGCGGGGGCGTTCCTGTCGCTGATCGCGGCCGGCCTGTTGTTCGCCTGGCGGTTCGCCGGCCAGCGGCGACGGGGCTGGGCGGCGTACAGCGCCGTGAGCGGCGTCGTCGCGTTCGTGCTCACCGCCCTGCCGTGGAGCGAGGACAGTGCGAGCATCCGCTTCGCCGTCGGGGCGGTGCTCATCTCGGGTTGGCTCCTCGCCATCTCCTGGCGGGTACGCGACGACGTGGCCTGAGCGCGGCGCGCGCCGCTCACTGCCGGCCGAGCGCAGGGGCCGACACGGGGCGGCTCCGCGCGCGGTCAGGTCACTGGCCCTCCCAGACCGCCTTCGCGCCGGAGTCGCCGGTGCGGATCACGTAGTACACCGCGATGGCAGCGGCCACCAGCGACAGCACCTGCAATGCCAGGGTCAGCGCCCGACCGGTGCCGCCGCCCCCGGTGGCGTTCGCTTCGGTGGCGCTCGTCTCGGTGGCGCTCGGGTCGGTGGCGCTCGGGTCGGCGACTCGCGGCGGCACGAACCAGACCAGGGCCAGCGCCACGATCGCCAACGCGATGGTGGCGTAGAGCGTGTAGTTGCCGAACTGCTGGTGCGCCTCCAGCTTGGGAATGAACTCCGGGGTGACCCGGTTCGCGGATCGCAGCCGGTCGAAGAAGGCGTCACCGGAGAGTTTTGCCAGCAGCGCGGTGACCGGGGCGGCCAGGGCAAGCAGCCCGAGCACCCAGCGGGTGTGCGGACGGATCGGCGCGACGAGCGCGTAGCCGATCGTCAGAAGGGCCAGCAGCGGCACGAACACGACCGCGGCGTGCAGCACGAGGGGATGGGCGGGGATGCCCATGAACTCTTCGAACATCGGCGTCTCCTCCGGTGCGGCGGGCGGACGTCGCCGTCCCGGCGTCGACGCTATCGGTAGAGATCGAGCGTGTCAGCCCCCGCATCGGGCCCGCCGCGTCGACCAACAGCAGGACCGGTGCCGGTGTGGTGCCAAGCGAAGGGCCGCCCGGTGGGGGCCAGGCGGCCCTTCGTTCCCCTGGTGGAGGTTGGTGCCCGTGCCGGGTCGAGGGTGGGGAGACCTGGCGCGGGTGGTGTCAGGGCAGGTAGGAGCCGGTGGGGATGTC
>NZ_JBHSQS010000006.1:62563-67573 GCF_042658605.1 Micromonospora vulcania | reverse complement strand
TCCCTGGTGGAGGGTCGGTAGAGCGCGATGTCGGAGATGCCGTCGCCGGTGTAGTCACCGGAGAGAGGAATGTCGCCCGGTTGACCCCACCCGGAGACCATGAGCCGGCCGTACCGCATCCATTCGCCGGTGGAGGGTCGGAAGAGGGCTATCTCCGACTTGCCGTCACCGTCGTAGTCGCCGGAGAGAGGGATGTCGCCGGGGCCGCCCCAGCCGGTGGCCATGACCTTGCCGTAGCTGTGCCACTCACCGGTGGAGGGCCGGAAGATGGCGATGTCGGAGGTGCCGTCGCCGTCGTAGTCACCGGCCAGGGGAATGTCGCCCGGTTGGCCCCAGTCGCGGGCCAGAACCTTGCCGTAGCCGTGCCACTCCCGGATCGACGGCCGGAACACCGCGATCTCGGAGGTGCCGTCACCGTTGTAGTCGCTCAACCGCACGCGTTCGCCGGGCCGGTTGCGCCACTGCTGCACGGTCTCGCCCCGCAGAACGCTCAACAGCGCCTGCTTGTTCTCGAGGTCGGCTACCTTCTCCCGGTTTTCGCTGAGATGAATGTGCCAGAGATGTGAGGGATCGTCGGTGATCGCCGCCCGGTTGTAACGGAAGTCCCAACCCTCCACCGTGCTGTCGGTGTCGGTCTGGCCGTAGAACTCTCGCCAGCCGTCCAGGCGCGGGTCGTTGGGGTTCTTACCCGAGGCCATCAGGCGGTTGGAGTAGCGGGCGATGTTGGTGTAATTGCCCGCGGCGGCTCCTACGTCGGACGGAAGCACCAGGTCGGCATCCGGGTAGACCTCGTCCGAGGCCACCGCGAGACTCTGGGCTTCCGGGAACGTCCAGTCGTAGGCTGCGGCCTTGTCCGACGGGCCGCCCTTGTCCTCGGCGTCCCGGACGGAGTAGTTATCCGAATCGTTGGCCGCGCGGGTGTTGTGATAGCCGGGCTTGTTGGCGTAGATCCCGCCGTTCTGTGTTCCGGGTTGCAGGGCCTTGAGCTGCTGCATGAGCCACCAGGAAGCGTCCGTGATTCTCCCCGGATTCGGATTGGCCTCGGCGCTGGCCGGGGTGGGCGTCAGGCCCACGGCGACGAGGAGCATCGCCGACGTGGCCGCGGTAGCCCTCCGTACCAGCCGCAGGCGTGGTGCCGATTGCCGGGCAAACTGCCGTATTCCCGACTGTCTGGTCGTGCCGTCGACCGTCCCCTGCACTAGAACCCCCAGGTGATGCCCCGTCCCCCGTGGACCGGACGCGATGTAGAGGCTCCCCGAGGGCGCTGGACGGGGACTGTCGGGACAACACCGGTACGTGAGCGGTACTAGCGTCTGCGCCATCGGACACCAATAACGGGGGTTAATGCGATGACCGACAGCTTTAGTACGCCCGAAACCGGCTTCGCCGACCTGCTCAGGCGGCACCGGGAGGCGGCGGGCCTGACCCAGATGGAGCTGGCTCGCCGATCGGGCCTGAGCGCTACGACGGTCCGAGATCTGGAACAGCGACGCACGCTGCGGCCAACACAGCGGTCGGTGTCCGGGCTCGCCTCGGCGTTGCAACTGGACAGGCGGCCGGCCATCGCCTTTCACCGGGCCGCGACCGCCAGGACGGAACGGGTGACCACGGCCGTCCGGCCGGTGCCCGCCGGGCGCGCGACGGTGTCCGTGTTGGGTCCGCTGGCCGTCCATTGTGGCGAGAACGTCGTTTTCTTGACCTCGTCGCGTCAACGCGCTCTGCTCGCCCGGCTGGCCATCTCCGCCGGCAGCACCGTCAGCCGTGCCGAGCTTCTGGAGGTGCTCTGGGAGGGTGAGCAACCGCAGTCGGTGGTCAACCTGCTGCACACCTACGTAGCTCGGCTGCGCCGCACCCTCGACTCGGGTGGTGACGGCAGAGCCGGCGTCGTGCTGGCGTACGCGCCCGGTGGCTACCGGCTCGATCTCGCCGAGGACCAGCTCGACCTGCTGCGGTTTCGGCGGCTCGTGACCGAGGCCGAGGAGGTCGCCGACCGGGCGCCCGAGCAGGCGGCGACACTACTGGCCGACGCCCTGGCCCTGTGGCGCGACGACCCGCTCACCGACGTGGACGCGCTGGCCGGGCACCCCGCCGTGGCCGCACTCACGGCAAGCTGGACCACGGCGGCGGTGCGCTACGCCGACCTGCTCGACCGGTGCGGCGACTACGAGCCGGTGGTCGGCACGCTGCGCCGTCTCGCCGGGCGGCATCCCCTCAACGAGCGGGTGCACGGCCGTCTCATCCTCGCTCTCGGCGCGACCGGGCGCCAGGGTGAGGCGTACGCCGAGTACGACGGCATCGTCCGCCGTCTGGCCGACCAGCTCGGGGTCAGTCCGAGCACCGAGCTGCTGGCGTATCACCAGCGGCTGCTCCGCCAGGAGTGGACCGGGACGTCCCAGTCCTACCGCGTGCCGGTGCCGCAACAGGCCCCGGCGTCGGTCGCCGACTTCACCGGTCGGGTCGACGAGTTGCGTCAGCTCCGCGAGCTGCTGGCGCCGCAGGCGCCGCGTACGGCTCAGCGCCCGGCGCCGGTCTGCGTCGTCGCCGGCCCACCCGGGGTCGGGAAGACGGCGCTCGCCCTGGCCACGGCGGAGCGGTTGGCGACGGCCTTTCCGGACGGGCAGCTCTATGCGGACCTGCGCGGTCGGTCGGCCCGACCGGCCAGCACCGGTGAGGTGCTCGCCCGGTTCCTGCACGGGCTCGGCATGAGTGGTGACCGCGGACCGGGTGACGACGAGACCGCGGCGGCGCTCCTGCGCAGCGTGCTGGTGTCCCGCCGGATCCTGCTCGTGCTCGACGACGCGCGCGACGCCGCCCAGGTACGCCCCCTGCTGCCGGGGTTGGGCGGTAGCCGGGTGTTGGTCACCGCCCGGAACCGGCTGGTCGCCCTGGAGGGCGCCCGGCGGATCGATCTCACGATGCTGAGTACCACGGAGGCGCTGGACCTGCTCACCACCATCACCGCTGTCCGGCCGGGCGGCGACCTGGCCGCGACACTGCGGGTGGTCGCGGCGTGTGGACACCTGCCGTTGGCGCTCCGGATCGCCGGCGTACGGCTGACGTCGCGGGCCAACTGCACCGCCCCTGACCTGAGTCGTCGCCTCGCCGACCCGCGCCGCCGGTTGGACGAGCTACGAGTCGGCGACCTGGACCTGCGGGCCACCTTCCGGTCCAGCGTCGAGCGGCTGCCGGCCAGCGCGGCCCGTGCGTTCCGGTTGCTCGCGCTGGCACCCACACCGCAGGTGAGTCTGGAGGCCGCCGCGACACTGCTGGGCCGGTCCACGGCGGTCGCCGAGGACGAGCTGCACCAGTTGGTGGACGCGAGCATGCTGGTCGTGGCCGGCCCCGGACGGTACCGGGTGTCCGAGCTGCTGCGGTGGTACGGGCGCGAGCTCGCCGAGCGGCACGAGTTCGCGAGGGACCGCACTGCGGCCGTAGCCCGGTTGGCGGCCTGGCAGAACGCCGTGGCGGTCGACCGGCATCGGCTGCAGCGCTGTTGACGTCGACCACGGCGTCCGGCCGGCCACCGGTGGTGGCCGGCCGGACGAGGTGTGCCTGCGGGTCAGCGGTCGCAGCGCAGGGCGGACAGGTCGACCGCGTCGGCCATCGCCTGCATGCCCTTGTCGTTCGGGTGGATGTGGTCGCCGCCGTCGAAGAACGGCAGCAGTGCCTGCGGGTCGTACGGGCTGCGGGTGATCTTGTCGAGGTCGACCACGGCGTCGAACGCGCCGCCGTGCCGGATCCAGTCGTTGACGCCCTGGCGCACCGCCTCACCCGCGGCGTCGTACTCGGACCAGCCCTTGTACGGCATGACCGTGGCGCCCACCACGCACGTGCCCGCCGCGTGTGCCCGGTCGGCCACCTGCCGGTAGCCGGCGATCAGGTCGTCCACCGTGACGCCGGTGTGCGCCTTGATGTCGTTGATGCCCTCCAGGACGAACACCGTGCTGACCCCCGGCTGGGAGAGCACGTCCCGATCGAGTCGGCGGAGCGCGGCCTCCCCGGCGCCGTCGGCGAGCACCTTGTTGCCCGAGATGCCCTCGTTGGCCACGCCCTTGACCGGGCTGTCGGACGCGGCCTGCAACCGCCGGGACAGGTAGTCGGGCCAGCGACGGTTCGCGTCCGTGCTGGACGCCCACCCGTCGGTGATGGAGTCGCCGAGGGTCACCACCGAGCTGATCGCCGTTGACGTCTCCACGCTGACGGCGTCCAGCCAGTACCAGGAGCTCATCGGGTCGGTCCAGTTGGTCGCCGCCTCCTCGGCGGCGTGGTCGCCCGCGGTCGCGTACGACGTCTGCATGGCCATGCCGTGACCGGTGGTCGGGCCCTGCGCGCCGGTGACGTACAGGCTGACGACCAGGTTGCTCTGGGCGGCCAGCTTCCCGGGCAGCGGGTCGCTGAGCACCGTCGCGCCGGCCGGAACGGTGACCGACGGCTGCCCGTCGAACGTCAGCTTCCGGTTGCTGCCCCGGACCAGCTCGGCGCCCTGCCGCTGCAGACCGGCGTAGGCGCTGGCGAAGGTGACCGGGTTCTCGCCGAACGCGTTGGTCAGACGGATCCGCAGAGCACTCCCGCCGACGCTGGTACGCACGACGAGCCGGTAGCTGCGCTCGGCGGGCCCGGCGCCCTGCCGGTCGGCGCTGGCGCCCCAGGTGACGGTGAAGTGCCGGTCCCGGGCCGTCGGGGCCGAGGCGTTCTGCGCGCCCGCCTCGGCCGCCGGCCGGGCCTGCGCCGCCGGTGCCGCCAGGGGTACGCAGACCAGCGCGGCGGCGACGAGCGCCGACAGCCGACGGGCGAGCCTGTCCCCACCCCGCATCAGAGGCCCCGGACCGTGACGGACTCACCGGGCTTGAGGGTGACGCGTTGGGTGGTGCCGCCGGCGACCAGGGTCGTGCTGCGGCCGCCGACGCTCGTCAGCCGCACCTGGGTGACCCTGCCGTTGCGCCAGCTCAGGTCGGCGGTGAAGCCGCCGCGTACGCCCACGCCGGACACCGAGCCGGCGGGCGCCCAGGC
>NZ_JBHSQS010000006.1:0-62553 GCF_042658605.1 Micromonospora vulcania | reverse complement strand
CCCCCCGGCGGCACCCGGACGGGGCGCCCGCCCAGGCGGCGGGCAGGGCGGGCAGCAGCTCGACGTGGCCCGGTCGGGAGTAGACCAGCATCTCGACGATCGCGGCGGGGGTGCCGAGGTTGGCGTCGATCTGGAAGATGCCCCGGCCGGGGTTCGTCTCGTAGATGTCGAAGAGGTTCATCGCGGTGCCGTTGCTGCCGTTCGACGACGGCTTCAGGTTGTTGACGACCAGCTGGTACGCCTTCTCCGCGTCCTTCAGCCGGGCCCAGCACAGGCTCCGCCAGGCGTTGGCCCAGCCGAAGCTGTTCATGCCGCGGGCGGTGAGCAGCGCGGTCGCGCCGGCGACGATCTCCTTGGGGGTGGAGTCGTCGGGGCGGATCCGGTCACCGGGGAAGAGCCCGATCAGGGGGGAGAGGTGCCGGTGGGTGGTCTCACCGAGGTTGTCGGGTGACATCCACTCCTGCAGCCAGCCGGAGGTGGGGCTGACCTCGGGCAGGTAGAGGCGCTTGCGCAGACCGTCGATGGTCGCCGCGTAGCCGGCGTCCCGACCGAGTACCCGCGTCGCGGTGTGGTAGTTCTCGAACAGGTTCCACACCAACTCCTGCGAGTAGGTGTTGCCCCTGGTGTCCTGCGGGCCGTGCTCGGCCGACCAGTCGCTGTCGGCGACCAGGACCTCGCGCGAGGCACCCGACGCGTCGGTGACGGTCAGGGTGATCAGCCGGCTCTCCCAGAACTCCACGGCGCCCTTGAGAACCGGGTAGACCTTGGCCAGGTAGGCGCGGTCCTGGGTGTACTCGTAGTGCTCGAACAGGTTCTGGCAGAGCCACGCGTTGCCGCTCGGGTGCCACCACCAGCCGCTCCCGCCGTACGGGTTGGTGGAGTAGGCGACCGCCCATCCGGCGATCTTGCCGCTGGAGTTGCGGAACCGGTTGGTCGGGGTGTTGAACAGCCGCTGGGTGACCTCGGTCCAGACCGGCAACTGCGCGACGCAGTAGTCCGCGTAGGCGTCGAACGTGTCGGTGAGGCCCGCCCGGTCGGCCAGCCAGTAGCTCATCTGGATGTTGACGTCGCTGTGGTAGTCGCCCATCCAGTCCGGGTCGTTGCCGTCCAGCCACGGGCCCTGCAGGCCGATCGGCAGGCTGCCCCGCGAGCCGGAGATCAGCAGATAACGACCGAACTGCAGGTACGCGGCCTCAAGTTCCGGGTCGGGGACGTTGTCCCGCCAGCGCGCCTGCGTCCGCTCCCAGGTGTCCAGTTCGCGCTGGACCGGGGAGGACGGGCCGAGGTCGATGGCGAACTGCTCGAACGCCGGGCGGAAGTCGGCGACGTGGGTGTGCAGCAGGTCGCGTACCGACTCACGGGCCGCGGCCAGGACCTTGGTCCGGGCCAGGCGCTCGGGCTGCGCGGACGGGTTGCGGAACCCGGCGGACGCGTCGGGGGAGTAGTTGGTGCCGCCGCTGACGACGACGGTCACCTCCCGGCAGCCGGTGAAACTGATCGACGTGCCGCTGACCGCGACCTTGCCGGTGCTGCTGTAGGCGGTGACGGCGGCACCGTAGCGCAGCCCGTTGGCGAAGGAGGCGCCGAACGACGCGTACCGGCCCGCGCTGTTGGCGGTGGTGGTCTCGCCGTGGGTGCCGGCCAGCGAGACCGTGCCGGTGTAGTCGCCACGGCCCTCCTGGGAGAAGTGCAGCACGATCACGTCGTCGGGGCGGCTGGCGAAGATCTGCCGCCGGTATGTCACGCCGCCGATGTCGTACGTGCTGCCGACCAGGCCCTGCGCCAGGTCGAGGGTACGGCGGTAGTTGTCGACGGCCGCGAGGTCGTGACCGGGGATGTCGACGGTGAGCGTGGCGAGCAGGGTCAGCGAGCCGAAGTCGTCCCGGCCGTAGGGGAACTGGCCGTCGCTCTGCAGGGTGTCGTTGCGACCGCCGGTCCACAGCGTGGCGTCGGTGATCGTCAGATGTTCCTGGGCGGGGTCGTTGCTCGCGAGCGCACCGAGGCGGCCGTTGCCGACCGGCAGGCCCTGCTCGATCATCGAGTTCGGGGAGCCGGGCGCCTGCCACCAGAGCTGGTTCTTCGTGGCGGCGTCCCCGCTGAGCAGGGGGGACCCGGTGGGACGCCGGGGTGCCGCCGAGGCGGCGAAGGTGGGCAGGCCGGCGAAGGCGGTGGCCGCGCCGGTGGCGGCGGCCAGCGCGAGGAAGCCTCGGCGGCTCGGGCGGATGTCGCGCGGTTCGGTGTTCCGGTTGTCCATGTCGGGTGCTCCAACCTGGGGGATCGACGGATGCGCGGGCCGACGCGGCCCGGCGGGAGCGCCGGGCCGCGTCGGGGTACGTCAGAGGGTCTGCGGTACGTCGATCTTGTCGATGTCCGGGGCGTACCAGGTGCCGCTGTCGAACGTGATGGTGTTGACGCCCTTCTTGAGGGCCAGTTGGACGCTCACGGTCTCGGCCGTTCCCCAGTCGCCGGTGGACGGGAACTTCAGGTAGGTGCCGTTGCCGTTGTTGGAGAAGACGGTCACCGAGCGCGGGTCGCCGCTGACGTACGCGACGGCGACGGTGTAGATGCCGTCCTTCTGCACGGTGATGTCGTTGAACTGGACCTTGCCCCCGACGTAGAGGTTGCCCACCTTCTTGCCGCCGGAGCATGCGTCGCATCCGGCGATCGAGGCGTTGCCGCTCACGGTGTTGGCCGGGGACTCCGCCTCGTAGCCGGTGCTGGCCAGCGGGGTGCCGGGCCGGACGGTGAACAGCCGCGAGCCGTGCGCGGGCAGCGTGGCCGTGATCTTGTTCTTGGTCGCCCCGAGGTTCCTGCCGTTCCACACGTCGCGGACCGACGCGTTGCCGGTGAAGCCGAAGGACGCCCAGTGGGCGGTGACCGACGCTGGTGCGTCGCCGAGGTTGAACAGGGCGACCGTGTAGCTGCCGTCCGGGTTCTTCGCCCCCCAGACCTGCTGGTCGCCGACCGGGGTGACCGGCCGGGCCGGCGCGCCGCCGTTCTGGTCGATGGCGATGACCTCACGGTTGGTCAGCAGGGACAGCCCGTACTCGTCGAGGCGGGTGACGTCGTCCCCGGTGTACAGCGGCGACTTCGAGATGGCCCATAGGGTCGCGTACGACTGCCGCTCGGCCTTGGTGAGGCCGTCCATCTCGCCGTTGCCCACGTTCAGCGAGTCGAGGTCGTTCCAGCCGCCGGGCCCGGCCTTGCGGCTCCAGGCCGGCGCGTCGTCGAACCGGTCGTCGACCGAGTTCTCCCAGCTGACCAGGGTGTTGCAGTAGCACTCGACGTCGGTGTCGATCCGCCAACCGTTGGAGTACCGCTTCCAGTCGGCGGCGTGGTTGATGTCGAGGGACCAGGAGAGTTCGAGGTGGATCGGGCGGCCGGTGGCGGCGATGGCCTTCTGCCAGGCGGCCACGTCGGCGACGTTGTCGTAGTTGTCACCGGACTTGAACGAGCCCGGGCCGACGCCGTCGAGCTTGAGGAAGTCGTATCCCCAGTCGGCGAAGAGTTGCGCCTGGGAGTCGATGTACTTCTGGGCGCACGGGTTGTCAAAATTGATCTTGTATGCGCTGTCCCAGCCGTTGGTGGTGCGCAGGTCCGGGTAGACGATGTCCGCGGTGGTGCAGCCGGACGCGTTCCAGATCGGCGCGGCGCCGTTGGCGTACGCCTCCTTCTCGAGCCCGACGGGCAGGTAGATGCCGGGCTTCAGGCCCTTGGCGTGGATGTGGTCGGCGACGGCCTTCATGCCGCTGGGAAAGCGCACCGGGTCGGGCGTCTGCCGGGCGTACTGGTCGAACTTCGGCACCCACGCATTGTCGCGCCACCAGCCGGCGTCGATGTTCACGTACTCGTAGCCGTACGCCTTGAGCTTGGCGGCGACGGCGTCGGCCTGCTTCAGGACGTTCGCCTCGGTGAGATAGCTGTAGTCGCCGTTCGGGTTCAGGCCCGGGTACTTCGACGACTGCATGCTCCAGCTGGTCCACCCCATGAAGGGGCGCTCCGCGACGGCGGCGGTGGCCGCTGCCGGGTCGGCGGCCTTGGCCGGGGCGGCCGACGCCGGGGCGGCGCCCACGCCGAGGAGCGCGGCCAACGTCGCGGCCACGAGGGGTACGCCGGTTCGGCGTCGGCCGGGCCTTCTCTGGGATCTCGTTGGTGACGGCATGGTCAACCTCCTGGTGGCACGGTGGGGTCGTGAGGGGGTCAGGGGACGACGAGCGACTGAATGCTGACCGCGGCCGCGCCGCGGGCCCACTCCTCGAAGGGCAGCGGACGGATGGACAGGGGACACCGCGCGGCAGCGCCGAAGGCCTGGCGCTCGAAGCTCGTGCGGATGTGCGTGTCGAACAGGTCGTAGGCGGCCAACCCCTCGCCGGACACGACGATCCGGGTCGGCCCGACGAGGTTCGCGACGGCGGCGATGCCGCAGCCGATCGCGCTGCCGGCCCGGGTGAAGACCGCGCGGACCTCCTCGTGGCCGCAGCGTGCCAGGGCGACCGCCTCGTCGATGGTCAGGTCGGGGCGGCCGGTGTGGTCCCGGGCCTGCGCCACGATGGCGTCGGTGCCGGCGATCGCCTCGACGCAGCCACGGCCACCGCAGTGGCAGTCCGGGCCGGTGGCGTCCACGGCGAGGTGGCCGATCTCGCCGGCCACGCCGTACGAGCCGGAGACGAGTCGACCGTTGACGACCAGGCCGCAGCCGATGCCGGTGCCCACGGTGACCAGGGCGAACGAGTCCGCGCGGACCCCCTCGCCGAACCAGTGTTCGGCGGCGGTCAGTGCCTTGACGTCGTTCTCCACCGTGACGGCGAAGCCGGTGCGCTCAGCCGCGAGCCGGCCCAGCGGAACGTCCCGCCAGTGCAGGAACGGCGAGTAGCGGACCAGGCCGGTGGTGCGGTCGACGTCGCCGGAGAGGGCGAGCCCGAGTCGACGGACCCGGGTCCGGTCACCGGAGAAGGCGATGAGCAGGTCATCGGCGAGCCGGCCGACCTCGGTGAGGACGGCCTCGACGTCCGGGTCGGTCAGCGGCCGGCGGGCGGTGGTCCGTACCTGCGCGCGGAGGTCGCAGACCACGCCGATCAACTCGTCGGCGGTGATCTTCACACCGAGAAAGAACTCCCGGTCGGCACGGACGGCCAGCGGGCTCGCCGGGCGTCCGGCACCCGGTCCGGTGCGCTCGGTGGCGGCCAGCTCGTGCAGGTAACCCAGGTCGATGAGCGGCCGGGCGGCCTTGGTGACGGCGGCCGAGGAGAGCCCGAGCCGGCGCGCGAGGCTGACCCGACTCACCGGCCCCTCGGTCAACACCGCCGCGAACACCGCCGTCGCCGCCGGCGATCCGGCCGGCGAACCCGTGTCGCTCCCGAGAAACATGCACGAAATCTAAGGCGAATAATTAACTTCTTCAAGTATTGATTCTGCTCAGCGTCCCGCTCTACAGTCGACCGCACGGCCCCGCCGGCGGGGCTGTCCTCAGCTGCGCGAACGTGGCAGACAGTCCTTCTTGTACTTCAGACCCGAGCCGCACCAGCAGGCGTCGTTGCGCTCCGGCGGCCAGGCAATCCGCGCGTTGGGTCGGGTCGACAGCTCGCGCGCGTACCCGGCCCGGATCTCCGGATCGCCCGGAGCGCCGTTGCGCCGATCAGCGAAGCCGACCAGCCCGTCCACCGTCGCGGAGAGCACGCCCAACCCGCTCTGGCCGGCGCCCGTCAGTCGGACCAGCTCCTTCTCCAGGCGGGCACGGTGCGCGTCCCAGTCCGGCCCGTACGTCTCGGTCAGCGCGGCCTGCTCGGCGAGGAGACGGTCGAACTCGGGCCGGGGCCAGAACAGCAGCTCCGACTCGGCGCCCTGCGGCGCCTGTGCCCGGCGGACGAGCTGATTCTCCAGCCGATCCGCCAGATCGTCGTTTCGGTCGTGCGGCAGGTTGAGATTCCGACGGACACGGTGCCGCTGTTGCAGCGCGAAGAAGAGGACACCGGGCGCGTCCGGCGGCCCGACCTCGGGTTCGACGTCGGCGGCGGCGCGGTCGCCGACCAGCGTGTCGACCGCCTCGCTCAGCCACTGCTCGGCGGTCGACGAGCGACCGCCGACCTCCAGCGCCGCGCTCAGGTACGCCGGGGCGTCGGGACGGCTCAGCAGCAGCGGGCGCAGCGCGGTCAGCTCCGCCACCGCCTCGTCCTCCCGACCGCCGAGCCGGAACAGCACCCGGGCCCGCAGCGCACGGGCGAGCCCGGCCCGATCGTCGTCGGCGGACGGGTACGCCGCCACGGCCAGCTCCGCGTACCGGAGGGCGGCGTCCAGTTTCGTCCGGATCTCGGCGATCTCGGCGGCCAGGGTCAGCGCGTCACCGGCGTCCTCCGGGTTCGCCAGCCGGCCCTTCTCCACCGCGTCGGCCAGCTCGGCGGCGACACCGAGCGGATTGGCCATCCCGAGCGCGGAGCGGCGAAGTTCGGCGAGGTCAGCGCTGGTGAGTACATCTTTCGTCGGCACGATCTCACGGTACGTCGGGGTGCTCCCGGTGTGCCGGCAGATCACCGGTATCGCCGACCTCGCGGTTTCCGGCGCTCAGCGCCCGTCGTTGAGAGGTTGCACAACCATCGAATCGCGGCCACCTGCTGTCAACCCCCCGTCGATAGCGTCCGGTCGCCAGTATCTGCGACAAAAGGGTGAGCTATGGGCACGGTGGATCGCCGTACGTTCCTCAAGGCGATGGGAGTCCCCGCGATCGGAGCGGCGCTTCCGTTGGACCTCAGCAAAGCGCTCGCTATCCCGGCCAACAACCGGACGGGCTCGATCAACGATGTCGAGCACGTCATCATCCTGATGCAGGAGAACCGCTCCTTCGACCACTACTTCGGCACCATGCGTGGCGTACGCGGCTTCGCGGACCCGCATCCGGCGACACTGCCGTCCGGCAAGGACGTGTGGCACCAGCCCGACGGCGCCGACGAGCTGCTGCCGTTCCGGCCCCCGGTGAAGGATCTCGGCCAGACCTTCCTGCCGGACCCGCCGCACGGCTGGAACGACGGGCACGCCGCCTGGAACGACGGTCGGTTCGACCAGTGGGTGCCGAACAAGGGCGTCACGTCGATGACCTACCACACCCGTCAGGACCTGCCCTACCACTACGCGCTCGCCGACGCCTTCACGGTCTGCGACAGCTACCACTGCTCGCTGATGGGGCCGACGGACCCCAACCGCTACCACATGTGGACCGGCTGGGTCGGCAACGACGGCAAGGCCGGCGGCCCGGTCATCACCAACGCCGAGGCCGGTTACGACTGGTCGACGTACCCGGAGCGGCTGGAGCGCAACGGCATCTCCTGGAAGATCTACCAGGACGTCGGCACCGGCCTCAACGCCGCCGGTTCGTGGGGTTGGACGAACGACCCGTACATCGGCAACTACGGCGACAACTCGCTGCTCTACTTCCACCAGTACCAGAACGCGCAGCCCGGTACGCCCCTGGCGGACAAGGCCAAGACCGGCACCGAGGTCCGCACCAAGGGCCGCAGCCCGGAGGAGTTGCTGGCCGACTTCCGGGCCGACGTCGAGGGTGGACGACTGCCCGAGGTCTCCTGGATCTGCGCGCCCGAGGCGTACACCGAGCACCCGAACTGGGAGCCCGCCTACGGCTCCTGGTACATCTCGCAGGTCATCGACATCCTCGCCGCGAACCCCGAGGTGTGGAGCAAGATGGCGCTCTTCATCACGTACGACGAGGAGGGCGGCTTCTTCGACCACGTGGTCCCGCCAACGCCGCCGCAGACGCCCGCCCACGGGCAGTCGACCGTACCGACGACCAACGAGATCTTCCCGGGCGACGCCGACCACCCGGCCGGCCCGTACGGCCTCGGCATCCGGGTACCGATGATCATCGTCTCGCCCTGGACCCGGGGTGGTTACGTCAACTCGCAGGTGTTCGACCACACCTCGCTGATCAAGTTCCTGGAGGCCCGCTTCGGACACGGCCGCCAGGACCTGGTCGAATCCAACATCACCCCGTGGCGGCGTGCCGTCGTCGGTGACCTGACCACGGCCTTCGACTTCCGGCACCCGAACCGGACCCGGGACGTCAGGCTGCCGGAGACCGACGACTTCAAGCCCGAGGACCTGGTCCGGCACCCCGACGAGGTACCGGTGCCGCCGCAGGACCAGCGCCTGCCGAAGCAGGAGCGCGGCGTACGCCCGGCGCGGGCGATCCCGTACACCCTGCACGCCGACGGACGCGCCAGCGACGACTCGTTCCGGATCGACTTCCGTAACTCCGGTGGCGTCGCCGCGGTCTTCCAGGTGCGCCAGGCCGGCAGTGCCGACGCGCCCCGCAGCTACACCGTCGAGCCGGGCAAGCACCTCACGGACACCTGGGCCGTCGAGTCCGGCTACGACCTGTCGGTCCACGGTCCGAACGGGTTCTACCGCCAGTTCACGGACGGCACGTCGAACCGGCACTCGACGAACCTCGCCGTCACCCCCTCGTACGACGAGCGGGACTACAAGGTCGTCCTCGAACTGCGCAACCGTGGGTCCAAGCGGATCGAGGTGACCGTCCGGGACGGGTACAACTCCCGCCCGGTGAAGGTGTCGCTGCGCCCCGGTGAATCCGAGCGCGCCCACTGGTCGCTCACCCGCAGCCGCGGCTGGTACGACCTGACCCTCACCGTCGCCGGCGACGCCGACTTCGCGTACCGGTACGCCGGCCACGTCGAGAACGGCAAGGACAGCATCAGCGACCCGTCGCTCGGCGGGCTCGTCTAGTCGATCACGCGTCACCCGGGCCAGTGCCGGCCCGGGTGACGCGACGACCCGGGGGTTCCGGACCGGCGCGGTGACCGGTCAGAACTCCTCGTACACCGCCGGGTCCTGGTCCGCGAGGCGCCCGTCGGGGCGGCCCAGCGCCGTGATGGCCTCGACCTCGCCGTCGGTGAGCTCGATGCCGAAGACGTTCGCGTTCTCCAGCTGCCGCTGCGGAGAGGCGGCCTTGGGCAGCGGAATCACCTGGCGGGCCACGTGCCAGGCGAGGATGGCCTGCGCCGCGCTGATGCCGTGGGCGTTCGCGATCTCCACGATGACGGGGTGCTGCTGCAGGTCGTTGCCACGGCCGAGCGGGCTCCAGCCCTGCACGAGGATCCCGTGCGCCCGGTGGTAGTCGATCGCCTCCTGCTGCGGGAAGTACGGATGCACCTCGATCTGGTTGACCACCGGAGCGACCCCGGTCTCGGCCACCAGCCGGTCGATGTGCTCGGGCAGGAAGTTGGAGAGGCCGATGTGCTTGACCAGACCGCGCTCGCGGGCCTCGATCAGCGCCCGCCACGCCTGCACGTACAGGTCGACCTTGGGGTTCGGCCAGTGGATCAGGTACAGGTCGATCCGGTCGAGGCCGGTACGGAACACACTCTCCTCGATCGTGGTCAGCGCCTCGTCGAAGCGGTGGTGTCGTCCCGGCAGCTTCGAGGTGACGACCAACTCGTCCCGTACGCCGCCCGCCGAACGGGCGGCCCGGCCCACCGCGCCCTCGTTCTCGTAGTTGACCGCCGAGTCGAGCAGCCGGTAGCCCGCCCGGATCGCCTGACCGATCGCGTCGACACCCGCCGAGCCGCTCAGTCGGTACGTGCCGAGCCCGATCGCCGGCAACGTGGTGCCGTCGGCTGCCTTCAGGTGAGGGATCGCCATGGTTGGACCCTACCCGCACGAGCTGCGCGCCGACGGAGGCTCGATGCTGAACCCTCGCGGTTACCGGGTGATCGCCCGCTCTGTCGTGGGCTCGCCGGTCAACAGCGGGTCGGTACGCCGCTCGCTTTCGGGCAGATCCATCGCCAGCACAGACGCCGCTTCCGGAATCATCGCCGGGGCAGCTTCAGCCTCGATGCGGGAGGCCAAGGAAGTGGGGTCTAACGCAGCCGGTGACGCCGCCGACGCGGCACGCAAGGCGATCCCCGGTCCGGCCGGCAAGATTCCACTCAAGCCGCCACACCCGAGACACAACCTCGACAGCATCCGGCCAAAGAACCTCAGTGACATGGAGAAGGCCAAGGCCGCAATGGCCCGTAATCCGTTCCTGACCGAGGCGGCGCAAGCTCGGGCCCTGGACGTGTTTCGTCACCACAAAAGCTATCGGGGGTGAGCGTGTTGTACCAGATCCACTTTGAGAAGGAGTTGCCCGCCGACGCGCTGCGTCGGTTTCTGCAGCAGGATTACGGCATTGCTCCCGGTGCCCTGTACGTCGGTCGGATCGAGGACCGGGCAGTGGACGATCCACGTCCAATCGCCATGTTCACCCCGCCCGACGAAGACGAGGGTTTCGGGTGGGTGCTTACCGGTGACACCGAGCTCGCCGACGCCACCGGGCACAACGAGCGGGATCTCGCCATCGTCCTGGCCCGCACCTTCGGGGTGCGGGCGCTGGTTGACGATGGCAGCATCCACCCCGATCGGTGGTTGCTGGTCAGCACGGATGGCAGCAGCGGGCGCGTCACCACCGACGAGGACGCCGCCGCCGATGGAGATCTCCGCATCGTGAACGCGCTGGAGCCGATCACCGGGGAACCGCAACTTGCCGTGGTACCGCCGCCGGAGTGGGCTCGCGACTGGTGATCACCCCTCCCATGTCATCTCGGTGGCCGCCCGAGTCTGAACAAGCGCGGGCGATGAGCAGTATCCATGGGGACGCTGGCCAGCTAGGGCTGGCCTGCGTCACGGCATGATCGCGCACGATCCTGGATGTAGTGGTCACGCCGCAGGTGCGAGGGGACTACATCCAGGATCGAGCGCGATCATGACAGGATCGAGCGCGATCATGGACGGATCGAGCGTGATCAGCTGGCGCCGTTCGAGCGCTGGATCAGGTGCTGCACCCACTTGTCGAACTTGCTGCTGGCGCCGCCGAGGAGGGCGGACAGGTCCTGCTCGGTCACCAGCCCGCGGTCGGTCAACGCCACGACCAGGCTGCGCAGCCGCCGGTGGTCGTCCGCCTCCGAGGGCCCGACGGGACCGCCGGTGCCCAGGTGCCGTTGCAGGTCCTGGAGCATGTCCATCATCTGCGGCAGCGTCTCGATGATCTGCGACAGGCCGGTCTCGTGCGGGTTCGACGAGCCGCGCAGGTCCTGCAGGGTCAGCGCGACCGACATCGGGGTGACGATGTCGGCGTCCTCGGTCATCGAGTCGATGGCCCGGCCGAGCTGCTCCTTGGCCGAGTTGACGCTGTCCAGGTCGGTGTGGTCGACCAGGATCGTGCGCATCCCCTGCACGTCGAAGGGGAGCTGTTGTTCCTTCGCCATCAGCTGCACGAACGGCTTACGCAGCGCGTGGCGCACGGCCAGCTCGTAGAAGACGTTGGCGTTCTGGTCGGTGAGGTCGGCGACGACCAGGTCGTTCTGGATGATCCGGTCGAGCACCTGCGAGGTGATGAGACCGGCGCGTTCGATCTCGTCACCCCGGATCGCCTGGTAGCCCCGGGCCTCGACGACCGGGCGGATGACGTAGTTGAGGATCTGGTCGCTGCGCCGGCGGATCGGGGAACCCTCCTGACCGATCGGAGCGATCACGAAGCATTCACGGCGAGTGGCCTGTTCGCTACCGTCCACCATGCGGCACAGCGTAAAGGAGATCGGGGAGCATCGGTGTCACGCCTGTCGGGCCTCCGACCGCTTTCGGTCCCATCGGGCCCGGTGCGCGGCGAGCAGCCGCCCGGCTTCGGCCGCCGCCTCCGGGACCACCGGTTCCCGGGCCCAGCGGTCCAGGACCGGCGCCATGCCGTCGACCAGACGCCGGCCGACCGTGGTCAGTCGTGGCTGCGCGGTCAGCACCCGGACGGTCTCCCCGGCGGCTCGGGTCCACCGACAGAACTCCACCTCGGCGTGCTGGCGGGCCACCGGGCTCCGCTCCACCAGCCGCTGCCGGCGCCAGAATCCGGCCACCCCGAGGTGGGCGTAAGCGCCGTGCAGGAGGCCGTCCAGCGGTCGGGGGTCGGGCCGCCACGGCGCGTAGAACAACTCCTGCGGACCGGGCTCGACCAGCGGGAAGAGGTCGGTCAGTGCGGCCAGTTTCAGGTGCTGGATCTCGTGGGCCAGCGTGACCGCCGCCGAGCGGGAACTCGGCGGCAGCGACATCGCCACCGAGCCGAAGGCGTGGTGGAACGTGCCGCTGCGGACTCCGGCCCGGGGCGCGGCGAGCGGTACCAGCGCGCTGAGCGCCGCCGACACCTCCTCGGCGACTGCCCGGTGCTCCTCGGCGAGCAGGCGCCACGCCCCGCGTAGTCGGTGCTGCCACCGGCCGGGGTCGGTGACGGGCCCGGCGATCGGGTGGGCACCGTCCTCGACCGTCATCGGCACGTGCTGCCAGGTCCCGGAGTCCAGCAGCAGCCGCAGCGCGAGACCGCCGTGGGTGGCCCGCAGTTCGGGGAACGGACGCCACCGGTAGTCGGGCGGGCGGTCGTACCCGATCTCGATCCGGTCGCCCGCGCAGCGCACCTCCGCGCGCCCGCCGGCGCACCGCACCCGGGCCCGGGTCGCCCTGGGGTCGACCCGCAGGGTGCCGAGGCCGGGTAGGTCCAGCCGACCCGGCGTGCTCGGGTCGAGCGGCACGTCCAGGTCGGCGTCCGCGCGGGCCCGGACCGCCGCGGCCGCCGCCACCGCCGCGAGCAGACCGGGGTACGCCGCGTGGCCGCCGCGGCGCAGCAGCGACGCGGTGCCGAAGGCCCAGGCGGCCACCGGTGGATGGCCCAGCGCCGCCTGGCGCTGCTCGCGGCCCAGCCGGCCCATCATCTGGTACGCGGCCTCGACCGCCGCCCGGTCCGGATGGTCCATCCGGTGGGTGAGGACGACCAGGGCGCGCACCAGCAGCAGGTTCTTGCTGTGCTGGGCGGACCGGAGCAGCTCGACGGCGGCCGGCCCGCCCCGACCCGTGGCGAGGTCGTCGAGGACTCGTCGCGGCAGCCGGTGCCCGGCCGGCGTCACCGTGCCGCTCCCCGCAGCGCCTCCACGTCCCGGCGGACGGTCCGGCGGATGTGACCGATCAGCCGGTACAGGTCGGCGCAGTACACCGACGGGTTGTCGAAGCCGCTGTCGGCACGCCAGCGGTGCGTGTAGAGGCCGCCACCGCAGACTCGGTGCAGGTCGCAGGCGCGGCACTCGGCGCAGAGCCCGGCCACCCCGGCCTGCTGGGCCCGGACGCCGGGCTGGTCGAGGGCGGAGTCGAAGGCGTCCCGGCTGACGTGCAGGCCGGTGTGGCCGGCTCCGGCGTGGGCGGCGCCGAGCGTGTCGTCCATCTCGATCGCCCCGTCGGTCTCCACCACGGCGACGGCGACCGGGCTGACTCCCACTCCGGCCAGGCGGGAGGAACCGCCGAGCAACAGTTGAATGATCTCGTCGAAGAAGCGGACCCGGGTCCGCTGTGCGCCGTCGGCGTACCACTCGTCGAAGACGGCGATCAGCCAGTCCGCGTACGGAGTCTGCCCCGGGTCGGGTGTGCGGCCGGCGGGCGGGGCCGACCAGGTGCCGTGCGGCAGCAGGAAGTCCACCACCGGTGGCCGGTGGGTCAGCAGGCTGCGGTAGGTGGTGACCGGGTCGTTGCGCAGGTCGATGGTGCAGAGCAGCCCGTTGAACAGCCTCGGGTACGACCCGGTCAGCCGGTGCAGCCCGGCCTGGACCCGATCGTGGCTGCCCCGCCCGTCCGGGCCCCGCCGGTGCCGGTCGTGTGCCGCGCGGTCCCCGTCGAGGCTGACGCTGACGCCGACGTCGAGCTTGTCGAACAGCCGCAGGAACGAGTCGTCCAGCCGGACCCCGTTGGTCTGTACGGTCACCCGCGCCGGCACCGGGGCGGCTCCGCGCCGCAACAGCTCGACCGCCCTTTCGACGCCGGCTACTCCGGCCAGCAGCGGCTCCCCGCCGTGAAGGATGATGCTCACCCGCTGCAGCCCGTGCCGGCGGGCGTGCTCGCCGATCCGTTCTCCGGTGCGCGCCAGCGTCGTCGTCGACATCGAGCGGGGCCGGGACCGCCAGCGCTGGTCGGCCATCGTGTAGACGTAGCAGTAGTCACAGGCCAGGTCACAACGACTGTGCAGCTTGACCACGAACTGTCGGAAGGGGACCGGTCGCCCCGGCGACCGTGAGCGGGCCGATGCGCCGCGCAACGGCCGGTGGCCGCCAACGGGTCCGGACATCAGACGCTCCGCCGTCCTGTCGGTCGCCGAACAGGCCACCTGCCAGAGTGGAGCATACATCGACGAATGGCGTTCCGCGTGCCGCCGCCGACCGGCCGGTGCGGGAGTGGCCCCGTCGTACCTGGTCCGACCGCCGTCCGGGTGTCGGCTCAGGGTGCGGCGCACGGTTATCATGAGCACACTCAGCGGATCTGGCCACCGGTCAATGTCTGGCCCGGCGGTAGGGCGGACCGGGCGCGGCGCGACACGGAGACAGGCGGTGGTCGGTGATGGACACCGGAGAGGACGACTTCCGTTCGGAGCTGATCGACCTCGCCGAACTGGACCTCGCCGAGCTGGACGTGCTGCCGAGCACCGTCCTCATAGCCGCGCTGCAACGACTCGATCGTCGCAGCGCCGCCCCCGGCGACCAGTACGCCGGCTTTGAAAGCGCCCTCGATGGCGACGACTGACCCCACGGGCACGGCGGCGCGAGCCGGCGGCCCGAACGCCCGCGCCGGGGGAGAGCTATGAACATCAGCAGGGATGAGACACCGGGTGGCGCCACGATCGTCTCGTTCGTGTCACCGGCCGACGACACCGGGCGGAGCAGCGCGGTGGCCAACGTCGCCTGGATCCTCGCCGGCAACGGTCGACGGGTGCTCGCCGTCGACTGGTGCCCGAAGACCCCTCGGGTCTACGACTTTCTGCGCTCGTTCCAGGTGGACGCCATTTCGGCGGTCAAGGAGCTCGGCGACGACCTCGCCACCGTGCTCACCCCCGCGGCGGACGGGCCGCCGGCCCCACCCACGACGGTGATCGCGCCGGCCGCGCCCGAGCAGGGCACGCTCTACTGGTACACGGTGGCCGGCTCGACCGCCCGGTTCGCCATGGTCGGTCTCGGCGCCACCGCCGACGGTCTGCCCACCGACGATGCCGGGCGGGTCCGACAACTGCTCAAGCAGACCGACTACGACTACGTCCTGATCGACACCCCGGTGGATCTGAACGCGCCGGGGATCACCCACTGTGCGGTGCTCAGCGACGTCGCGGTGGTCTGCATGCCACCCCGCCGCCCGGCGGTGCAGCAGGCGGCCGGGCTCGCCGAGGAGTTGCAGCAGCGGGCCACCGGTGGGATCCGCGTGCTCGCCGCGCCCACCCTGCACGAGGGTCCGGAGCCGTGGCGCGGCGAGTCCCGCGACTACGTACGCCAGGCTTTCGCCCGGCTGCTGGACAGGCCGGCCGGCGACTCCGCCGGACCCGCGACGACGGGCATCGTCGAGATCCCGGACCGCAACTACGACACCTTCGACGACGTACTGGCCGTGCTCGCCGACGAGCCCGACGACGAGACCAGCCCGTTGGCGGCGTACGAGCGGATCGTGGAGTGGATCACGGCAGGCGAGATCAACCGGGCGGCCTCCGTACCCAAGCGGATCCGCAATCGCTACCGGCGCGGGGTGCTCCTGGAGCCGGCCGAGAGCCCCGGCGAGCTCGCCGTGGCGTACGACCCGGTCGACCGGCCGTGGGCGGACTGGATCGGCGGGCAACTGCGCCGCACCACCGGTGTCCGGCCCCACCTGTGGGCGGTACGCCCCGGCGCGGCACCCGACTTCGGGTCGGACGCCACCGTGCTGGCGGTCCTCTCCCCGGCCCTGGCGGACACGGCCGGGACGGACCTGGCCGGGCTGCATCCGGGTGCGGCCGACCCGGGTGGGGAGATGCTCGGTGTCCTGGTGGCCGGTGATCCGTGGCCGGAGCGGTTCGACGCCGAGAAGATGATCGACCTGCGGAACGCCGACGCGGTCCGGGCACAGTCGCTGCTGCTCAGCCAGCTGGGTCTGATCGCCCCGGCCCAACCGGCCAGCGACCTGCGCAAGGTTCCGCGCTTCCCGGGTGACCTCGACCGGCGGCAGCGGTTCAACGTGCCGCCGCGCAACCCGTCCTTCGTCGGCCGGGACGACTACCTGGAGAAGATTCGCGACCACGTCACCAGCCAGGACGGTCCGGTGACCCTCACCGGCGGCGCGGGGGTCGGCAAGAGCGAGCTGGCCCGGGAGTTCGCCCACCGCTTCGCGTACGACTACGACGTGGTCTGGTGGATCCCCGCCCAGGATCGGGAGACCGTCCAGGCCGGGCTCGGCGCGCTCGCCGCCGAGATCAAGGCGGTGGACAGCACCGGGGCGGCGGAGGCCGCGCTCGAGGCGCTCACCGCGCCCGGCGGCCCGTTCCAACGCTGGTTGCTGATCTACGACAACGCCGACGACGCCGACGTGCTGACCGGCCTGCGACCCCGCGACGGCGTCGGTCACGTGCTGATCACCTCCCGGGATGACGGCTCCTCCGGGCTGCCCTCTCCGCTGGAGCTCGCCGCCTTCACCGGCGACGAGAGCGTCGCGATGCTGCGCCGTGTGCTCGGCATCGGCACCGACGACGCCCGGTCGATCGCGGTGGCCCTGGAGCACCTGCCGCTGGCCCTGCGGCTGGCCACCGCCTGGATGCGCCAGCGCGCCGTCCGTCTGGAGCGCGGCGGCGTGCCCAGCCTGGAGGCGGTGGGCCAGAGCGTCCGGGAGTTGCTGGCCGCGCTGGCGGGGCAGTCCGACCAGGACGCCGGCGAGTGGATCCCCGGATCGCACACCACCAGCGTGGCCCGGGTCCTGCGGATCACGCTGGAGACGCTGCGCGCCACCCCCTACGGCGAGCTGGCCATCCGGCTGGCCGAGCTCAGCGCCTTCCTCTCCCCGGAGGGCATCGGGCTGCCGCTGCTGCGTTCCACCCCGATGCTGACCCAGCTCGCCGCCGCGTCCGGCACGGACGTCGACGAGCTGCTGCTCGACGCCAGCGACATCGACCTGGTGCTCACCGTCGGCGCCCGCTTCGCGCTCTACGACATCGACTGGGGAAACGGCGCGGCACTGCGGATGCACCGCGCCATCCAGGTCCTGCTCCGGGAGGGCAGCCCCGAGCCGGAGCGCCAGGACCGGCACCGGCAGGTCCTGCACGGGCTGGCCGGCTACGCCCCGACCGACCCGGAGGCCGACGCCAACCGCTACGCCGACGTCTTCGACGAGCTGCAACGACACCTCGTGCCCTCCGGGGCGCTGGAGTTCGACGACCTGCGCGTACGCCACTGGGTCGTGAAGCAGGTCCGCCACATGTACCTCTCCAACGACAGTGATGTCTGGCGTTCCGCGCTGCAGTTGGCCTCGGCGGCGTGCGAGCGGTGGGACAACCGCGACGAGCTCGACCAGTTGACCATGCGGCTCTTCGTGCAGACCGCGAATCTGTACCGGGCGCTGGGCAACCACCAGGAGGCGTTGCGGCTGGACGAGCGCGTGCTCGCCGAGCAGCGCGGCCGCTACGGCCTGCACCACTCCCGTACCCTGATCGCCGGTCGCGGTCGCGGCGGTGACCTGCGCGGCCTGGGCCGGTTCGAGGATGCCCTGGTCGAGGACCAGGCCACGTTCGAGGGCTTCCGGGAGGTGGTCGGCAACGACCACCCCAACACCCGGATGGCGGTGAACAACCTCGGAATCTCCTTCCTGCTCACCGGCGACGCCGCGGAGGCCCTCCGGCTGGCCCGCTCGGAGCGGGACCGCCGGATGCTGCTGTTCGGCCCGGAGGACCCGCGTACCTGGCGAGCGTCGTGCCAGGTCGGCACCTGTGAGCGGGAGGTCGGCGAGTACAAGCGGTCGCTGGCCACGCTGCGGGAGGCGCTCGCCCGCATCCACGAGCTGCCCACCGCGAGCCTCCTCGACGAATTGCGGGTGCACCGCAGCCTCGCCGTCACCGAGCGCCGCCTCGGCCTGACCATCCCGGCCAAGAAGCGCAGCACCGAGACGTTCCGCGGTTACGTCGAGCACCTCGGTGAGGACCACCCGCTCACCCGGGGCAGCCTGCTCAGCCTGGCAGCCGACTACTACCGGGCCGGCGACGCCGGGATCGCCGTCAAGCACGCCATGCGCTGCCTGCGCGGCTACGAGCGCAAGCTGGCGCAGGGGCACCCCTTCACCGCGATCTGCTCGGTCAACCTGGGCCTGTTCCAGCGCGGCATGGGGGAGTTCGACCAGGCCGCCTGGTACGGCGATCGCGGCCTGCGTTCGCTGCGGGCGCAGCTTGGCGACGTGCACCCGTGGACGCTGGCGGCGATGACCTGCCAGGCCGGCCACCTGGCCATTCGCGGAGAACTCGACGGCGCGCTGCAGATCCAGGAGGAGGCGTACGCGAACGCCCGGCGGTACCTCGGCCGCAGTCACCCGGTCACCGAGGACGCCGCCGCGAACCTCGACGCGATCCGGAAGCTGCGGGCCGGGACCCCGGGTGCCGGCACCGCGGCGCTGACCGATACCGACATCGACGTTCCGCATGGCTGAGGGAGTGAACAGGTGACGGATCCGGAGCTGCAGGACGCCCTGGTCGAGGAGACGGCCGAACAGGACGTCCCGGGTTTCCTCAAGAAGCGGGACCTCTGCCGGGACCTGCTGCTCAGCGGCAACGGCGTCTACCACATCGCCCACTACACCACCGGGGTCCTCGACTTCGCGTTGGACCTGTTCGGCCACCCGTCGGCCTCGCCGGACGGCGACGAGTCCGATTCCCCGGAACGCCGCGAGGTGCACCGCCGAGTCGGTGCCCAACTGGTATATCGGGTCAGCGAGCTGCACCGCCGGCTGGGGGAGTTGCACACCGGGGCGTTGATCCGGACGGTCGTGCAGACCGGCTCGGGTCTCGTCTTCTGCAACACGGGGGTCGCCAACGAGCATGTGGTCGGCTTCGCCGCCGTACCCGGGGCGACCGCCGAGCCGGTGGCCGACCCGGGCCAGGTCAGCGCGGTCGACCGGGCCGCCGCGCAGCTCGCCACCGACCTGCGCCGGCTGGTGCGGCAACGGTCGCAGAACCCCGGCGGCTGGGAGACCGACGTGAGCGGCGACCTGACACCGGCCCTGCCGTCGGGGGAGGCACTCCCGCACCAACTGACCGGCCCGCCCACGCCCGACGAGGTCCTCACGGCGGCGCTGCGCCCCGCCGGCCTGCACTACCTCAGTTACCACCGGCTGGGCGAAGAGGTGGCGGCCGTCGACATCCTCGAGCATTCCGAGTTGGATTCGTTCTTCAACCGGGGGGTCACGGTGGCCGACCGGCGGGACCGCTATCAGCGGCTCGCCGGCGACCTGTCGCTGCTGGCCCTGCAGGTGGGTCGGGACCTGCGCCGGGCCGTCGCCGGGGACGTGGCCAGGCTGGTCCTGGACGTGGAGATGGGCGCGGTCTACTACTACCGGCTCTCCCTGGACGACTACCTGGTCGGCGTCACCCTCAACCAGGACCTGGTCGCCCGCGCCGACGAGGAGATGGCGACGCTGGCCCGGCGGCTCACGGCGCCCGCCTGAATTGTCCCGAGGGCTCGCGCGCTTCGCGATTGAGGCGGTTGTCCGGCGCCGGTATCCTCACTTCGGATCAACCAGGATCAACGCGTCGGTTGGATGGCCGTGACCGTACTGGCGAGAACCGCGGCCGTGGTCGCCGCCGCCCTGGTCGGGCTGTCGGTGGCCTGGGCAGGCGACATCGATGGGCTCGAACGTGCCCCCGCGTACCTCCTGCTCGCCTCGGTCCTGCTGGCGGTGGGCCTGGTCGGAAGCACGCGGGACATCAGCCTCGCCGAGGTCCGCGCCCACCTGGGCACCGTGCTGCTGGCCGTCACCGTCGGCGTGGTCGTCAAGGCCGCGCTCATCGCCGGGGTGATGGTGCTGGCCTTCCGCGACCCGGCATACCTGGTCCTCGGCGTGGCCGTCGCCCAGATCGACCCGCTCGCGGTGGCCGCGATGAGCCGCCCGGACCGCACCTCCGCCCGGGCCCGCTCCATCCTGTCGATCTGGGCGTCCTTCGACGACCCGATCACCGTGCTGCTCACCGTCTACGTCTCCGCGTTCGCCCTGGACCTCAGCGGTGGCGACGGCGGCGCGCTCGCCGGGGCGATCAGCGACCGGCCACTCGACCTCCTGCTCGACCTGCTCGCGAACGTGGCCTTCGCCGCGGGCGCCTGGCTGCTGTGGCGGCTGCTGCGCGCCGCCGGGCTGCTGGAGGACGGGCCCCGCGCGGTCCGCCCCCGCGTCCGGTCGGCCCTCAACTGGCTGGCCGTGGCGTTGTTGATCGCGCTGGTTCTCTTGGCCGCCTGGCAGTTCCTCATGCTCGGCCTGGCGCTCGCCGGGCTCTTCTTCCGCCCCCGACTCGGCCCGGTCGTCGGTCGGTCCACCCAGGCGGCGTACCTGGTCGCCACCTTCCTGCTCGGGCTGCTGCTCGTGCACGGGGTCGACCTCGTCCCCGGGTTGGTGCTCGGCCTGGCGGCCGTGGCGGCCCAACTGGTGGTGTCGGTGCCGATCACCCGTGGGCTGCCCGCAGCCGACCGGCGTTACCTCGCCTGGGGGCAGCAGAACGGCATCACGGCGGTCATCCTCGCCCTCGTCCTCGAACGGGACTTCCCCGGCACGGTGGGGATCGTGGCGACCGCCATCGTGGTCATCAACGTCATCCACGCCCTGGCCACCGCGCTGCTCGACCGGCGTGGCCCCGGCGGTCCCGGAACGGCCGCGGCCCGGCCGGACGCCGACCCGCCCGGGCCGCCCCGGATGCGCGAGGTCCCGCCGGCCCGCACCCTGGAACCGGAGCGCTGAGCCCGACCGGCGACGCTCAGCCGGCCAGCAGTAGTTGGCGGACCCGCCCACCCAGCCCGTCGAAGACCGAGCGCGCCTCGGACCACGTACGCGACCGTTCGGCCGAATCGACCCCGTCCTCGCCGCCCGCGCCGGGAGCGGCCAGCCCGCTCAGAGTGTCCAACTGGAACAGCGGCAGGTATTCCGCGATCCCGTCGTAGGTCTCGCAGAGCAGATCCAACCGCTCCAGATCCGTCGACTGGGGGTTGGCGCGGTGGCCGTCGTACCACTGCTCGACCCCGTTTCGAAACGACTCGATCAACCGGCGGAGGACCACCGACGTGCCGACCGCCCGCTGCACGTCGCGGGAGCGCAGCAGCAACCGCAGCGCCTGCCCGCCGTCGGTGGGCCCGACGGTCGTCGCGCGGCGTGGAGCGAACGCGTCCCGCAGCCGGCGCTCGAAACCGGTGAGCTGGTCGAGTGCGGCGATGGCCTCGACGAACACCCGGGCCACCCGCCCCGGCAGCGGGGACAGCGCCTCCGGTGGCGCGTGCTGCCGCCCCGGCGTGACGGTGAGCCGCCCCGCGGAACCGGCCAAATCCTGGCGTAGGTCGCCGCGGATCTCGTCGAGCTGATAGGACAGTTGCTCGATGGTGCGCTGGGTGTTGCTCTGCTGCCGGTGGATCCGCTCGACCCGCTGCCGTACCGAGGTGAGCGCGTCCGCGCCGATCGCCTGCTCCAGCCGGCGCATCGAGGCCTTCACGCTGCCGGAGAGGTCCTCGGCGAACGACTGCGGCTCGTGGACGATCGGTTCGACGCTGAACGTGCCGGCGAGTTCCGCGGCGAACTCCGCGGGCAGGTGACCGACCACGACGAGGATCACCTCGCTGTCCGGGACCGCCGCCCGGATCGCGACGACGCGCCGATTCAGCTCGTCGACCTCCTCGGACTTGAGGACCGACTCGGTGAGCAGCACGCAGCAGCCGGCGTTGCGTTCCTCCAGCGGTATCCAGAAATCCACCGGCAGGTCACGCATCGACCCGACCAGATGATCTCGCTGGTACGACCAGCCGTCCTGGGTGAGGACCCGCCGCACGTCGGCGGCGACGTCCTGACGACTGGCCAGGTCGAACTGGACCCGGACCACCTCGCGGACCATGACGTGGGTGACCGGCGTACCCGCCTGGGCGGCGCGCTGGAAGAGGTGGTAGCAGAGTCGGACCACCCGCCTCGGCACCCCGTCGGCCAGGTTGGCCAGGTATTCGGTGGTCTCCACGGTGAACGGCGCGAGCCGCGCCGCGCCGAACGCTCGCAGCTGGGTCTGTCTGATGAAGGTGCGGACGTCCTCACCGCTCAGCGCGGACATCCGCACGATCGGCCCGATCCGCTGCCGTACCTCGGTGCTCAGCAGGTGGAGCATGTCGGGCAGCCCGGCGATCACCAGGAAGGCCCCGGCCGAGGTGAACACCCCGAGCAGCCGTTGCAGGCGGGCCATCGTCTCCTGCCCGGGCCGCCCGCCCGCGGTGAGGATCTTGTCCAGCTCGTCGAGGACCAGGACGAAACGCTCGTGCCGCCGGCCGTACAGCAGCGCCAGCACCCCCATCGCCTCGACGGCGGTGGCCTCCACGTCCGCGCTGGGGGCGACGCCAGCGGCGATCAGCGTCGGCCCCGGCGGGTTGCCCGACAACCAGTCCCAGGCGGCCGCCTCGGTCGCCGGATCGAGTAGCAGCGCCAACGCGGTGCCGAAGGCCGGATCGGTGGTGACCTCCGAGAGCTCCTCGCGCAGCCGCAGGACGAGCCGGTCCGTGGAGTCCGCCGAGGCGGGGGCCTCCGGGGCCGTTCGGTATCGGACCAGCAGGTCGCGTACCGCCTCGCGGGACAGTTGGGTGAGGAACCGCCGGTGCAGGGACAGGAAGGTGTCGCCCGGTGCGTCCAGGTAGGTCGCCCGGCCGGCGGCTCCGGTGACCCGCCGGGCATGGGCCAACAGCTCGACGGCGAGGTGGGTCTTGCCGGTGCCGTAGTCACCGACGACGGCGACGACGGCACCATCGCCGGTACGCAGGTAGTCGTCGAGATGGTCGGTCGCGTCCCGGATGGCGGCGGTGACGACGGTGCTCCCGCCCGTGCCCTGCTCGGTCACCCGGGCCACGGCGGTCGGCGAGAAGGGATTGACCGGGTCTGCCGCCGGTGGACCTCCGATTGCGTCCATCTCCCTGATCCTCCGGTAGCTCCGGCCTGGGCGCCAGGTGTGCGGTGGCCGACCCGAGGCCGACTCACTCGTGCGCCCCCTCCGGCCCGTCTTTGAATCGTAACCCTCGGTGGCCAGCGGAGGGGACCGGTCCCGCCCAGCGGGCGGTGGCGTTTCACCTGCGAAAAGGGCCGATCAGACGGGTGCCACTGGTCCGGTCGGATCGACTGCGTCGAATACGATGCAGGATGGCCCGGTCTGGCCCGTTCCCGGGGACCGTGTCGGCCTGTCGCGGCGCGGACGGTGGGCGTCGGGCCACCGGGCGGCCACACTGGTGCGACGGCGGTCCCGCGGACGAGGGAGTTGATCGATGACGGGTCCGGTCCCTGGTGCGTACCGCCCGGCCGGGCGGTCCCTGCGGGTGGTCTTCGCGGCGATCGGACTGCTCGCGCTGGTGCTCGGCTTCCTCGGATTCGAGCGGCTGCTGCTGGCCCGGCCTGGGACCGGCCACGACCTGTACGACGTGCTCTACTACGACCTCCAGCTCTTCGTACTCGGCGCCGAGCCGCTGCAGGAACCCGGGCCGTACCCGTGGCAGTTGCAGGTCGCCCGGTTCGCCGCCCCGCTGTTCACCCTGCTCGCGGTGGTGGAGGCCGGCCGGCTTCTGCTCGCCGCCGAGATCCGGCGGCTGCGCGCCCGCCGGGCCCGGGGGCACGCCGTGGTCTGCGGCGACTCCCAGTTCGCCCACATGCTCGCCGACCGGCTCTTCACCGAGGGTGAGCGGGTGGTCGTGGTACGCGCCGAGCCGTTCGGACCACTGGAGTACCGCCGACGCCGCTACCTCGGGGTCATCGGCGATCCGACCAGCTCGGAGGTGTTGCGTGGGGCCGGACTGCCGCAGGCGCACACGGTCTATGCCTGCTCTGACGACGACGACCGTAACCACGCGATCGCCAACGCGGCGAGCCGGCTGATCCAGGACCGGCGCCAACCGGCCCGGGTCTACGTGCAGGTCCACGACCCCGAGCTGTGCCTGGCCCTGCAGGCCCGACGGCTGGGTGCCGCCGGGTCCAGTCGGCTGCGCCTGGACTACTTCCACGTCGACGACGTCGCGGCCCGGGCCCTGCACCGGTACCACCCCCTGCCCTGGACCACGGGCAGACCGGTCCGCGTTCTCATCGCTGGTCGGGGCACCTTCCGTCGCGCCGCGCTCGTGGCCACCGCGCGGCACTGGCAGCTACGTCAGGCGCAAGCGGCGCCCGGGCAGCCGGTGCCACCCCTGCACGTCGCTCTGGTCGCGCCGGACGCCAGCGCTGAGCTGGCGCTCGCGGCCGCCCGCCATCCCTTCCTGCGTACGGCCTGCCAGGTGCGGCCGTACGACCTGGACCTTGAGGGCCTGGCCGACTCGGGGGTGCTGCGTGACGGGTACGACCGGCTCTACGTCTGCGCGCCGGACGAGCGCAACGGGCTCCAGCTGGCGCTGGACACCCCGGCGCTCTGGCAGCAGGCCGAGAGCAGCGTGTTCGTACCCGTGTATCGGCAGGCGGCCCTCGCCGCCGCTTTCCATGGCGACCGGCGGCACGACCTGCTCGACGAGGTGCACGGCCGCCTCCAGTTGTATCCGGTGCTGACCCGGGCCTGCGACGCCGAGTTGATCGCCGAGGACCTCACCGAGCGGCTGGCCCGGCAGATCCACGAGAAGTACCTCCAGTCGCAGGTCCGTGCCGGGGTGCGCCCGGGCGCCGCACCCGCCATGGTGGACTGGGCCTGGCTTCCCGAGTCGCTGCGCCGGGCCAACCGCGCGCACGTCCAGGACATCGCGGCCAAGCTGCTGAGCCTCGGCTGCGTGGTGGCACCCCGGCACGGCCCCACCGAGGGTGCCCCGGACACCGGTGCCGGCCGTGCCATCGACGACCGGATCGACGAACTCGCTCGGTTGGAGCACGAACGGTGGTGCCAGGAACGGCGGGGGGACGGCTGGGTGTACGGCGAGGTGCGGGACGACGTCCGCCGCCGGCACCCCGCGCTGCGGCCGTGGGACGAGCTGTCGCCGGACGTCCAGGAGACGAACCGGGACGAGATCCGGGCTCTGCCGCAGGTGCTGTCCGACGTGGGGTTCGAGATGATCCGGCTGGCCACCGACCCCGACGAGCCCGCCGACCGCACCGGCCCACCGGTGCCGCCGAGACAGACCGGCGGCCCGGACGGGTCCCCGCGTGCGCCGGGCGACGCGCCGGGGGAGAGGATCGGCTGATGATGTTGCACCCGCCGCCGGTCCGGGTGGGGATCACCGGGCACACCAACCTGACCCCCGCCACCGAGCGGCTCGTCTATGACGCGCTCCGTGCCGAGCTGCGACGGATCAGCGAGCGGCCGGTCCGCGGTGTCACCTGCCTGGCCGCCGGAGCCGACCAGATCTTCGCGCGGGCGGTGCTGGCCACCGGCGGCGCGTACGAGGTGATCCTGCCCGCTCCCGACTACCGTGACCAGGCGATTCCCCCGGCCGGTCGGGCCGCCTTCGACGAGTTGCTCGGCCAGGCGGCCGAGGTTGTCCACACCGGATGTCAGCACTCCGGCACGCCCGCCTACGTGGCCGCGAACCGGGAACTGCTGCACCGGGTGCACCGACTGGTGGCCGTCTGGGACGGAGAGCCCGGTTGCCATGAGGCGGCCACCGACCGCACTGTCGACCGGGCACGGCAGCGCCACATCTCGACCACCATCCTGTGGCCGCCGGGCGCACGACGGACGGCGACCGTCGGCTGACCTTCGGCTGATCGGATCGAGCCCGGCCCGATGTTTGTGGAATCACGCGTGACATGAGGTCTTGACTCTCGCGAAACATACGGCCACGATCTGACAACGTTGTCACGGAGGACTATCTGACAACGTTGTCGTGTCTGGAGGCAAGATGCCCGAGCTATCGCCCATGTCCCGGCGTACGTTCCTCTCCGCCGGAGCCACGCTGCTCGCGTCGGTCGGGGTGACCGCGGTCCTACCGGACGCCGCCGTCGCCGCCGCGCCCGCAACCCCGCCGCCCCCCACCGACCTCGCCCGGTACCGCCCGGTGGCGGTCTCCTCGACGGACTACGCGCCGACCCCCGGCACGTTCGCCGTGGACGGTCTGCCGCAGGTCGGCGTGCGGGGCAGTGGGTGGCGGGCCGCCACCGGCGATCCGCAGTGGATCTCGGTCGACCTGCAGGCGCCGTGCCACATCGAGGCGGTCACCCTGGTCTTCGAGGCCACGCTCGCCGACGGGCCGTTCGACGGCAACTACACCGACACCGACGGCGACGAGATCCTCTCCAGCGCCGCGACGGCGTACCGGATCGAGGCCTCCACCGACGGCCGGGAGTGGCGGTCGGTGTACGAGACCACCGAGGGGCAGGGCGGCGTCCAGGCCATCAAGCTGCCCGAGCCGGTCACCGCGCGGTGGATCCGCATGACGGCCACCAAGCGCTCGAACGGCAACCCGGTCGGCCTCAACGGCTTCCAGGTCTACGGCACCCCGCTGGGCAAGCGGCCGGCCGCCGAGGGCTGGACCAGCTGGGACGGCGGCAACACCGGGCCGGCGCCGGAGCTGACCGTTGCCGCCGACGGCACGGTGCCGCTGGAGTCCGGCTGGTCGTTGACGATGGACGACTTCGCGGGCACCGCCGACGGCGCGGAGCTCTCCACCAGCGGAGTCGACGTGCGGTCCTGGCTGCCGGCGACCGTACCCGGCACGGTGCTGGGGACCCTGGTCGACCAGGGGCACCTGCCCGACCCCGTCTCCGGCTTCAACAACATGCGCATCCCGGAGGCGCTGTCCCGGCACACGTGGTGGTACCGGCGGGCGCTGCGGCTGCCGCGCGACCTGGACACCTCGGCCGGTCGCCGGATCTGGCTCGAGTTCGACGGCATCAACCACGAGGCGACGGCCTGGGTCAACGGAGTGCAGGTCGGCAGCGTCGCGCACCCGTTCGCCCGTGCGGCCTTCGACATCACCGACGCCCTGGCCGGGCATCGCGGCGAGCACGTCCTCGCCGTCCGGGTCACCCCGATGCCGCATCCGGGCACCCCCGGTGACAAGGGCACCGACGGCCGTACGTTCCTCCAGTCGGCCCACCACTACCTCGACGCGCCGACCTACCTGGCGGTGTCCGGATGGGACTGGATGCCCGCCGTCCGGGACCGGGTCTCCGGCCTCTGGGACCACGTGCGGCTGCGCAGCACCGGCGCCGTGGTCATCGGCGACCCGCACGTCGTGACCACGCTGCCGGACCTGCCGGGCACCGGCACCGCCGAGGTCACCATCAAGGTGCCGGTGCGCAACGCGGCGGACACCGCCACCACGGTCACCGTGCGGGCCGAGTTCGACAAGGTACGCGTCGAGTCGACGGTGACCGTGCCGGCGGGCGGCAACACCACGGTCACCTTCGCCCCGGAGCGGTTCCGCACGCTGCGGCTGGCCAACCCCCGCCTCTGGTGGCCGAACGGCTACGGCGAACCCCACCTGTACGACCTGAAGCTCACCGCCACCGTCCGCCGCTCGGTCAGTGACCGACGGCAGCTCCGCTTCGGCATCCGCGAGTTCGGCTACGACTGGCACCAGCCGATCGTGATCTCGCCGGCCCCGGCGTCGCCGCTGGAGTTCGTCGACGGCGCCGCGACCCAGACCGTCACGTTCGACCGGCAGCATGCCCGGCACGTGCGCATCCAGGCTGGCCGCCGGGCCACCGGGTGGGGCATCTCGATGTTCTCGCTGGCGGTGGCCGACGGCACCGGCCCGGACCTCGCTCTGCATCGGGACGCGACGGCGTCGTCGGCGGAGAACGACACCAACGTGGCCGACAAGGTCGTTGACGGCGACGCGAAGACCCGTTGGGCCTCGGCCGCCGAGGACGACCAGTGGATCCAGGTCGACCTCGGCGCGGCGGTCGACTTCGACCGGGTGACGATCCTCTGGGAGCAGGCGTACGCGCTCGACTACCGCGTCCAGGTCTCGGCCGACGGCGACACGTGGACCGACGTGAAGTCGGTCAGCAACGAGACCCCGCTCGGCAGCCGCGCGACGCAGGTCGAGACCTTCCCGACCCAGACCGCCCGGCACCTGCGCATCCAGAACGGCGCTCGGGTGACCTCGTGGGGCGTGTCGATGTGGACGCTCTCGGTGGGACGGCAGGCCGAGCCGGGCGTCGACCTGGCTCTGCACGCCACCGCCACCGCGTCGTCCGCCGACGGCGACTCGAACGGCCCGGACCGGGCCGTCGACGGCAACCCGCGTACCCGGTGGTCCTCGAAGTACGAGGACAACCAGTGGATCCAGGTCGACCTCGGTGGGCCGGTCAGCTTCGATGAGGTCACCATCGTCTGGGAGCAGGCGTACGCCCGGGACTTCGTCATCCAGATCTCGGACGACGGGCAGCGGTGGACCGACGTGAAGTCGGTCAGCAACGCCGTCGTCCAGCTCAAGATCAGCGTGAACGGTGTGCCGGTGTTCGCCCGGGGCGGCAACTGGGGCTGGGACGAGCTGCTGCGCCGGGTGCTGCCCGACCGGCTGGCCGACACGGTCGAGATGCACCGCGACATGAACTTCACGATGATCCGCAACTGGCTCGGCAGCAGCAATCGTGAGGAGCTCTACCAGGCCTGCGACGAGCAGGGCATCCTGGTGTGGAACGACTTCTGGCAGGCCGGCCAGTTCCTGCCCAACCCGCCCGGGTACGTGGACATCGCGGCGGACACCATCCGCCGGTTCCGCCACCACCCGAGCATCGTGGTCTGGTGCGGCGCCAACGAGGGCGACCCGCCGCCGATCGTCGACGCCGGGCTCAAGCACGCGGCCGCCACCGAGGACCCGGAGATCCTCTACATCCCCAACTCCGCCGGCGGCATCGTGAGCGGCCACGGCCCGTACCACTGGGTGGACCCGGCGACGTACAACAACCGGAACACGTACGACACCGGCGCGTTCGGCTTCCACACCGAGATCGGCATGCCGGTGATCCCGGTCGTCGAGAGCATGCGCAACCTGGTCGGCGACGCGCCGGAGTGGCCGATCGGCGAGGTGTGGAACTACCACGACTGGTCGACCATCGGTAACCAGCGTGTCGGCACCTACCAGGCCGCGATCGACGCACGGCTCGGCGAGTCCGGCTCGCTCGACGAGTTCGCGGCGCGGGCGCAGTTCGTCAACTACGAGAGCCACCGCGCCATGTTCGAGGCGTGGAACGCCAACCTGTGGCAGGACGCCACCGGCCTGCTGCTGTGGATGTCGCACCCCGCGTGGCACAGCACGGTCTGGCAGACCTACGACTACGACCTCGACGTGAACGGTGCCTACTACGGCGCCCGCAAGGGCTGCCAGCCGGTGCACGTGCAGGCCGACCCCGGCACCTGGCAGGTCCGGGTGGTCAACCACACCGCCACGGCGCTGCGCGGCGTCACCGTCACGGCCCGACGCTACGACCTGAACGGCCGGACGCTGGGCACGCCCCAGCGTCAGCGCGTGGACGTCGGCCGCTCGGCGACGTCGGCGGTCTTCGCGCTCGCCGCGCCGGAGGGTGGCGGGCTGCACCTGGTCCGGCTGGAGCTGCGCGACAGCCGCGACCGGCTGCTCGCGGAGAACACCTACTGGCGGTACGACAAGGCCGAGCAGATGCGGGCACTCAACGACCTGCCGGCGGCTCGACTGTCGACGTCGACCAGCGTCGTACGCGTCATCGACGACCGGTCCACTGTCACCACGACGGTACGTAACCAGGGTCGCGCAGTCGCCGCGCTGGTCCGGCTGGCGGTGAAGGACGAGCACGGGGAGCGGGTCCTGCCGGCCCGGTACGACGACAACTACTTCTGGCTGCTGCCGGGAGAGACGCGTCAGGTGACGATCTCCTGGCCGGCACGGCCACACCTGAGCCGGCACGTCCGGGTGACGGCCCAGGCGTACAACTAGGAGTTCGCGGTGGGAGACGGCCCCGACGGTCGTCTCCCACCGCGACGGGCACCGCCACCGTCACGAGTGGGCCTGTTCATGGCGCGTTCCGGCAGGTGTCATGTCGGACAGTTGTGATCAAGGAAGCAAGGGCAACACTGCCTGGTTTCCGGAAGGCATCACTTCATGTCGAAGTCCCCCCTGACGCTGCCGCGTCGTCACTTCCTCGCACTTGGCGGGGTCGCCGCGGGTGCGGCGATCCTCGCGGCCGAGCCCGCCTCGGCGAGCTCCGGCGGCACGAACGACCACGTCACCCTGCCGGGCTACGCGTTCCAACTCGGTGTCGCGTCCGGCGATCCGACGCCGGACGGCGTCGTGCTCTGGACCCGCCTGGCACCGGACCCGCTCGCCGTCGACGGGTTCGCGGGTATGCCCGACCGTGCCGTCCACGTGCAGTGGGAGGTGGCCGAGGACGAGAAGTTCCACCGGGTCGTGCGTCGCGGCGTGGAGCGTGCCACGACCGAGTGGGCGCACTCGGTGCACGCCGAGGTGCACGGTCTTCGGCCGGACCGCGTCTACTGGTACCGGTTCCGCGTCGCCGGCCAGGTCAGCCCGGTGGGCCGCACCCGTACGGCACCGCGGCTCGGTGCGGCGCTGTCGTCGATGACCTTCGCGTTCGCAAGCTGCCAGGCCTACACCGACGGCTTCTTCACCGCGTACGAGCACATGGCCCGCGAGGACCTGGACCTGGTGGTCCACCTCGGCGACTACATCTACGAGGGCGGCGGCGCCGGCACGATCGGCCGTCCACACCTGCCGGCCACGGAGGCGTTCTCGCTCACGGACTACCGGATCCGGTACTCCCAGTACAAGCTCGACCCGGCGTTGCAGGCGGCGCACCGGGCCGCGCCCTGGGTGGTCGCGCCGGACGACCACGACGTGGAGAACAACTGGGCCGGTGACCACTCGCAGCCGGACACCGAGCCGGACCAGGACCCGGCCGTGTTCCGGCTCCGCCGGGCCGCCGCCTACCAGGCGTACTACGAGAACCTGCCGCTGCGCAGGTCGTCGATGCCCAAGGGTCCGGAGATGCAGGTCTACCGTCGCCTGACGTTCGGCGACCTGCTCCAGCTCGACGTGCTCGACACCCGGCGGTTCCGGGACCAGCAGCTCACCGACCCGTCGCTGCGGTGGGACCCGAACCGGCAGATGCTCGGCGCCAAGCAGGAGGCCTGGCTGTTGGCCGGCCTCGGCGCGTCGCGTGCCCGGTGGAACGTGCTCGGCAACCAGGTCTTCGCCATGGAGGCCGACCACACCGACGGCCCGACCGAGACGTTCGGCATGGACACCTGGGACGGGTACGCCGCCGCGCGTCAGCGGCTCTTCGACGGCCTGGCGCGGCGCAACGTCGACAACTTCCTCGTCATCACCGGTGACGCGCACCGCAGCGTCGCCGCCGACCTGAAGCTCGACTTCGCCAACCCGGCCTCGCGCACGATCGGCACCGAGTTCCTCGGAACCGCGATCAGCTCGGGCGGCAACGGGCAGGACATGGACGCGCTCGGCGTGACCTGGCTCGCCGAGAACCCGCACATGAAGTTCCACAACTCGCAGCGCGGATACCAGGTCGTGCACCTCGGCCGGCACGAGATGCACACCGACTACCGCGTGGTGCCGTACGTCAACGTGCCCGGCGCCCCGATCGCGACGCGGGCCAGCGTCTACGTGCAGAGCGGCCGGCCCGGTGTGGCGCACGTGTCGTCCTAGGTCGGCGTGAGTCCGGCGGTTGGTCGCCGAGCCGGGATGCCGGTGTCGGCGACCAACCGCCAGGCCCGCCACACGGCCGACCTCGACGGGCGTGCACTCCGCACCACCCGACGAGGGCGTTTCGGGCCATTACCGCACCTCGGGGCCGAGGTGCGGCTCATGCTGCACGGGGACAGGAGCCGCGACGGGAGGGTATCGGTGGTGTCGACCCGCAGCAGGGTCCGAGCCCGGAGGGACTGATCATGTCCAACGACAGCCGCGCCGCTGGGGACAGGTCGCCGTCGGCCGCGGCGCGGGTCGCCTTCGCGTTCTGGATCACGCTGGTGGGAACCACCGTTCCGACCCCGCTCTACCCGCTCTACGAGCGCGAGTTCGGCTTCTCGTCGCTGACCGTGACCCTGGTCTACGCGGTGTACGCCCTCGGCGTCGTCGTCGGGTTGCTGGTCTTCGGTCGGCTCTCGGACCAGATCGGCCGCCGGCCGGTCATCATCGTCGCGCTGGTCCTCTCCGTCGCCGCCGACGCCGTGTTCCTGGCCGCCGTGGACCTGGCGATGATCGTCGTCGGCCGGGTGATCGCCGGTCTCTCCGCCGCACTGATCATCGGAGCGGCGACCGCGGCGCTGGCGGAACTGATCAACCCACGGCATCCCAAGCGCGCCGCCACCGTGGCGATCTTCGCCAACCTGGGTGGTCTCGCCACCGGCACCCTGCTGGCCGGGGTCGTCGCGGACGTGGCACCCGACCCGCTCCGGCTGCCGTGGATCGTGGTGCTGGTCCTCGCGGTGGTCGCGATCATCATGATGTGGAGGGTTCCGGAGACGCTGGCGCAGCGCTCCCCGCTGACCCTGCGCCTTCAGCGCTTCCACGTACCGCCGAACATCCGCGGCGCCTTCATCCGCGCCGCGATCACCGCCGGCGCGGGTTTCGCCGCCCTCGGTGTGCTCACGGCGGTCAGCGGGCTGTTCCTGGGCATGGTCCTGCACGAGACCTCACACATCCTGGCCGGGCTGGTGGTCTTCCTGGCCTTCGCCGGCGCCGCCTTCGGCCAGCTGCTGACCCGCGTCCTGTCCTCCCGTACCGCACTGGCCTGTGCCTGCGCCGGGCTCATCGTGTCGGCCGGCCTGCTCGCGTACAGCATGTGGATGGCGATGCTCGCGACGTTGATGGTCGGCGCGGCCATCACCGGCCTCGCGGCCGGGGTGGCGGTGGGCGACGGCATCGCGACGATCACGACGAAGGCCGCTCCGGAGCGCCGCGCCGAGGCGGTGTCGACCTTCTTCGCCATCCTCTTCGCCATGCTCGGCCTACCGGTGGTCGGGGTCGGCCTGCTCATCCAGGTGATCGGCCTGCGCCCCGCCGGCGAGGTCTTCAGCGCCGTGGTGGCGGTGCTCGCGCTGGTGGTGCTGCTCAGCCTGGTCCGGGGCGGCTCGACACGGTCAAAGCCGCGGACCGCCGGCTGACCCTGCGTCGGGTTCACCCACGCTGCCCGCACTTGACCCCGCGTCGCACGGCTGCTTGCGTGACGGTCGGCCGGGCGTACGGCAGCCGGCGCGGACACGAGTGAGGTGTTGTCATGACGTTCACCACCAGACCGACACTGCAGGGGACCTTCGGCATGGTGTCCTCGACGCACTGGCTCGCCAGCCAGTCGGCGATGGGGATCCTCGAACGCGGTGGGAACGCCTTCGACGCGGCGGTCACGGCCGGGTTCGTGCTGCACGTCGTCGAACCGCACCTCAACGGGCCGGGCGGCGAGGTCCCGGCCATCGTGGCGACGGCCCAGGACCCGACCCCGAAGGTGCTGTGCGGGCAGGGGCCGGCACCGGCCGGTGCCACGATCGCGCACTTCCGGTCCCTCGGGATGGACCTCATCCCGGGCGCCGGCCCGCTCGCGGCGGCCGTGCCCGGCGCCGTGGACGCCTGGCTCCTGCTGCTGCGCGACCACGGCACGCTCTCCCTCGCCGAGGTGCTGGAGCCGGCGATCGGCTACGCCGGCGCCGGCCACCCGCTGATCGGCAGGGCCGGCGACACGGTGGCGGCCGTACGGTCGCTCTTCGAGGAGCACTGGCCCACCTCCGCCCAGCTCTGGCTGCGCAACGGCCGCCCACCGGCCGCCGGGGAGATGGTCACCAACCCGGCCTACGCGCGGACTCTGCGACGGCTGGTCGAGGCCGGGCAGGCGGCCGGCGCCGACCGCGAGGCACAGATCGAGGCCGCGCGGCGGGCCTGGGGTACGGGCTTCGTCGCCGAGGCCGTCGACCGGTTCAGCCGGCAGCCCTACCAGGACTCCAGCGGCCGTCCCCACGCCGGGCTCGTCACCGGTGCCGACCTGGCCGCCTACTCGGCGACCTGGGAGGAACCGGTCACCCTCGACTGGCAGGGCTACTCGGTGGCGAAGACCGGCTTCTGGGGCCAGGGCCCGCTGCTGCTGCAGACGTTGGCCGTCCTCGACGCGCTCGACGACACCGGCGCGTACGACACGGCGAGCGCGACCGGCATCCACGCCCAGGTCGAGGCGCTCAAGCTGGCCTTCGCCGACCGGGAGGCGTGGTACGGCGACGACGCCGACGTGCCCGCCAAGGCGCTGCTCTCCCGGGAGTACGCGCGCGAGCGCGCGGCCCTGATCGGTGCCCGAGCGTCGACGGAGCTGCGACCCGGGCGCCCGGACGGGATCGAGCCCCGCCTCGCGGCGCACGTCCACCCCGGCGCCGGTCGTCGAGCCGACCCGGGCGACCCCACCACGGGGGAGCCGACGGTACAGTCGGACGGGGTGACGCGCGGTGACACCTGCCATGTGGACGTGGTCGACCGCTGGGGAAACATGATCTCCGCTACCCCGAGTGGCGGCTGGTTGCAGAGTTCGCCCACGATCGGGGAGCTGGGCTTCCCGCTGGGCAGTCGGCTACAGATGTTCTGGCTGCAGGAGGGTCTCGCCTCGTCGCTGGCCCCGGGTCGCCGACCGCGTACGACGTTGAGCCCGACGATGGTGCACCGCGACGGGGAACCGGTGCTGGCGTGCGGCACCCCCGGCGGCGACCAGCAGGACCAGTGGCAGGTGCCGTTCCTGCTCCGGCATCTCGTCGGCGGCCAACCGCTGCAGGAGGCCATCGACGCGCCCGCCTGGCACACCCTCAGCCTGCCGGGCTCGTTCTACCCGCGCGAGATGGAGCCCGGTGTCCTGGTGGTGGAGGACCGGTTCGACGAGGACACGCGGGCGGCCCTGCGGGCGTACGGGCACGAGGTGCGGCTATCCGACGCGTGGAGCCTCGGCCGGCTGTGTGCGGTGACCCGTGACCCGGGCACGGGAGTGCTCGCCGCCGGGGCGAACCCGCGCGGCATGCAGGGCTACGCGTGCGGCCGTTGAGGCGGCGGCCCGCCCGCTAGCCGAAGTGCCGGATCTGGCCGCCCCGGCCGTCGTACGGCGCCCAGCCCTGCGCGGTCAACGCCTGCGCGCCGTTGGTGGCGAACGACAGCCAGGCCGAGCGCACCGCCGCGCCGCGCTCGGCCACCTCGGCCCAGGTCTGCCCGTGCAGCATCGGTGCCTGCGCCCAGTCGGCCTCGTCGCCGAAGAGCAGGGGAAGATCGCTGCAGTGGCAGGCCCGGTACGGCGAGGTCGACGTCGGCCCGTCGATCCGGTACGCGAAGACCCGGGCGCCGGCACGGGCCAACTGCCGGCCGAACCGCAGGGTGGGCCGGCTGAAGACGGTCCGGGTGGCCATGTCGATGACGCCGTTCTCGACGGCCCGCCCGACCAGCGGCACCCGTCGGGAGATCGGCCCGTCGGCCAGGAAGTACGCGATCTCCCGGTGGGTGGTGCCGAGCACCACCTCCAGGTCCTGTGCGCCCGATCGCCAGGCGGCCCGCCACCCGGGTACGTCGGGCAGGGGGTGCACACCGGGCACCGGCCCGTACGCCGGGGCGAAGCCGAACCCGCGCCCGGCGACGTCCCGCGCGGCCAGTTGCTGAGCCTCGACCACCTCCGCCAGCGACGCCCGCAGCGGGTCGCCGCCGAGCCGGGCGAGGAAGCGCTGCGCCACCCGCGCGGCCGCGACCTCGCTGCCCAGCCCGAGACCGAGCGGCGGGCTCTGCAACACCACCCGGCGGAACAACGGGCGGGCCTGCTCCACGCCCAGCAGGCAGGTGACCGAGTGGGCGCCCGACGACTGCCCGACCACGGTGACGTTCTCCGGGTCACCGCCCAGGTCCGCGGCGTTCTCGCGGACCCAGCGCAGTGCCTCGATCTGGTCCAGCAGGCCCAGGTTGCCCGGGGAGATCCCGGGCGCGCGCAGGTAGCCCAGGGCTCCGAGCCGGTAGGTGACGCTGACCACGACCACGTTGCCCTCGCGGGCCAGCCGGTCCGTCCGGTACCGGTCCCAGGAGCCGGCGCCGGACCGGTACGACCCACCGTGCAGCCAGACCACCACCGGCCGTCGGGCCCGGTCGGCCGCCGGAGTCACGATGGTCAGGTTCAGGCAGTCCTCCGACTGCACGCCCACCTCGGACCAGCCGGCTGCCGCCACCGATCGGGTCGGCGGCTGCGGGCTGACATCGCCGTGTTCACGGGCATCGCGGATCCCGGGCCAGGGCTGCTCGGGCTGGGGAGTGCCGAAACGCTCGGCGGTCGCGTACCGGACGCCGCGCAGGACCGTGAGCCCGGCCGCCCGCCGGCCTCGCAGCGTCCCCCCGCGCACGGCGACCAGCACATCCTCCTCGGCCGACGCCCCCGGCCCGCCACGTCCACCGGTGCCGACGACCTCAGCCTCGGTGACAGACTCGGATGGCACTGACAACCCCGCCTTCGGTTGGCGACGCCACCGCTGGCGGGCGTCCGGTGACGACCGGCCAGGGCGGCGAGACCGCGCGACCATAGCCCGACGAGAAGTCACCCGGCGCACGGCGTCACCGCCGGGAGACGCAGGTCATTTCCAAGATCAGGCGCCGCGGGCGAACAGGGCCAGGCGTACCCGGTTGGGGCTGTCGGTCTTGGTCATCAGGCTGGTGATGTGGGTCTTGACGGTGGTGACGCCGATGTGCAGCCGGTCGGCGATCTCGCTGTTGGACAGGCCCTCGGCGACCAGGTTCAACACGTCCTGTTCGCGGCCGGTCAGACCCTGCACCGGTCGCGGCGTCTCGGCGCGGGCGTGCACCGCGCGCTGCACCAGGCGTTGCAGCACCTCGGGGCTGAACGGGCTGTCACCCCCGGCGGCCCGGCGGATGCCGTCCAGCAGGTCGGCCGGAGGCGCGTCCTTGAGCAGGAAGCCGCAGGCGCCGGCGGTCAGGGCGGGATAGAGGTGGTCGTCGTCGCCGAACGTGGTCAGCACCAGCACGCGGGTCGCGGGTCGCTCGGTGAGGATCCGGCTGGTCGCGGTGATCCCGTCGACACCGGGCATGCGCAGGTCCATGACGACGACGTCGGGGACGAGCCGCGCGGCGAGGGAGATCGCCTCGCGGCCGTTGTCGGCCTCGCCGACGACCTCGATGTCGGGCTGGGCGTCACAGAGCATGCGCAGGCCCGCGCGGATGAGGTGCTGGTCGTCGACCAGCAGGACACGGATCATGCCAGCTCCGGCTCGTGCGGCGTGCCCGACGCCGCGCGACCGCGTGGCACCGACATGGCCGGCGGCCCGGCGGCGGGTGCGGACGCCAGGTGCGGCAGGACGGTACGGACCCGCCAGCCCGGGCCGGTCGGGCCCGCCTCCAGTCGGCCGCCGAGGACCTCGACGCGTTCGCGCATGCCGGTGATGCCGTGCCCGCCGCCCGGTGGCACCGGTGCCGGCGAACCGTCCCGCCCGTTGTCCGAGACCTCCCAGTGCACCGACCCGTCCCGGACGGTCACCACCAGGTGCGCCCGCGCGGACGTGCCGGCGTGCTTGGCCACGTTGGTCAGCGCCTCCTGGGTCAGTCGCAGTACCGCAAGCCCGCGTACCGCGTCGAGCGAACCGATCGCCGGGTCGATGTCGGCCTCCACGGTGACACCGGCCTGACGTGCCCGGTCGACCGTCGCGTCGAGCGCCGCCGGCAGCGCCGAGGGCTCGATCGCGGTCAGTGCCGCGTCCCCGCGTACCCCGTCGGGGTTGCGCAGGACGGCGACCAGCCGGCGCAGCTCCGCGAGCGCCGCGGTGCCGGTGCCGTGCACGTCGTCGAACACCTCGCCCACCCGGGGATCCAGGTCGGTGAGCACGTGCCGGGCCACGCCGACCCGCAGCACCATCGAGGCCACGTGGTGCGCGACCACGTCGTGCAACTCGCGGGCGATGGCACTGCGTTCGTCGGCGCGCGCCGCGCGGGTCTCCGACTCGTGCCGCCGCTGCTCGGACTTCGCCCGTTCGATGGCCTGCCGGCCGAGCTCCCGGTTGGTGCGGATGACCAGACCGAGCAGCAGCGGTACGCCGACCTCCAGGGTCAGCCCGACGACGCCGGAGGCGATCCGGTCGAGCGGATCGCCGATCGAGTCGGTCAGGTTGACCACGGTCAGCAGCGCGGCGGCCAGCGCGATGGTGCGGGCCCGACCCGCCCGCATGGTCACTTCGAGCAGGGCCCAACTGGCGCCCACCTGGTTGACCGTGATGTCGTCGAGCAGGGCGATCGCCGTCGCCAGCAGCGCGGTCTGCGTCAGCAGGTTGACCACCGGCCGACGGTGGAAGACCAGCGCCAGGCCGAACGCGAGGACCGCGAGGACCCACTGCCGGGCCGTCGGCGAGTGGCCGGGGTGCGGGCCGAAGAACAGGTAGCACAGCCCACTGAGGTCGAGCAGCACGATCCGCACGAGCGTGTCGCGCATGTCGAACAGCCGTCCCACCCACCCCACGGCGATCAGCCTAGGTGCCGGGGCGCGGCATCGGTGACCGCCGGCCGTTCCCACCTGGTCCGTACCCCGAGGTAGGCGGCCAGACCGAGCGGTCCAAGCAGGATGGTCAACACCAGCACCGGAGCCATGACCAGCGCCGGCACCCCCCGTTCGCGGCTGTCCAGCCAGGCCCACCGGCCGACGAAGAGATCGAACGCGATCAGGTGTGCCCAGCCCGCCGCCGCGCCGTCGGAGGTGCCGAGCAGGTCGCGTACACCGTCCAGGGTCGGCGACGTCACGGCCGGCAGTACCTCGCCGAACGCCGGAATCACCAGCAGCGCGTAGATCACCACGACCGGCAGCACGATCAACGGCGAGCCGATGATCCGGGTGGTCCAGGACCAGCGCGGCAGCAGGATCATCAGCGCCCAGAACGGCGCGGCCACCGCGAAGGTCAGCGTGAACAGCGTCCCGGTCATGCCGCGAGCGCCAGATCCGGGTTGCGGCGACGCGCCAGCACCAGGCCGGTGGCGGGCGCGGCCGCGACCACCAGGGCCGCCACGGCGACCAGCGTGTGGGCGTCCGGACGCAGCAGCGGCTGCCCGCGCAGGGCCTGCCAGGTCAACAGCACCGTGAGTACGCCGTACGCGCCGCCGGCGACGACCACCAGCCGTGCCCGGGTGAGCTCGTCCAGCCGTGTCCCGACGAACCGGCTCAGCAGGATCGCCAGGATCGGCAGCGCCTGCAACGCGTGCAGCCCCACGAAGTGCCCGATCCGCAGATCACCGCCGGTGGTGCTCCAGCCGAAGACCGGCAGCCCGGGCCCGCCGTCCGGTACGCCCACGCTGTGCGCGCCGGCGATCACCTCACTCCCGGTGTCCTGGCCGGGCAGCACCATCGGCATCGCCGCCAACATGCCCAGCAGGGACAGACCGAGGCCCCAACCGACCGCGGTCCGGGCGACCCGGTCGGGGATCCGCCGTTGCAGCACCACGATCCCGATGATGAGGTGCGCGACGAACAGAACCGTGATCGACAGGCCCATCACCGCGAAGATGGCGACGTTCAGGGGGGTGCTCGCGTTGAAGTGGCTGGTCGTCCCGCGGACCACCTGTACGACGATCAGCACCATCTCGATCACCGCCATCGCGACGAGGAGCGTGGCCGTCCGCTCCGCGAACCGGCTCCGACGCGGCAGGAGGGAGAGCATCCAGGCGAGAGTCGTTCCGTACAGCACGAAGGACACCGCGAACTTGAACGGCTTGAGCCAGATCGGTGCCCCGGTGAGGACGCGCGAGTCGGCGAAGACGCCGATCCCGGCGATGACGGTGAGGACCGCCATCGCGGCGACGAGGAGCATGAGTGGACGGTGCCAGTGTGCCGCCCGGCGCAGGTCGATAGTCATGTCTGTAGATGCTCATCGACTACTCATCGCAGCGCGTCCAACCGCGAGCCCCGGTTGCGGCCGGCGGTCGGAGCGCGACCTCCTCCCTGGGTAGGAGACGAAACGTGTCGTGACCCCGCTTCGCCGCTGGCACAATGGCCGGCCTGTCGACCGGACCGGGAGCGCCCATGACGACGAACGAGGACCGCGTCCAGCCGAACGAGACCATGGTGCCGCTGCTGCACTGCGTGTCTCCCGAGGAGACCCTGACCTTCTGGCGGGCGCTGGGCTTCGCGGTGACCTACGAGCAGACCAGGCCGTACGTCTATCTGGCGTTTCAATGGAGTGGGTTGCACCTGCACTACGGGCGTGCGCCGCGTGGCCTGGACCCGTCGGCCGAGACCACCGGGGGTTGCCTGGTGATGGTCGACGCGGTCGCGCCGTACCACGCGACGTTCACCGAGGCGATGCGTCGCGCGTACGGCAAGGTGCTCGTCAAGGGGTTGCCCCGGATGACCCGCTACCGGTCCGGTGCGTCGCGGTTCAGCATCGTCGACCCGTCGGGCAACACCATCATCTTCATCCAGCGCGACGAGCCGGCCGAGGTGGAGTACGGCGGGTCGAAGGCGTTGCAGGGGTTGGCCCGGGTGCTCGACAACGCGCGGATCCTGCGCGAGTTCAAGACCGACGACCGGGCGGCCTTCCGGGCGCTCAGCTCGGGGCTGCGCCGCCACCGCGATGACGCGTCGGCGGTCGAGCAGGGGTTGGCGCTCGCGGGGCTGATCGAGCTGGCGGTCGCCCTGGACAAGCCGGGCGTGTCGGAGTGGGGGAATCGCCTGGCGGCGCTCCCGCTGACCGCCGATGAGCGTGCGCGGGTGCAGCAGGCGGTCGCCGACCCGACCCTGCTCGAGCCGTGGTTGCCCGAGCGGGGATGACCTGACGGAGCGGGCCCGCACCGGTCGGGTGCGGGCCCGTTCGGTCAGGTCGATCAGCGGGCGCGGCTGCGACGGAAGAGCACGGCCACGCCGGCGAGCATCACCAGCAGCAGCCCGGTGAACCAGGTCATCGCGGTGACGGCGGTGACGGCACGGGTGGCCACTCCGATGCCGACGGCCGGCACGCTCAGTCCCAGATACGCGATGAGGAACAACCCGGCCAGGGCCTCGCCACGCTTGGCCGGCGCGGCCATCGCCGCGACGGTGCCGACGGCGGCCTTGAACAGCACGCCCGAGCCGATGCCGGCGACCACGCCGCCGATCAGGAACGCGGCCAGGTTGGCGGTGTGCATCCCGACCAACAGAGTCGGTACGCCCACCGCCTGGGCGAGCAGCCCGAGCCGCGCCTTCAGCGGGGCGGAGAGCCGGTTGGTGAGGGTCTGCGCCACGGCGGCACCGCCGAAGACCGCGAAGACGATGGCACCGGCCAGCGCGCGTGACGAGTGGTGCAGGGTGCCGGCCACGAAGCCCGGGGCGACGGAGGTGAACAGGCCGAACACGGCGAAGGACGTGAACCCGGCGGCCGACGCGGCGATGTACCCGGCCCGGTCCCCGTGGTCGGCGCTGATCCGCTGCGGCCGGTAGGTGGGCTTGACCAGCCGCTGCTCGACCGTCTCCGGCGTCAGCGCGACCGCGACGATGCTCACCAGCAGCAGGACGGCGAACACGAGGTACGGGGTGCGCAACGGCGTGTGGACGTACTGGGCGAGGATGCCCGCGACCAGCGCACCGGTGCCGATGCCGCCGATGTTGGCGGCGGTGGAGACCACCTCGAAGCGCTGGCGGGAGCCACCCGGCCGGTGCACGGCGTGCAACTCCTGTAGGTGCGCGGTGGCGGTGGCGGTAATCATGCCGACGCCCAGGCCGCTCACCAGCCGGGCGACCAGCAGCACGGGCAGCGAGGAATCGCTCAGGAACAGGGCTGCGGAGAGCAACTCCAGTGCCAGCGCCGGAATGAGGATCTTCTTACGACCCACCCAGTCCGACACGTGCCCGGCGAGCAGCAGGCTGATCACCACGCCCACCGCGTACGCCGCGAACACGACGGTGACCATGAACGTGGAGAAGCCGTCCCGGGCCATGTACAGCGGGTAGAGCGGCGTCGGAACGGTGGAGAACGCCATCGCGGTCAGGAACGCCAGGGCGACCATCCAGAAGCCGCGGCCGTGCCGGCGGGAGGCGGACGGGCCCTTCGCGGTGGCCGGCGCGGCGAGTGACAGGGTTGGCAACGACATGTGACGTGCTCCGAGATGCTCGGGGAGTGGTTCCTTGATCCCACTGTCGCCCGAGCAAGCATCACCTACAACGAAAGTTGATGTTGATCACGATCGTGATCAGTGATACTTGAGGGCGTGGAACTACGCCAGCTCGAGTACTTCGTCGCCGTCGCCGAAGAACAGAACTTCACCCGTGCGGCGTCCCGTCTGCACGTCGTCCAGTCCGCGGTCTCGGCCACGGTCAAGACCCTCGAACGCGAGCTGGGCGCACCGCTTCTGGACCGCAACTCCAAACGGGTGCTGCTCACCGACGCTGGCGCCGCGCTACTGCCGCGCGCCCGGATCGCCCTCGACGCCGCCCGCGACGCCCGGGACGCCGTCGCCGAGGTGCACGGCGGGCTACGCGGCACCCTGCGCATCGGCACCATGACCTCGATCCGGCTCCTGCGCCTACCCGCCCTGCTCGGCGAGTTCCACCGCCGGCACCCCGGGGTGCTGCTGCACACCAGCGCCGCGCCGTCCGGCTCCCAGGGGCTCATCGACGCCCTCGTCGAACGTCGGCTGGACCTCGCCTTCGTCTCGCTGCCCGGCGCCGCACCGGCCGACATCCAGCTCACCGAACTGGCCCGCTCGGTGATCGACCTCGTCGTACCGAACGACCATCCGTTCGCCGACCGGGAGGCGGTGCCGCTTGACGAACTCGCCGGGATGGACTTCATCGACTCCCCGGTCGGGTACGGCAACCGCGCCGTGACCGACCGGGCGTTCGCCGCCACCGGCCTGTCCCGGCGCGTCACGATCGAGATCTCCGACATCGCCACCGGTGCCGACCACGTACGGCACGGCCTCGGTATCGCCCTGTTGCCCCGCTTCGTTCTCGGCGACGCCGAAGGCGTGACCACGCTCACCGTGACCGGCGCGGAACTGGACTGGGCGCTGTCCCTGGCGACGCCGACCGACCGCCCGGCCAGCACCGCCGCCAGCGCCCTGATCAACCTGACCAGGGAATTCCTGCCCTGATGGGGCGGCTACCCGTCCCAGCGATCGTCGAACGGCAGGGCGAGTCGGCGTAGGTCGTCGTGCAGCCGGGCCGACGCGTCGTGCTCCCGCAGCGCCACCGGGACGTGCCGCAGCACCCACTGCGACAGGGCCGGACACCAGGTGTCCTCGTCGTGCCAGCTCTGCCAGGGGTGCGTGTCGCACACCAGGTCCCAGATCCACTCGTCCGCCGCCGTGACCAGCCGCCGTTGGGCGACCGGGTCGGTCAGCAGGTCCGCCCAGGTGGCCAGCCATGGGGTGAGTGTCGCGGTGGCCTCGGCGAGGAACTCCAGGGCCTCGTGGGCTGGCACCTTCGCGTCGGGCTCGACCAGGACGTGCCGCCACCAGGCGTCCAGGAACTCCCGGACGGCGTCGCGTTGCGCGGCCGGCCACTGCTGCCAGTCGCCTCGGATGAACGGGACACCCGGGCCCGTCGTCGCCATCATCGGGTCCACGTCCCCGGCCACGATGCCCCGGGTCAGTTGGGGCAGGATCCGCCGCAGCAACTCCTGCGGGTAGTCCCAGTCGGTGGTCCAGTAGGTGCGCCGGAGCAGTTCACCGTCGAGTGGGACGTCCGGCGTCTTGAGCAGCGCCAACTCCTCGGCGCTTCCCCAGTGGCACTCGCAGTTGTACTCCTCCGGGTGCGCGGTCATGCCCTGGAAGCTGACAGCCACGCCGGTCAGGGCCGTATCCAGGCGCCGACGCACATTCGTTCGATCCGGGGTCACGGTGGGACCGCCTTCGAGGACTCCGGAGGCGTACACCTGCCGAAGAGAAGGACCCTAGAACATTCGAACCGGCCGAAGATAGGGAATTTTCCCGATGCCACGCGGGCTCGGCCCGGCAAGGATCGGTGACGCCCGCCTGTCGGCCGTCATTGGCGCAGGAGTCCACTGTGTCTTGACCACTGATCATTCCCGGCATTTCGGTCCAACGGCCACCGATTCACAACTGAGGTCCCAGTGATTCAAGCAGTCAACGAGCCCATGGCGGACGTTCGCGACATGTACATGGCACACACCATGTTCCGTCGCGAGTTCCGCCTCCTCCCGCAGCTCGTGCGGGACGTCGCACCGGGTGACATCCAGCGCGCCGAGATCGTGGCGACCCACGCCGACAAGGTGTGTCTGATCCTGCACCTGCACCACGAGGGCGAGGACAAGGCCGTGTGGCCGCGGCTGCTGGAGCGGGGCGGGGAGGCGACCGCCGCCATCGTGCCGACGATGGAGGGCCAGCACCACGGCATCGAGAGCGCCCTTGAGACCGTGACGGCGCTGCTGCCGACCTGGCGGTCCACGGCCCAGGGCGGCGAGGAGGTCGCCGCGGCCCTCGATCTGCTGCTGGACCGGCTCCTTGAGCACATGGCCCTGGAGGAGAAGGAGATCCTTCCCCTGGCCGAGAAGTACATCACCGCCGCGGAGTGGGCCGAGCTCGGCGAACACGGATTGGCCAACAGCCCGAAGAAGGAGCTGCCGTTGGCCTTCGGCATGGTGATGTACGAGGGCGACCCCGAGGTGATCAAGGCGGTCCTGGCGCACGCTCCGCTGGTGGCCCGCCTGGTCATGCCGATCCTGGCCCCTCGCCTGTACGCCTCGCACGCCAAGCGCGTCTACGGCACCCCCACCCCGCCCCGCGTCGGGGCCTGAGCGGTGCGGCTCCCCGGGGGCGTGGCGCGAGCCCGTCGCCGGGGAACCGCTGGTACCTGTGCACACACTTCCGAGGTCGTGCTGGCCGCTCCGAGATCGTTGGCTGGCGAGTCAGGCGGCGACACCGGACGGGCAGCTGTGGGCCGACTTCCGGGCCTTCGGGGGCACCGCCGAGCCCTAAACTCCAACACCTATCTCGCAAAGTCCGCCTTCCGAGGCGCATCATGAATTAGTGACTGCCTCGTATCCTGTCGTCATCCCCAGGTTTAGGAGATGACCTTGGATTGGCCGCAGGTAGGTGCCATTGCCGGAGCCATCGTGGTCGCCGTCGGCGGCGTTGCGAGTGTCGTGCAGATCCTGCGGTACATTGACGATAAGCGGTCGAAACGGTCACCCTCGAAAGACCGGGCCGAGTTGGTCGCCGAGTCGAGTGGTCGAGGGTCTCTGCCGAATTCGTCGCTGGTGGAGAATCTTCCGCCGAGGCCCTTCTTCGTTGGCCGCATCGACAAACAGGCCGAGCTGATGGCCGCCCTGAGGTCCACCTGCCCGTTGGTCGTGGTGGAGGGGCCGGCCGGCATCGGAAAGACGACTCTGGCGCTGCACGTGGCCCTTCGCTGTCTCGCCGAGGACGAGGCGGGGGCGACGACCAGCCAATCGCCGAACAAGGGCGCCTTCGAGGCGTACGTCTGGGCTACCGCCAAGGCCAGCGTGTTCACGCTCGACTCTCTGCTGGACACGATCTGCCACACCCTGGACTACCCCTACATCCAACAGTTCGAATCCACCAAGAAGTACGACGAGGTCCTCAAGCTCCTGCGCAAGGTCCGGGCACTGATCGTGCTGGACAACTTCGAGACGGTGAACGACGAGCGGGTCGCCCGTTTCATCGAGGCGGTCCCGGATCGAAGCAAGGTCCTGGTGACGACGAGGCACCAGCGCGAGTGGAGCAAGCCGTACATCGCCGTCGGCCTCAGCAAGTTGGTGCGCGACGAGGGCACGGCCCTGATCCAGGACGAAGCTCGTCGGCTCGGAATCGCCGCGGTGACCCAACTGAGTGATGACTCGCTCTTCGCGCTCTACGAGGCGACGGGTGGGTCGCCGCTCGCCATCAAGTGGGCGCTGGGGCAGATAAAGCAGGGCGGGCAGACGTATTCTTCGGCGCTCAGTGCGCTGAGGAACGCGCAGGGCGACATCTTCGAGACCATGTTCGCCAGTTCGTGGCAGATTCTGGGCGAGAGTAGCCGGCAGGTCCTCCTTGCTGCCCCGATATTCGCAGCGACGGTCTCTCGCTTGGCGCTGGAAGCCACCGCCCGGGTGGGTGATTCCTTCGACGGCGCGCTCGGGGAGTTGATCAGGCTCTGGCTCGTCGAATCCAACGGCGGCTCCAGTTTGAGCGACCACCGTCTCAGCCTTCATCCGCTGACCTTCTCGTTCGTCTCGCGGGAGTCGTTCAAGTTCCCGCAGTTGGAGTCCGAGATGCGCCTGAGGGCGGCGGAATACTACCTCCAGTTCTGCAACGATCGCCGATACTTCCAGCGTGGACCCCAGGGTTACGACGAGCTTGAGGGCGAAGTAGACAACATCAGCAAGCTCGTCGACTGGATCGACGCGAAGTGGCGCGTCGACGAGGCATTCTCGACACACTGCCGCCTCATCATCAATTTCAGCAACGCCATAAACGTCTTCTTCTGGAGTCGCGGTTACTGGGCCGAGCGGGTCAACCTGTGCATGCGCGCGCTCGACGCGAGTGTGAAATTGGAGTCCTGGGCGAGCGCGGGCCGCCAGGCATACTTCATCGGCATCGTCCGTTTCTGGCAGGGTGCGATCGAGGAATCCGAGCACTGGGCAAGCAAGAGCAAGGAGTACATGGCGCGCACGAACAAGCCCATCCACCTGGCCCTGACCGACCACCTGCTCGGTCTGATCAGGATCCAGCAGGGCGACTACACGAGCGCGGCGGCGATTCTCGAGCAGGTGCTCACCACCGTGTCGAAGCCGGGTGTGGGATCTCCCGAGGAGATTCGCATCTTTGCCGACTGGAGATGCCCCGGGCCCGACGGTTACCAGGTCGGCATCGCCTCGATCGTCCAGGACCTGGGGATCAACGCGTACAAGAATGGCGAGTTCGCCACGGCGGTCAATTGGCTGGACAAGTCCACCGCCCTCGCGGAGGGAATCGACGACGTCGAGGGGCTCGCGCGTTCGCTCAGCCATCGGGGCCATGCGCTGTTCGGCCTGGGGCGCATTGAGGACGCCCGGGCCAGTTACGAACGCGGTCTCGAACTCGCCACTCAGGTCCAGCGAAAGAGCACCATGGGCAGGTGCAACCAGGGGTTGGCCGACGTCGCGGCGCACGAGGGCCGGATGTCGGACGCCGGGAGATACGGCCGAGCAGCGCTCAATCTTTTCGAGCGGCTCGGCATGAGACAGGAGATAGCGCACGTTCAGGACCTGCTCAGTGCGATCTGAGCGTGGCCCCGGGTCCGACCTCGGCACGGTTTGCGCCCGTGCAATGAAAATGGTTCAAGTGCTTTCGATGCCGTCACCAGCTATTTGTGCCGGGCGGCGATTCTGTTGACGGCGTCGGGCCGGAATGAGAGACTGCGATGGCGTGCGTTCAAAGCAACAGGTCGTTGGCCAACGTCAGATCCCTTACAAGATGGAAGTGCCGCGATGCCGTCCACCGCCAAGCCGGCTGCTCTCAGATGCCCGGGGAAGGACCTTCAGGTGGTCCCTTCCGCTTCATCGAGCGGTCCGGAGGAGGTGGCAATGTCGCACTCGTTCGACTTGGCGGACTTCGGGTTCTTCCTCTTTGATCTCGATGGCGTGGTTTACAGCGGCAACGAACTGGTGCGGGGCGCCTCGGAGGTGCTGGACAAGCTCGATCAGCTTGACAAGCGCTATCTCTTCATCACCAACCACACCAAGTACACCAAGCGGTCCCTCGCGGCAAAGCTCGAGGCGCTCGGCATCAAAATTGCGGAGAATCTGCTCCTGACCGCCAATGACGCGGTGATTGACTTCATCGCCGGCAGGCATGCGCGGCCCGGTGACGTCAGGATCCATCTGATCGGCTCCGGCGGCATCGGCGAAGAGTTGAGCCAATATGGCTTCGAGTTGACTTCCGAGCAGCCAGACTATGTCGTGATCGGCTGGGACCCCGACATAAGCTACGAGAAACTGTATCTGGCGGCTAAGAACGTCCGCGAAGGCGCGGTCTTCGTCGTGACCAGCCCGGATCGATACATCCCCTCTGAGCGCGGGTGGGAGCTCGGCTTCGGCGCGCTGGGCGCCAGCATCTCCTACGCCACCGGGCGGGAGCCCATCTACGTCGGCAAGCCCTATCCGTCCATGATCTCCGCGGCGCTGGCCCGTCTCGGTGCTGCTCCGGAACTGACCGTGATAGTTGGCGACACGCCGGAGACCGACATCCGGGCCGGGCATCTGGCCGGGCTCGGAGGCACACTCCTCGTGCTCACGGGGAACGCACAACGGGGCGATCTTGGCGCGCTGCCGGCGGACGCACGGCCAACTCTGGTGCTCGACTCGATCCTGGACATCGGCAGGCTGCTGCCCTGATGCGACGAATTCCGTCGCCTTGGCGGGGCCGAGTGCCCTAGCGGCAGGGCCTGGCGAGAAGCATGGTGAAGAAGGCGTCGAACTCGATGTCGCCGTCGCCCAACTCCTTGAACTTGCGTCCGGCTTTCACGCTGCCAGGTGCCTTCTCGTGCAGGGACCGGGCCAGTCGCACCGACCGCGGGTCGAGGCCCTGGTAGCTCAGCCAGTCGTGCAGCTTCAGGCGTACCGTCTCGGTGGTTTCGATGTCCGTCTGGAAGCCACCTTTGCGCAACACGCTCCGAAGACCGTCTGCCGTCCAGCGGTGCTGTCGTACCGGTTGCGCCACCTGCATCACCGACTTCCACCACGACGCGTCGTCGCCCGGCAGGGGCGTCCCCTGGATGATCAACACGCTGCCATCTGGTCGGAGAACCCTCCGAAATTCCAGGATCGCGTCGACCGGGCGCTCGAGGTAGTGCATAACTTGCCGAGCGAGAACGCAGTCGAAGGAATGGGAGAGCAGAGGTAGGGCGTGCGCATCCGCCTGGGCGTATGCCGATGTCCCCTGGTCGGCGTTCTGGAGCATTCTCAGCGACAGGTCGACGCCCACGTAACGGGCTCCAGGAAATCTGTTCAACAGCGGTCGTCGCATCGTGCCGATGCCGGCGCCCACGTCAACGAATGACGGTGTGTCCCGTTCAATCGTCAGCAGCTCGATAATTCGAGCCAGGCGTTCTTGGTGGGTCCAGGTGGACGTTGCCCCATACGTTTCAGCTCGAAGGTCGAAGTGCCGATGGATCTGCCCGGTATGTCGTCGTTCTCTGATCGGGACCACTCCTCGAGTGTCGGCGGGCCGGCGAGCCGGTCAGGCGTCGAGTGGGTGTCGGCCTGGCATCACGTCGTCCTGCTGTCACCAGAGTACATTGATCAGCTCGGTTTTACCCTTGCGGGATTCCGGCAACAATTAGTCTGCGCGCGTCGGGGTTCTGCGCATTGCTCACTCGTGATCTGATGATCGCTCGAACTGGCGCAACGTACCTACTTTCGCACGCGGAAGCGGAGCATTGTGACGGCCCCCGACTGGGTGTTGCTGAACGGTTCCAGGTCGATCCTGCCGAGGCTTGGGGGCGAGAAGCGGACACCGTCGCCGAGCAGCACCGGTAGGACGTACACCAGGATCTCGTCGACGAGCCCGCGCTGCAGGCACTGGGCGGCCACCTCAGCACCGAGGATCTCCAGGTTCTTGCCGCCCGCGGCGCTGCGTGCCGTGGCAACGGCTTCCTCGATGTCACAGGTGAGGAACGTGACGGTAGGGTCCGGCTCGTCGGGAGGCTCGTGGGTGAGGACGAACTGTCCTCCCCCGTCGTAGGGAGTGTCCTGGTTGGCCATACGCTTGGCGACCTCGTACGTGCCCCGGCCCACGAGCATGGCGCCCGTGGCCGCCATGACCTCAGGGAACGTGTCCGCAGTCAGGTACTCGAAGATCCAGTCCATCGCGTGGTCAGGACCGGCGATGAAGCCGTCCAGCGACATTGCCCTGTTCACGACCACGTTGCCGGTGCCGATGCTCGCATCGCTCATACGTCTTCTCCAAGAAGAATTTTGGGGAGCGGGGCCGAATCATAGTTCGGCCGGTGGGGAGGGCGATGGAGTTGCACGCGTATCTGCGGGGGTATGGAGCGAACGACACCAACCCGGCGATTTCCTGGCCGGGCGGGTCGCTCGCACTCGCTACCGTGCGGGTATGACTGGCGTGGTGTTGGCACTCGGTGTGCTGCTGGCTGTGGGCGTCGGGGTGGCCGTGTTGGTTCGGCGCCGTAGCAAGGCTGCAACATTGACTCGGGAGGACCAGCTGCGGCTGGCCAGACGCGCTACGAAGCAGATCGCCCGGGCAAATCGGAAGACCAGGCGCGGCAGCCTTCGCGGTAAGGGCGGCGGCGGCAGTGACAGCCTGGCAGTGGACGCGGCCTTCGGAAGTGGCGAAGGCGGCACGCCGTAGTCCCGGCACTGAAGGCGGTACGGGAGGCCGAGCGAACCCGCCTTGCTCGCGCGGTGGACATCTTGGACGACCGGTACGAGCTGACCTGCGACCAGGACACGGCGGGCGGACCGGGCTGCACCCGGCGACGTTGCGGTCAGCGCCGCTCGTCAAGCCGTCGCCGTAGGGACCTGCCGGCGCCGAAGGCCCGGCGCGACAGCCAGATCCCACCGATGACCATCACCACGATCGCAACAAGCAACAGCCAGCGCATCTCGACCTCCGAATCGAATCGCCGTAGCGGCTCTCGGCGTCCCTCCTATCTGCCCGGTCGCCGTCTGCCGCAACCATCCCCAGCCTGGTCCGTCGGGAATGTCGGACCGGCTGTCGGTCAGGTGATCCGAGTCTGGCGGGCGGCCGGCTCAGCGGGGCATGATCGGGGTTCGTCGTGAACGAGCGGGGATCACTCGATCGCGGCAGGGGAGTGGGGGTGACGGCGATGACCCCGACGCAGCTGCGCGCGTACGTCGCCGTCGTTCGGTTGGGGTCCGTCAAGGAGGCCGCGGGGGAGCTTCGGGTCTCCGAGTCGGCGGTGTCACTCCACGTCGCGCAGTTGCGCAAGGAGTTCGGCGACAAACTGTTCCGAAAGACGGCGGCCGGGCTCGCGTTCACCCCGGGTGGGTTGCGGTTGGCCAGCCGCGCGGCGGAGATGCTGGGCCTGCAGGACCGTACGATGCTTGAGGTGAGCGCCGCGAGCCGCGGCCGCCGGCTGCTGCGGGTCGCCGCGTCCAGCATGTTCGCCGAGTTCGCCGCGCCGGGGCTGATCGAGCTGTTCGCGAAGCGGGCGGCCGATCTCGATGTCGAGCTGAGCGTACGCAACCCGAGTTCGTTCGACTCGTTGCTGGTGACCCGGGCGGCGGACATCTCGATCGGGCCGCAGCCGCCGGTTCTCGACAAGGCGATCTGTTGCCGTCCGATGATGAACTACCGTCTCGTGCTCGTCGTCGGCCCGGACCACCCGCTCGCTGGTGTGTCGGCCTCACCGGGGCAGTTGCGGGACCAGACCTGGCTGCTCGGCCCGTCGGCGGCCGCCGACCTGGGTGCGGTCCCGGCGCTGCTGCGCCGCCTGGCCGTGCCCGAGGAGCGGCAGCAGATCTTCCAGAGCCACGCGGCGGCGCTGGGGGAGGTCAAGCGGGGCAGAGGCATCTCGCCGGTGCTCTCGTTCACCGTCGCACCGGACGTCCGTGAGGGTCAGCTCCAGCAGGTGGCCGGGCCACACGCCACGGTCGAGGCGGTGTGGCATTCGCAGGTGCTCGCCGGTCCGGGTGCGAGTTCGGCCGCCGCCGAACTGGCCCGGTTCTCGTCGACGCCCCGGGCGATTCAGGCGATGATGCGCGGCGCGGGGGTCAGCATCGGCCACTTCCGGCCGTCGGTGCACGTGACGCTCTGGAGCTGACGGGCGGCGACCAGCAGGTCCTGGAACGTCCCGGCCGGTAGCAGTTGGTCGCAGTGAGGCAACGCGGCGGCCATGCCACCGGCCCGGGGTGCGAAGCCGGGGGCGCCGGCCCGGGGATTCAACCAGACGATCCGGTACGCACGGCGGCGCAGCCGGGCCATCACCGTGGCCAGTTCGTCGGGTGGGTCGCTGTCCCAGCCGTCCGAGCCGATCACGACCACCGCCCCGCGGACGGCGTCGGCGTGGTGCGAGGCGAGCAGGGCGCGCAGGTTCGTGGCGATCCGGGTGCCCCCGTACCGGTCGGTCACGGCCGCGCTGGCCTGCTCCACCGCCTCGGCCGCCGAGGTGTGCCGCAGCACCACCGTGAGCCGGGTCAGCGTCGTCGCGAACGCGTACACCTCGGCCTCCGCGACGACCGCGAACGCCCGCATCAGGTGCAGGTAGGCGGCGGCCTGTGCCCGCATCGACTCGCTGACGTCGCAGAGCAGGACGACGCGGCGCGGTCGCCGTACCGGCCGCTCGCGGACGACCTCGACGACCTCCCATCCGGTACGGCGGGCGCGCGCGATGGTGGGACGCAGCGCGATCCGCCGCCCGGCGGCGCTGACGGCGTGTCGCCTGGTGCGCCGGGTCGGCCAGCCGGCGACGGCCGCGCGCAGGGCGTCGCCGAGCGCCGCGACCTGGGCGGCGTCGAGTTCGTCGAACGGCCTCTCGGCGAGCCCGGCCAGAGCGCTGGGCCGCCGCTCGGGCAGCCGCAGCGCGGCGTCGGACTCCGGCGCCTCGGCGACCACCGGTGGCAGCGTCGCCCACGGCAGACCGCCGCCGGGGCCGTCGTCTGCCGTACCGGATGGCACCGGTACGTGGACGTCGTCGCGCCCGCCCGCCGGTGTCGCGGACCGGTTCGTCGGCGGCAGCGGCGGTGCGTCCGCGAAGACCGCGGCGAAGACGCGGTCGAACGCGGCGAGGTCGGCGTGCCGCCGGACCAGGCTGATCCGGGCGGTCCAGTAGAGCGTGGCCATCGAGTCGGGTGGGCTGGCGGCGAGCGCCCGGACGAAATCGTCGATGTCGGTGAGCCCCGCCGGAACGCCGGCGCGCCGCAGCCGCCCGGCGAACGCCACCGCGAAGGCGGCCCGGTCCACCCCGCGCAGCAACGCCGGGCTCACCGCCGGCCGACCAGCCAGGCGATCACCGCGCCGACCACCACGAGACCCACGAGCACCGGTACGAGTCGTTTGGTGATCGAACCACCGGCGAGGCTGACCAGATCGAGTGCCTCCGGCTCGGCGGCCGGCGTGGCCCGGTTGGCAGCGGCCGAGGGCCCGGCAGTGGCGGACCCGACGGCGGGCGGCGCGGTGGTCGGCGGCGCGGCGGACGCGGCCGGGTCGAGCTCGGGCCCGCCGCTGGCGGACGCGCTCGGGGCAGGCTCGGATTCGGAGCGGGCGGCGGGCACGGGCGCTGCGTCCTCGGCGGCCGGCGTCGTCTGCTCGGCCGCCAGCTTGGCCTCCAGGTTCGCGACGAACTGGGCCAGCAGTTTGCCGGACACCTCCTTGATCATGCCGCTGCCGAACTGGGCCAGCTTTCCCGAGATCTTCAGGTCGGTGTCCACGCTGACCAGCGTCCGGTCGCCGTCCGGGCGAAGCTGGGCGGTGACCAGCGCGGACGCGTTCCCCGTCGACCGGGAGTCGCGGCCCTTCGCGTCGATCACCCCGTGGTACGCGGTGTCGTCCCTCTCGACGAACTGCGCGGTGCCGGTGAACTCGGAGATGACCGGCCCGACCTTCACCTTCACCTTGCCCCGGTAGACGTCGCCGTCGACGCCGGTGAGCTGGGCGCCCGGCAGGCACGGCGCGATCCCCTCCAGATCGGTGAGCACCGCCCAGGCCCGATCGATCGGGACGGCGACCGCGAACTCATTGGTGATCTTCATGCCTGACTCTCCTGGTAGGTGCCGAGCGCGGCGGCGACGACGGCACGGTCGTCGGCGGTCTTGGCGATGGTGCCGATGCTCTGGGAGACCTCGGCGGCGGCCAGGTCGGCCGCGCCGAGCACGGACAGCGCGGCGACCCAGTCGATGGACTCCGCCATGCCCGGGGCCTTCTCCAACTCCCGACCGCGTACGACGCCGATGAACTCGACCGCCGCACGGATCAACGGCTCGGCCGCGCCCGGAACCGCCCGGCGGACGATCTCCACGGCCCGCTCCGGTTCGGGGAAGTCGATCCAGTGGTACAGGCAGCGGCGGCGCAGCGCGTCGTGCAGTTCCCGGCTGCGGTTGGAGGTGAGCACCACGACGGGTGGCGTACGGGCGGTGAACGTGCCGAGTTCGGGAATCGTCACGCCGGCCTCGCCGAGGAACTCGAACAGCAGCGCCTCGAACTCGTCGTCGGCGCGGTCGATCTCGTCGATCAGCAGGACCGGCGGGACCGGCCCCTGGTGGCGTACGGCGCGCAGGATCGGCCGTTCCTGAAGGAATTCGGCGCTGAACAGGTCGGCGTCGGTGAGGGTGGCGTGCTGTGCCTCGGCGAGCCGGATCGCCAGCAGTTGCCGTTGGTAGTTCCACTCGTAGAGCGCTTCGCCGGCGGTCAGGCCCTCGTAGCACTGCAACCGGATCAACGGCGTCTCCAGGGCGCGGGCCAGCGCCTTGGCCGCCGCGGTCTTGCCGACGCCGGGTTCGCCCTCCAGCAGCAGCGGTCGGCCCAGCCGCAGTGCCAGGAACAGTGCCATCGCCATGCCGTCGTCGACCAGGTAGTCGACGGCGTCGAGGCGGCGCCGGACGGTCATCGGATTCTTCATGCCCCGCCCGCCAACAGCCGTTCGTAGTCCGCGCGGGTGTCCACGTCGATCGGTACCGGCCCGTCGGCGGGTACCTCGGTCACCGGGTGGCGGCCGGAGCGCAGCAGCTTCCACACGGCCTTGTCGCCGTGTAGGTCGGCCAGGTCGGGAAGGACCTCGCGGCCGAAGCGGAACGGATGACCGAGGCCGTCGGCGTACCGGCACACGGCCAGCGGGGCGGCCGCCGCGGCGACCCGGCGGACGTCGGCGGCGCGTACGCCGGGCTGGTCGCCCAGGAGCAGCACGAGCGCGTCGGCGCGGGGGTCCACCGCCCGTACCGCGGTGCTGATCGACGAGCCGCAGCCGCTGCTGAAGGCGGCGTTCTCGACGACCTGGCAGCCGGTCAGGTCCACCCGCTCGCGGATCGGGCGGGCCGCGCCGCCCAGCGTCACGAGCAGTTGGTCGAAGCCGCACGAGCGGGCCAGCTCCAGGGTCGCGTCGAGCAGCGTCCGCCCCCGGTACGGCAGGAGTTGCTTGGCCTCGCCGAGGCGGACCGACGCACCGGCGGCGAGCACCAGCCCGGTCGTGAACACGGGCTACGCCGCCGTGTAGCTCGCGAGGCACCCGGCGCAGCAGAACCAGAAGTCCTGCCCGTCGACCCGCGCGTGCGGGGTTTCCGGCCCGACCAGCACGGTCATCCCGCACACCGGGTCGACGGCCTGCTGCGGCCGGACGGCGGGTGCGCCCGAGGCGGGGGCCAGCCCGTCGACCTGGATCGCGCGGACCACCTCGCTCATGATCGACAGAGCGACCTCCTGCGGCGTACGCGCCCCGATGGCCAACCCGGCCGGTGTGTGGACGCGGGCCCGTTCGGCGTCGGTCAACCCCAGTTCGTCGAGGACGACCGCGCCGCGCTGGCGGCTGGCGACCAGCGCGACGAACCGCACACCGGCGTCCAGCGCCGAGCGGATCGCGTCCTGCTCGCCCCTGCCGAGCCCGGCCACCACGACCGCCGTGCAGCCGGCGTAGTCATCCGACGTGGCGACGTCGAAGTCCAGGAACGCCGCCAACGTCGTCACCGCCGTGCCGATCGGGGTGTCGCCGACCACCCGCAGCGCCGGCGCCGGCAACATCGGCCGCAGGAAGACCTCGATCGCGCCGCCGGAGTGGCAGGGGTTCACGACCACGCGAGCGCCCGGCCCCTCCGGAAACGGGGCCGCGCCGTCCGGCAGCACCCGCAGCAGCAGGGCGTCGCCGTCGCGCAGGGCGTCGAGCGCGGCGGCGCGTACCGAACTCTCGGCGCACACCCCGCCCACGAAGCCCTCGATCGAGCCGTCCGCCCGGATCACCGCGGCGTCGCCCGGCCGCGCCGAGGTCGGTCCCTGGGCCCGGACCACGGTGGCGTGCACGAACGGCTCACGGGAGACGGTCAGCTCCCGGGCGCGCTCGGCGATGGTGGTCATCCTCGGCCCCTCAGATCGGTGGCCGGGCCTGGCCGCGCATCGCGTCCCAGACCCGGGACGGCGTCAGCGGCATGTCGGCGTGCCGTACGCCGAAGGGCTTGAGGGCGTCCACGACCGCGTTGACGATCGCCGGCGGCGACCCGACCGTGGCCGACTCGCCCACGCCCTTCGCGCCGATCGGGTGGTGCGGCGACGGGGTGACGGTGAAGCCGGTCTCCCAGTCGGGCACCTCCAGCGACGTCGGGATCAGGTAGTCCATCAGCGACGCACCGAGGCAGTTGCCGTCCTCGTCGAACGCGATCATCTCCATCAACGCCATGCCGACGCCGTCGGTCAGCCCACCGTGCACCTGGCCCTCGATGATCATCGGGTTGATCCGGGTGCCGCAGTCGTCGACCGCGATGAACCGCCGTACCGACACCTGCGCGGTGCCCGGGTCGATGTCCACCACGCAGATGTACGCGCCGTGCGGGTACGTCAGGTTCGACGGGTTGTAGCAGATCTGGGCCTCCAGCCCGCCCTCGATGCCCTCGGGAAGGTCACCGGCGCCGTGCGCGCGCAGGGCGATGTCCTGGATCGTGACGGACGTGCCCGGGTCGCCCTTGACGTGGAACGCGCCCTTCTCCCACTCCAGGTCGGCCACCGACACCTCGAGCATCCCCGAGGCGATGATCCGGGCCTTGTCCCGGACCTTGCGGGCCACCAGCGCCGCCGCCGCGCCCGACACGGGCGTCGAGCGGCTGCCGTACGTGCCGAGGCCGAACGGGGTGTTGTCGGTGTCGCCGTGCAGCACCTCGATGTCGGCCGGTGGGATCCCGATCTCCTCGGCGACGATCTGCGCGAACGTCGTCTCGTGCCCCTGGCCCTGGGACTGCACGCTGAGCCGGACCACGGCCTTACCGGTCGGGTGCACGCGCAGCTCACAGCCGTCGGCCATGCCCAGCCCGAGAATGTCCATGTTCTTGCGGGGGCCGGCACCGACCGCCTCGGTGAAGAACGCGATCCCGATGCCCATCAGCTCGCCCCGGGCCCGCTTCTCCTCCTGTTCGCGGCGCAGCTCGTCGTAGCCGGCCATCTCCATGGCCAGCCGCATCGTCGGCTCGTAGTTGCCGGAGTCGTACACCCAGCCGGTCTTCGTGGTGTACGGGAACTGCTCCGGCCGGATGAAGTTCTTCAGCCGCAGCTCGGCTGGGTCCATGCCCAGCTCGTCGGCGAGGCAGTCGACGATCCGCTCGACCAGGTAGACCGCCTCGGTGATCCGGAACGAGCAGGCGTACGCGACGCCGCCGGGCGCCTTGTTGGTGTAGACCGCCGTCATCTTGCAGTAGGCGGCCTCGATGTCGTAGCTGCCGGTGAAGACACCGAAGAAGCCGGCCGGGTACCTCACCGGCGCGGCGGTGCCGTTGAACGCGCCGTGGTCGGCCAGCACGTTGGTGCGGATGCCGAGGATCCGGCCGTCGCGGGTCGCCGCGATCTCACCGCGCATGATGTAGTCGCGGGCGAAGCCGGTGCTGATCAGGTTCTCCGACCGGTCCTCCATCCACTTCACCGGCTTGCCGGTGACGATCGAGGCGACGATCGCGCAGACGTACCCGGGATAGATCGGCACCTTGTTGCCGAACCCGCCGCCGATGTCCGGTGAGATCACCTGGATCTTGTGCTCCGGCAGCCCCGCCACGATGGCGTAGAGCGTGCGGTGCGCGTGCGGCGCCTGGGTGGTGGACCAGAGTCGCAGCTTGCCGTCGACGGCGTCGTAGTCGGCGACCGCCCCGCACGTCTCCATCGGCGCCGGGTGCACCCGGGGATAGACGAGATCCTGACTGACCACGACGTCGGCCCGCGCGAACACCTCCTCGGTGGCCGCCTCGTCGCCGGTCTCCCAGTCGAAGCAGTGGTTGTTCGTCTTGCCGTCGAGGTCGTCGCGGATCAGCGGCGCGCCGGGTTCCAGCGCGCGGCGGGCGTCGATCACCGGGTCGAGGACGTCGTACTCGACGTCGATCAGCTCCAGGGCGTCGCGCGCCAGGTAGCGGTCGTCGGCGACGACGAACGCGACCTCCTGGCCCTGGAAGCGCACCTTGTCGGTGGCGAGCACGGCCTGCACGTCGTTGGAGAGGGTCGGCATCCAGGCCAGACCCTGCTGGGCCAGCGCCGCCCCGGTCACCACCGCCCGGACCCCGGGGGAGGCCTCGGCGACGCTCGTGTCGATGCTGACGATCCGGGCGTGCGCCACCGGCGAGCGGAGGATGGCGAGGTGCAGCATGCCGGGCAGTTGCACGTCGTCGACGTACCGGCCGCGACCGCGCAGGAACCGCGGGTCCTCCTTGCGCAGCATCCGGCCGTACCCGACGGGTTTCTGGTCGTTGTCGTGGAAGGTGTCGGCGCGCTCGTGCGTGGTGGTCATGCGACGGCCTCCGCGGGCTGGCCGGCGTCGGCGATCTCGCCGGCCTCGGGCGATTCGGTGGTCTCGGTGACCCGGGCCGCGGCGTCCGCCTCGGCCACGGCGGCCCAGCGCACCGAGCGCACGATGGTGGCGTAACCCGTGCACCGGCAGATCTGACCCGAGATCGCCTCTCGGATCTCCGTCTCGCTCGGATCGGGGTTGCGGTCGAGCAGCGCGCGGGCGGTCATCATCATCCCCGGCGTGCAGAAGCCGCACTGCAGGCCGTGGCACTGCATGAAGCCCTCTTGGATCGGGTCGAGCTGGGCGCCCTTGGCGAGGCCCTCGACGGTACGCACCTGACGGCCGCCGGCCATGGCGGCGAGCACCGTGCACGACTTCACCGGCTCGCCGTCCATCCAGACCACGCAGGTGCCGCAGTTGCTGGTGTCGCAGCCCCAGTGCGTGCCGGTCAGGCCCAGCACGTCGCGCAGGAAGTGCACGAGCAGCAGCCGGGCCTCGATCTCACGGGTGACCTCGACGTCGTTGACGGTCATCGTGACCTGCATGCTCAGCTCCTCGCCCGCTCGACGGCCCGGCGCAGGGTCCGTCTGGTCAGCTCGGCGGCCAGATGCCGCTTGTAGTCGGCGCTGCCGCGCTGGTCGGTCACCGGATCGCAGCTGCGCGCCGCGATCGCTCCGGCCTGCTCGAACAGGTCCTCGGAGGGCTCCCGGCCGCGCAGCGCCGCCGAGATCTCCGGGATGCCGGTGGTGTTCGGGCCGACCGCCGCGAGCCCCACCCGGGCGTCCGCGATCGCGCCGCCGTCCAGCCAGACGGCCGCGCCGGCCGACACCACGGCCCAGTCGCCGGCCCGACGCTCGACCTTCTCGTACGCGCTGCCACAGCCCGGTCGCACCGGCAGCCGGATCTCGACCAGGATCTCGTCGTCCGCGACGGCCGTCTCGTACGGCCCGACGTGGAACTCCTCCATGGACACCACCCGCTCGGCGCCGCCCGGGCCACGGATCACGCACCTGGCGTCCAAGGTCGTGCAGACCGCGGAGAGGTCCTCGGACGGGTCGGCCTGGCAGAGCGAGCCGCCCAGCGTGCCCCGGTTACGCACCACCGGGTCGGCGATCACCCGTTCGGCGTCGGCGAAGAGGGGGAAAGCCGCGGCCAACGGGGCGGAGTCGAGCAGCTCCCGGTGCCGGGTGAGCGCGCCGATCCGTACCTCGTCCGGGCCCGTCTCGATGTAGCCCAGCTCGGCGTGCAGATCGTTGATGTCGATCAGGTAGTCGAAGTTGGCCAACCGCAGTTTCATCATCGGCAGCAGGCTGTGCCCGCCGGCGATCAACCGCGCCGTGCCACCCAGCCGCTCCAGCAGGCCGATCGCATGGTCCACGCTGGTGGCTCGCTCGTACTCGAACGGTGCCGGCACCTGCATGTCGCACCTCCGTGGTCCGGGAAAATCTCATCCCGGCGGCGGGCAAAGTCAACGGCGACCTAAGTAACTGCTTAGGTCGCCGTTGACGGTGCCTTCTGGCTCGCGGATCGTGCGGCCATGCGGGACATCGTCGACGGGTTGACGAGCTGGCGCACCGCCGGCGTCGCGTACGCCGTCGCGACCGTCGTACGGACCTGGCAGTCGGCACCCCGGCAACCGGGTGCCGCGATGGCCGTCTCCGCTGACGGTGCGGCCCTGGGCAGCATCTCGGGTGGCTGCGTCGAGGGTGCCGTCTACGAGCTGTGCCGCAGGGCGGTCGAGACCGGCCAGGCCAGCACCCAGACCTACGGCGTCAGTGACGACGACGCGTTCGACGTCGGCCTGACCTGCGGCGGGACGATCGAGATCCTGATTCAGCCGGATTGTGCGCTGACCGAACCCGACGAGGTGCTCGCGGCGATCCGGGACGGCCGACCGGTCGCCACCGCGTCGGTCGAGAACGCGCAGCTGGTGATCTGGCCGGACCGCGTCGCGGGCAGCCTCGGCCACCCGGACCTGGACGACTCCACGGCACGGCAGGCGGCCGGCATGCTCGCCGTCGGTGCCACCGGCACCATCCACCTGGGTCGGCAGGGGGAGCAGCGCCGCGACGACGTGTCCGTGTTCGTCCAGTCGTACCTGGCCCCACCCCGGATGATCGTCTTCGGCGCGACCGACTTCGCCGCCGCGACCGCCCGGATCGGCCGGTTCCTCGGCTACCACGTCACGGTCTGCGACGCCCGCTCGGTGTTCGCCACCCGCACCCGCTTCCCGGACGCCGACGAGCTTGTCGTCCAGTGGCCGCACAAGTATCTGGAGTCCACCGCCATCGACGACCGGACGGTGCTCTGCGTCCTGACCCACGACCCGAAGTTCGACGTGCCGCTGCTCCAGGTCGCCCTGCACACCCCCGCCCGGTACGTCGGCGCGATGGGCAGCCGTCGTACGCACGTCGACCGGCTACGCCGGCTGCGCGAGGCGGGCGTGAGCGAGGCAGCCCTGGCCCGACTCTCCTCGCCGATCGGGCTGGACCTCGGCGCACGGACACCGGAGGAGACGGCCGTGGCGATCGCCGCCGAGATCGTCGCGCAGGCCTGGGGCGGCTCGGGTCGCCGCCTCACCGACCTTGAGAGCCCGATCCACCAGGCCTGACCTAACCCGGCGTCGCGACTCCGGTGGTCGTCGGGCGCGGCGCCAGTCCATACGCCGCCACTCGGTGTCAAGGCTGGCCTTCGAAACCGGGATCCGCGAGACTCGCCGGTATGCATGATCGTACGCGCCGGTGGGCGTGGGTCGGGGTGCTCGTCATCGGGCTGCTCCTGTACCTGGCGGTGTTGCGGACCCTGGTCCGTATGCAGAATCCGAACTTCGTGCCGGCGCTGATCCTGCTCGGCGCGACGCTGGTTCCCTTGACGTTCCTGACGTTCGCGCAGGCCCGTACCGGGCGCTGGCAGGTGCCCGCGTCGGTGCTGGTCACCTCGGCGTTCTTCGGTGGTGTCATCGGCACGGTCGTCGCCGGCACCCTGGAGTACGACACCCTGCGAGGTCTCGGCACCCTGCCGATGCTGTTCGTGGCACTGATCGAGGAGTCAGCGAAGCTGATCGTCCCGGTGGTGCTGTTGTTCACGGCCGTGGCCCAGCACCGCCGTCGGGTTCCCTCCGACGGGCTGATCATCGGCGTCGCCGCCGGCATGGGTTTCGCCGCGCTCGAGACGATGGGGTACGCCTTCACCGCGCTGCTGAGCTCGCAGGGCAACATCGGCGCGGTGGAGCAGACGCTGTTCGTCCGCGGCCTGACCGCGCCCGCCGGCCACACCGCCTGGACCGGGCTCACCGCCGGCGCGCTGTGGGCGCTGCTGGCCAGCCCGAGTATCGGCCGGCTGTTCGGTTTCCTCGGCACCTTCCTGGGTGTCGTCGTCCTGCACACCCTCTGGGACACGTTCTCCGGCTCGTTGGTCTTCATCGTGCTGGCGGTCATCAGCCTCGGCTGGCTGTTCTGGGAGCTGCACCGCTACAAGACCTTCGGCGATCGCACCGCTGGGCAGCTCCTGCCGAGCTGACCGTCGCGGAGGCGTCGCCACCTCGTCCACCCAAGCCTTCCCCGCCTGCCCGAGCAGGCGGGGGAGGCTTGTCTCCTTGGATCTCCCAGCGGCCGGCCATGCTGCTCATCTATCGTCAGGCTGTTCACGTTTAATCGCTTTCGCCGGAAAGGTGCCGCCGTGGGGGTGCGCAGCTGGATCGAGGACTGGCCGCTGTATCGCCAGCTGACCGGCACCGACCCGCTCGGGCGGGGCGCCGCGTCGAAATCCGCCCGCTCCCGGTCGTTGACCGCCCGCACCGAAACGGCCGACTCGGTGGCCAAGTCCGTCTGCCCGTACTGCGCGGTCGGCTGCGGCCAACGGGTGTTCGTCAAGGACGGGCAGGTCAGCCAGATCGAGGGTGACCCGGACAGCCCGATCTCGCGGGGTCGGTTGTGTCCGAAGGGTTCGGCGAGCAAGAGCCTCGTGACCAGCCCGCTACGGCAGACGAAGGTCCGCTACCGCAGGCCGTACGGCACCGAGTGGGAGGACCTGGACCTCGACGTCGCACTCGAGATGATCGCCGACCGGGTGTTGGCGGCCCGGGAGCAGACCTGGGAGGACGCCGACGACGAGGGACGCCCACTGAACCGGACGCTGGGTATCTCCAGCCTGGGTGGGGCGACGCTGGACAACGAGGAGAACTACCTCATCAAGAAGTTGTTCACCGCGATG